>NZ_JBQEMS010000007.1:83072-293110 GCF_052044265.1 Sinorhizobium sp. 22678 | reverse complement strand
CCACCGGGCAACGTCAGACTCGCAAAAGGCGTCGGCGGCCGCTATGGTAGCCGCCAACCCCGGTTAATGGACGCTCAACAAATCCAACAAGGTGCATCGTGATGTCTGCTCCTTCGTGCGCGCCCGATACGGAGCGCAGGCGCGCGGCCTGAAGCCCCAGTAACGGGCAAAGGCGTGGAGCCGGGCATTGAACCTGACCTCGCGTGTCACCGCATCATGGTGCTCGACCAGCGCCTTCGCATTGTCGATCAGCACTTCCGCGGGAACGCCGCCAAAGCGCAGGAAAGCGCCCTCCATCCCCTCGAACCAGTCCGTCTGCCGCTGCCGCTGCGAAGCCCGGATATGCAGCCGGCGCGAATAGCCGAGCGTGGCGACAAACACATGAATCCGCACCCGCTCGCCGCCGATCCAGACCCGCGTGTCGCCGAAATCGATCTGCATCTGATGGCCAGGCGCCGTCTCATAGCGCACCGTCGCCCGCTTCTGCGCTTTCAGTTCACGCCGCCATTCCCGAACCCGGCGCTCCACCTGCCGTAGGCTGATGGCGATCCCGTGCTCGCTTTCCAGCTCCTGGCGAATGACGTCCGCGTTGCCTTCGTGGCGGAAGAAGCGCTCCCGCAACCACTCATCCAGACCATCCAGCGCCGACGCGCGCGGGCGTCCTTTGTAAGCAATAGTCCCGCCTTCCCGGAGATAACGGCGAACCGTATTGCGGGCGCACTTGAATTCCTTCGCTATCCGTTTGGCTCCCCAGCCACTCTTATGCAGACGCACCATCGACATCACTTCGTCAGGTTCAAGCATCGCATCTCCCCGCATCCCTCTCGGCAATGCAGGATTCATCGAATTCTCAAATCGACATCTATTCCTCCTCTCTAACGAGAGGGGTCAGTTCTTTATGTCGCTAGGGGGTCAATTGTGCATGTCGCCCGACACGCCGATGGCGAGGGGCGGAAAATTGGGATCGCCGTCACCGGAGACACCTCTGAATAGATCGTTTGCTAAGCCCTACCCCAATTTCCCAGACCGGATCTCACAACGGCTTGTGGCCGCCCCTATATTCCGCTGCTGTACCGAATTCGACAGCCAGCTCGTGCAGCCGAGCCCTATCTGCCTCCAAGGGGAGAGAGGAGGCCGCGCGATCAAAGGCTATGCGCGACTGACGCAGAGCGGCAGCGTTGGAGTCAGCATCACCCATGCGGGCGAGAACCAGGAGTGCCTTTTGGATCCGCAGTTGCACCTCGATCAGGCCTGCGCCGTCGCGCGCCACGGCCATGAATGCGTCCTCGAACAGGTCCGCGGTAGCGAGCGGTGGCACATGGACATTTGGATGCTTCGGCTCATCCTGATGCGATCCATTGGCCCGCCCGTGCGCCCAGATGCTTAATAGCCGAGTCGAGCGGCCAATGACATCGATCGCAGTACCTGGATCATTGACCGCTGGGGAGAGGGCTCGACAGGCGATCTCACTCATTACGGCGAGGCCGAAACGCGGGTCCTGATCGAATGACCTTTCGTCGTCGATCGAGAACGCCGCACGCACCGCCTTGCGGAGCGCCCCCAGGTCAGTATCACCATCACTTGCTCCAATGCAGGCGATCGGCGTGTCGGCGTAGACGAACGTTCCGGGGATAACGTTGAGGTATATCTGGGTATCGTGCTTGTCGCAGAGTCGGGACAGGGCCGGCATATCGACGTTCTGAACATAACCGATTGCGTCGCCCGTTACCGCGGCTACCGTTTCCGGGATGCTGCTCGCCCGGTCCGACAAGGCCCTGCCGCCGAGATAGGGCTCCGCAAGCCGTACCTCAATGGCCTTCCTGGCCGCCTCCTCCACTCGTACGGTCGTTTCGCCGACTCGGCCGAGGCGGGTCAGATGGTCGATCCAACGCAGCAACGACACGACCACGAGCGTGATGACCACGATTGTGAAGACGAACAGAACGACACGCCCGCGCTCGCCATAGGCGCCCGTTTTGAGCACGACCAAGCCGACGATGCTAAACAGAAAGGAACCGATAAAGGTCGAGAGAACCGTCTGCGTCAGGCGGTCTTCGATAAGCAGCTTGGTGGCACGCGGGGTGACGTTGCTGGTAGCCGATCCATAGGCTGAAACCATGATGTTGAGCGAGAAAGTGGTCACAGCCAGCATGCTGGAAGCGATGATGGTAAGAATGCTGTCGACGGCATCGGCGCCAATCCTCCCTGGCATCATCCAGGGAATGTAGCGATCGACGACCGCCGCGAAGATCGCGGCGAGCACCCCCAGGGCGCCGATCAGTGTAGCGTGCACCCAGAGCCGGCGCGTCAGCTGCGCCATCAACCATCGCCAACGCGGCATGCTCTCACCTCCGCCTGAATCACTGTGGAACAGAGCCATCCGCCTAGAGCCAAGGCTTCGGCAGCCTGTAGAACGTTAATGCAACGCGGATAGTTGCCAGCATCCGCCGTCTAACCGTCCCTGGCTGCCGCCGTCGATCCGATCCGTCCGCTCGTTCAGGAGTTGGGAGATCGCGGTCACCAACAGCATAACACGTCCCAAGCCGTCCTCCACAGCGGACGCTGCGCTTCGGCCAGGGCGAACGGACCAAAACACTTCGCGTCAGACGCCTGAGTTGCCATGTGGCCAGCGAGGCATCATTACCTGGGCGATCCCTGGAACCAATGCATGCGGCAACAGTTGGCCTTGAGAACGGTACCGATTCGAGGGTGCCCTTACGGAAGTGCGGCCGTTCCGGCGGGGCTGATGGAAGGGACCAATCCGATGAAACAGAGCAGACTACTTTTTGCGCCCCCGTTGCTCGCATTCGCAGCCCTGATAGCAACGCCTGTGTTGCCGCAGGCATTTGCGCAAAACACCGAGATCCCCTGCCGCATTCCGCCCGACGGCGACCAGAAGTCACTCAGCCAGACGCTCGATGACTGCAATGGCGTGATTAAGCCGCCAAAGGTGGGCGACAGCGAATTGGTCGAGCCGGCGCCAGATGTGGGCAAATCTCGTTTGATTCGTCCGGGAGACCTGCCCGCACAACAAAGTGGCGCGGACGCGCCGCCGCAGACCGGAACGACGAACCCCGCCGCAGGAAGGGTCGTTCTTTCCAATTGGAGCTATCAACCGCTTTACACCTCCGGGTGGAGCGTCGACCAGGTCTTCGACGACGCCGTCGTGCTAGGCCGCGAAGGTGAAGAGATCGGCGACGTCGAGAATATCGTCTTCGACCGCGACGGCGAAGTTCTCTCGCTTATTGCCGAGGTGGGCGGCCTTTGGGAGGTGGGCGACACACATGTCAGCATTCCCTGGAACGATCTGAAGTTCTCAAAGGACGGATCTCGCATAACGGTGCCGATAACGGAGGACACTGTCGACGACTATTCGGCGGCAGCCGCCCAACCACCCGGCGCTCTTCACAAGAAGGAGGCGGGCCAAGTTGCGACCGTGGAGGAGGACCTGGCGACCGGGCCGCAGCTGATCAAGGCCACGGACATCATCGGAGACACCGCCTTCCTGAACAATGCTGAACGTTATGGCTATATCAGCGACATTCTCGTCAAGGATGGCCGGCTCGCGGCCGTGGTCGCGGACACAAGAATATACGGTCGCGGCTATCGCGCATTCCCCTACGCGGGGCCTGCGGCGTGGGCCAGCGGTAGCGGACGCTACGAACTCAGTTACGGCGTCGCTGAGGTCAGGCAGCTGGAGAACTTCGACTATAGCCGGATGCTGTACAAGGGGCCGACAGAACACACCGCAAAGTCCAGTACCGACAATGCGCCGGGCAGCTCGACCGCCCAGTGATGAATGCGCCTCCGACGGTTCGGCGCTCCAGCGTGGTCCTTGTCACTGATCGGACTACGACACAGCGGGGTCGCCTCCGTAAGGGGGCCCGCTCTGAGAACCTTGTGGTATCCGACCTCGAATTCATCTCCGAGTCGGTGATCCGGATCGGGTAGTTTGGGCAGTTCGCCACGTGACCAGCGGACTGGACCGGGGTTACCCGGTCCGAGCCAATGCGCGGAGACGCGAGAGAGATTCAATCAGCAACGGCTCGTTATCGAGCATCGCACCCAGATGTCTTTTGGCCAGGAAGTTCAGAACCCGTTCGCCATAATCGGTGAGGCCGACAAGGACGCGGCGCTTGTCGTCGGCCGATGGGATTCGCAGTGCCAGTCCAGCCGCCACCAGCCGGTCAACGAGCTGAACCGCGCCGTGATGTTGTATCAGCATCTCTTCGGCGAGTTGTCGGAGCATGATTCGGCTTTGGGGAGCAACTTTGAGTACCAGCAGTGCTTGATATTGTTGCGAAGTCACGCCCGCCTCGGAAAGGACCGCCTCGCTGAAGGAGAGGAAGCGACGCATGGCCAGCCTGACTCCGGCCAGCCCCTCGAACACCCCCGGATCAAGCGCCTCCTCATCGGCAATCTCAGGGACTTGTGTGCGGGAGCGAGAACCTGCGCCGGAGGGCATTCGTAACATCCTTTGTTTACATCACGTTATGATATATACTGGTTGCACCTCAGGAGGGAGGAGGCGCGAGCGCGCCCACTTATCTGAACGGCGAATGCCGCAAGTGCCGCGCTCGCGAACTATATCGCCAAATGCTGTCATTGCGAGGGCATGTCTTTGGCAAGCTGAGGTATAAATCAAATGCCGAAGGGGCAGCCTGAAATCATTTCAGGCTGCCCCTTCCCTCGCCCCAGCCGCCACAGCCATTCGTCGAAAGACGCCGTTCAGCTGCTCGTCTCGACTTCCGAGAGCGATGGAAGTTCCTCCAAGCTTACAAGCGCATCGGCACAGGTATCGGCCGCATCTGGAACCGGCTTCGACAGACCGGCAACGACCGCCCAGCCCCCCTCCTCGATGAAATTGTCTTGTTCCCAACTGGACTTCGACTTGAGTTCCACAAGCTTTTGTGCCGCGTCGGGGGCGGACACGAAATTGTGCACGCAAACGTTTGAAATGAGCTCTGCACGAGCCTGCCGGACCGCGAGATCGGCCATGGTTCCGGCACGCCCTGCTGTCGTCCAACCGCCCCATGTGAAACCGACGACCATAGTCAGTATCGATGAGCCGACAACCGACCAGAACCATACACCCTTGGAAGGTCGGTACGCCGCCCAACCGCTGTCATTCGTTTCGGCCATGTCTCTCCTCCTCCGTTTTATATCATAGCATGATACAATTTCTGTTCAAGCAAACTGTTGAAGCGGGCCCGAGTTCAAAGGCGGCGAGCGCGCCGGCGCCATTCTGTCTCGCCGCATGGCCTTGCGGATGTAGAATGATGATTTCCTTGCAGCGGAGAAGTCACCATGTCTTTCAACTCGCAACGGCTCCAATTTTCCGGCCATTCCGGCGCGACGCTCGCCGCGCGCCTTGATCTACCCAACGGGCCATTGCGCGCCTACGCGCTTTTTGCCCATTGCTTCACCTGTTCCAAGGATCTCGCGGGAGCGCGCCGCGTTGCAGCAGAGCTGGCGCGCGAAGGCATCGCTGTCCTGCGTTTCGATTTCACGGGTTTGGGGTCGAGCGAAGGTGAGTTCGGCTCGACCAATTTCTCCTCCAATGTTGCCGACCTGCTCTCAGCCGCGGACTATTTACGCCACCATTATCAGGCACCCGCGGTGCTGATCGGCCACTCGCTCGGCGGCGCCGCCGTCCTGGCCGTCGCCGGGGACATTCCTGAGGTCCGCGCCGTTGCTACGATCGGTGCGCCGGCCGATGTCGGCCACGTCTTGAAGAACTTCGGAGCGAGTCTCGAGGAGATCGAGAAGACCGGGTCAGCCGAAGTTGATCTTGCCGGGCGCAGGTTCCTCATCAGAAAGCAATTTGTCGAGGACGCGCGTGCACAGCGCATAAAAGACTCTGTTGCGAGCCTGAGAAAACCGCTTCTCATTCTTCACGCGCCGTTGGACCAGACGGTCGGAATCGAGAACGCTACTGAGATCTTCAGCGCGGCGAGGCATCCGAAAAGTTTTGTTTCGCTCGACAGTGCCGATCACCTGCTCACCGACCCTGAGGATGCGGCCTTTGCCGGACGGATCATTTCGTCATGGCTGACGCGCTATCTTGCCGCCGATACGCCGCAGGGCACCGGACCGATTGAACATGTGCGTGTGATGGAAACGGGCGAAGGCAAGTTTCAGAACGCGATTCAGGCTGGCGGTCATCGGCTGTTCGCCGATGAACCCGAGAGCGTGGGTGGGCTCGATTCCGGACCATCGCCCTATGACTTCCTGTCCATTGCACTTGGCGCCTGCACCTCGATGACGCTGCGCCTCTATGCCGACCATAAGCAGCTGTCGCTCGGACGCATCGGCGTCGACGTCTCGCACGCGAAGATCCATGCAAAGGATTGCGAGGAGTGCACCGAACCGGAACGCAGCGGCAGCGGCAGGATCGATCGTTTCGAACGCGTCATTTCCATTGATGGCGGGGTCTCGGAGGAGCTTCGCGGCAAGATCGCCGAAATTGCCGACAAGTGCCCGGTCCACCGCACGCTCGAGGCAGTGGCGAAGATCAGGACGACCGTGAAACCAGGATCACATTAGCTCCATTCGCCCGAATCGGCCTTCCGTTTTCAGGGAACGCTGAGCAGTTGATGTTGAATAGTCGACTAACCGGGTCTGACACCAGAACGCCCACCGCGCCGGGTGCGAATGACCTCTCGTGGAGGCAACTTGAATCCGCGTTCGCGAGAGGCGAGCAATCGTGCTGAGGTTTGCAAGAAGCCCATAGGACAGAAGCATGACAATCAACGCTTGACGAGCCGAACGGTGCCATGTGCGCCGAAAGGCACCGAATACATTCTTTGCGTATATCATGCTATGATATATATTGGTTGGCACTCAGCCGGGAATGCGCGCGACGTAGTTCCAAAGGGCAAACGGCGGGCTCGCGAAGTGTATTGCTGCTGAATAGTGTCACCTCGGACGACCTCGCCAGCAATGCGGCCGACGACCCGGTCGGCTCAAGTTCCACACGAAGCGGTCCCGGCTGCGCCAGGGAGGTTCAGATGCAAGTAACGGACGCTTGGGAAGAATGGTGGCGAGGGCTGGGACATGTTGCCCGGTGCAACCGTGACATGGCACGAACACGCGAAGCATTTGAAGCTGGGTATGCGGCCGGCCGTCTCACCCGTCAACGAGCCGCTGATGACGCAGCCGAAACTGCGCGAGGTGCCCCTCCGGGGGCGCACGGACACGAGACCTGGAGAGCCACGCGAGCAGCGCGGGAGAGTACTTAGCAGCGCACTTTCGGAGTAGTCCCGATTCAGGCGGAAAGATCATGTCTGTTGGCGCTTGCCGCCAAGGCGCTCCGCGATGGCAGCGAAGCGGCAATGGACAGCACTCCCCGAGCAACGCGGACGGGGAGCGCTGAGCATTTGCGAATTCATACCCAGTACGGTGGAATGCCATAATAGTCGTAGACTTTACGGCCGCTTTCGGGCCCCCAGTCATATTCCCGGTCTGCGGGATAGCGCGGGGCTCCTTCGACCTGTTCCTTTGTGATGTTCACCTGGAACCCGCCGAGATCCGTATTGTAGTCCAGCATTTCCCAGGGAAGCGGATAGTGTTCATGTCCAACCCCGAGAAAGCCACCGAAGCTCATCACGGCATAGGCGACGCGTCCACCGCGCTTTTCCAGGATGATTCTCTCTATTGAGCCTACCTGATTGCCGTTCATGTCGTAGACAGTGGTGCCCACGACCATGTCGCTGGCGATGAGGTCATGCGATTGATGCAGATTTGGGTCGGCCATCGTTATTCCTCCTGTGGTGGCCCAACGCTCCTGGATATGAGTTGTTCCTCGGATCGCTTCGCAAGGGCCAGAACTTGACTATTTCTGCCGTGAGGCCGGGAGCTCGCCTCCGGCCGAAACGAGCTTGCCGGCGCGTTTGAGCATCACCGCCTCGACCAATGTTCGCGCCGCATTGCGGACCTCTTCCTGCACGGCCTCATCCGCATCAAGCTCCTGGCGACTGAGCGCGTATGGCTTCCAGTAGCCGATATAGCGATCCATCTCCGCCAAGGGCCCCGCCGGCTCGAGATGCATGTAGCACAGCCAGTCGGACAGGCTGCGTCGAACGTTCTCGGCCCCCTCCACGTCCCCGTGAACGATGACGGAGAAGAGCCGCCCGGCGAGATGCCGAGGATAGTTCCAGCCTTGGAGTTCAAGCGCCTTTGCGAGCTTCGCATCCTTGCCCTGTGTGAGGGTGGGGTCCGGATTGCCGCCATCCGCGCAAACCAGCCGATCCATCATCAGCTTTACCGGCGACGAGACCTGATACCAGTTCACAGGCGTGACGATCATGATGCCGTGCGCCTCTACCCACATCGGATAGATGTCGTTCATCCAGTCGTCGACCTGGCCAAGCGAGTAGTTGGGATAGCGGGAGCACGGCCAGTGGCAGAGGGCCGGCGAGGTGGAAAAGCAGGCTTTGCACGGGTGGATCGTTCGCCCATATTCCGAAGTAAGGCGGTGCAGCTCGAGTATGCTGGTCTTCACCCCCGACGTTTGATCGATCGTTTCCTGCGCGATCCGCGTCAGCCGATAGGATTTCGACATTTCGCCGGGACAAGTGTGTTCGCTGCGCGATGACCCGCTGATCAACAGGATGCGCGCGGGACCCCGACGGTCCGAATGACGCTCCTGCGCAGCATGAATTGCGTCGCGCGCCGCGAGCCAATCGACGGACAGGTCGTAATCGGGGTCCTTGAAGGCAGTGCCCGCCTTGCGCGTGATAGGTGCCTTTCGCTCGTTGGAATAAGCATCCCAAGCCGCTGCGGCGATCTTATCCAGTTCCGATCGAAGACCACTGAAAACCGGGTCTTGGAAACGGCTGAGGAAGCGGCGGCGAAATTCGTTCTCGGCCAGCCTGGGGCTCGGCGTTCCCGTTCGCGGCTCAAGCACTGGCGGGAGAGATTGCGTCCCGGGGATCTTCGCCATCCCATCCAACGTAGCTGGCAAGCTCCATTGTAATCGACCACGACGCCGATTGTTCCGATTGGGCGACTTTGGTCCCCCTCAGCGCACCCCCTCCGACGCGTGCGAGGAGACGCGCGCGACCGCGATAGCAGCGCTGGCGGATCAGGCAATCGGCAACAGGAGACTTTTCCCAGCCACAGAACAATGCAGTTTGAGGGTATCCACCCGCGGGCGCTTCGGCTAGCTTTCGCAAAAGGCTAGGAGGACACATGGGCCTGTCAGACGTTTTTGGTCGATTGGTCGCACTGATCGGTGCCGCAGCAATCCTTGTTCGCCGCCAGAACGGCGCTTCTCCGGAACCCGCCTATGGTAGCGTCCCGAAGATCCCGGAAGCCAAACCGCAAGGCATTCCCACCCTGAAAATGCCTACGGCCAGGGGATGGACCGATGGGCAAGTGCCGACTGCGGCGGCTGGGCTGAAGGTGAACGCATTCGCGGCCGGGCTCAAACATCCCCGCTGGATTGAGGTGTTGCCGAATGGCGACGTACTGGTCGCCGAGGCGCTCAGCGAACCGGGGGGCATAAAATCTGCCTTCGACTACGCCATGTTCACCACAATGAAACGCGCCGCTGCAGTCGGCGCCAGTCCGAACCGCATCTCGCTTTTGCGTGATGCGGACGGCGACGGCGTGGCCGAAATACGCACCGTATTTCTCGACGGGCTCAATCAGCCCTTCGGCATGACGTTGCTGGGCGATACCTTATATGTCGGCAACACGGACGGGGTGGTCGCGTTCCCCTATGAAACGGGCGATACCAGCATCCGCGCGACAGGGCGAAAGCTGGCAGACTTCGAGGGCGGCGGGCACTGGACACGCAGCCTGCTTGCCAGTCGCGATGGACGAAAGCTCTTCATCGGCGTCGGGTCGCTCAGCAACATAGGCGAGCGCGGCATGGCGGCCGAGGAAGGACGGGCGGCCATTCACGAGCTTGACCTCGAGAGTGGTGAACGCCGCATTTTTGCCTCCGGTTTGCGGAACCCGGTAGGCATGGCATGGGAGCCAACGACAGGTGCACTCTGGACGGTCGTCAATGAACGCGACGGGCTGGGCGACGAGACGCCTCCCGACTATCTGACATCCGTTCGCGACGGTGGTTTTTATGGATGGCCCTATTGCTACTGGGGGCAGATCGTGGACCACCGGGTGCCGCAGGATCGGGCCTTGCTCGCAACCGCTTTGACGCCGGACTATGCCCTGGGTGGACACACTGCATCGCTCGGTCTTTGCTGGCTTCCCGCAGGCACTCTGCCCGGCTTTCCGGATGGAATGGTGATCGGTCAGCATGGTTCCTGGAACCGCAGCTCGCTGAGCGGCTACAAGGTTGTCTTCATACCGTTCGCAAACGGACGCCCCGCCGGCCCTCCGCGCGACATTCTGACCGGCTTCCTTTCGCCCGACGAGCGGGCGTCCTATGGACGGCCGGTCGGAGTCAGCCTCGGCCCGGACGGTTCCTTGCTGGTGGCGGACGATGTCGGCGACGTGATCTGGCGGGTGACGGGCGAGGCGGCGTGAGCGTCCAATGGGTGCGCATTTATGTCGGGGAGCGGTCATGTTGGCGAGGCTGGGCAAGTGACCGCCGGCCGAATCGATGCTCCGTACCGCCGAATTGCGAAAACACCCACTCGCGCAGCACGCGCGTCGCGGGCCGGTCGGCCATGCTCGGGCTGTAGACGAGATCGCAGCGGTCGCCTTCGAGCGACAGTTCGAATGGCTGGACGAGGAGGCCGGAGGCGAGCTCTTCCGCGACCAGGGTGAGGCTCAGCAACCCGATCCCCTGCCCGGCCACCACGGCCTGGACCGCGTGGATTTCGTCGGTGAATGAAATTCCCGCGCTCGCGTCGATGTCGGCGACGCCGGCCCGTGCCAGCCATTGCCGCCACACGGGCGCGCGCGGATCGTCGCGCCGTGCCGGACCCCAATCGAAATGGATGAGCGTCGCATGCCGGAGATCGGCAGCGCTGGTTCGAACCAGGCGCGGCGCGCAGACCGGCGCGAAGCGATCCGCAAACAGCGGCTCCGTGACAAGCCCCGGATAGTTGCCGCCGCCGAAACGGATGGCGGCATCCGCATCCGCCTCCAGATCGACGGGCCGGTTGGAGGCGTCGAGCCGCAACGTCCAATCCGGATACGCCTCGCGAAACGAGCCTGCGAGCGGCGCCAGCCGCTTCGCGACGAAGGCGACGGTGGACGTGAGCCGCGCCACCTGTCCCGCCTGCTGGCGGCGCACGTCTGCGATCGCCTGTTCGAAGCGGTCCAGGCCGTCTCGCAGCACCGGATACAGCGTCTTTCCCGCGGCGGTCAGATGCACCTGTCGCGTTGCGCGATCGAAGAGCCTGACATTCAGCGTCTCCTCCAACTGGCGGATCTGGTGGCTGACGGCGGTCGCCGAAACGTTGAGTTCCTCGGCTGCGTCCTTGAAGCTAAGCCGGCGGGCAGCAGCCTCGAAGACCCGCAATGCGCCAAGTGGCGGCAGCTTTCTCATCACTTCCCCACGCATGAGTTCAACTCATCTATCGACTGAGAAATGCTCCTTTGTCAATGCGCGAAGGGACCAACATATTGCCCTCGACGAGCAAGGCGACAGTGCCGAGCTGAGCAAAACTCAATCATGAAAGGACACCACATGTTTCTCGAACAGGTCGTCACGAAGCCGGATCCCTATGCGCCGTTCCTGCTTTCGCAGGCAATCAAGGCCAATGGCTTCGTCTTCGTTTCGGGTCAGGCGGCGATCGGCGACGATGGCGAGATCGTCGGCGAGGGCGACTTCGACCGCCAGGCCGAGCAGGCTTTCGGCAATCTCGATCGCGCCCTCAAGGCCGCCGGTTCCGGGCTCGACAAGGTCGTCAAGGTTACGATTTTCCTGCGCTCCATGGAAAATTTCGCAAAGATCGTAGAACTGCGCCGCAGATGGTTTTCCGCGCCCTATCCGGCCGACAGCATCATCGAGGTTTCCTCGCTCTATTCGCCAAAGGCGCTGATCGAGATCGAGGCAATCGCGCTCGACGGGAACCGCTGACATGAACGCGCCGGCGATCATCCCCTCACCGGTCTTCACCGGTACCAGCCTCAAAGGTCTCGATTTCGCCAACCGCCTGTCGGTCGCTCCGATGACACGCATCAGCGCCTCGTCCGCCGGTGTGCCGGGCGGACGCATGGTGCACTACTATCAGCGCTTCGCACGCGGCGGCTTCGGCCTGGTGACGACAGAAGGGATCTACACAGACAAGGTCTATGCGCAGACCTATTCGGGCCAGCCCGGTCTGACCGACCGGGAACAGGCGGACGCCTGGCGCCGCGTCGTCGATGCGGTCCATGCGGCCGGCGGCAGGATCTTCGCGCAACTCATGCATGGCGGCGCGCTGTCTCAAGCAAATCCTCACCGTTCCGGTACAGTCGGCCCATCGGCCATCCGCCCCAAAGGCAGCCAGATGACCGGCTACCGCGGCGACGGCCCCTATGCCGTGCCGCGCGAGATCAGCGAAGCAGAGATCGCCGCCGCGATAGAGGGCTTCGCCGGTGCCGCGCGCCTGGCGATCGAGGTCGCCGGTTTCGACGGCATCGAGATCCACGGCGCCAACGGCTATCTCCTGGATCAGTTCTTCACCGACTACACCAACCATCGCAAGGATCGTTGGGGCGGCGACATCATCGCTCGCCTGGGCCTGTCCCTGGAAGTGCTGAAGGCCGTGCGCGCGGCCATCGGCCAATCCGTGCCGCTCGGCCTGCGCCTCTCCCAGGGGAAGGTCAACGACTTCCGGCACAAATGGGCGGAACGGGAACAGGGGGCGGCGAGGGTGTTCGAGGCGCTGGCCGCGAGCCCGGCCGATTTCGCTCACGTGACGGAGTTCGAAGCCTGGCAACCGGCCTTCGAAGGCGGCGACATCTCTCTCGTGTCGCTTGCCCGTCGTCACGCTCCGCGTCTCTTCCTCATCGCCAATGGCAGCCTGCACGATCTTGCGCGCGCTGAGCAGGTGATGGAAGCCGGAGCGGACATGATCGCGCTCGGACGCGGCGCGCTCGTCAATCCTGATTGGCCGCATCGCATGGCCGAAAGCAGCGCATTGCGGCCGTTCGAACTTTCGATGCTCGCGCCGACCAGCGAAATCAAGGACAGCGAACTCGCCCTTGACATGAGGGCGCGGCGACCAGGTTGAAGCCAGGTATGCCGGGGCGGGCGTGCCCCGGCAGCTAACCTGCCGCCTATGGCACGCCGGCAGGGTTGGGCAATTGTTGCTTCAGCCACGACTTGAACGCGGTCATGCCCCTGGTGAACTGGCGTGACTTCAGCCATGTCAGCCAATAGTCACCCGCTGCCACCGTGATGTCGAAAGGCTGCACCAGCCGCCCGCTCTCGATATAATGCTCGAACATGGTGATCGGCAGGAGGGCTGCGCCTGAGCCCCGGGCGGCCGCCTCTGCCAGCGCCAGCGAGGTATCGAAAACCATGCCGCGCAGGATGGGAGGCTGGGCGCCCGCTGCCCGGAACCATTGGGCCCACTCATCGGATCGGTACGAACGCAACAGCTCGATTCCGGCGAGGTCGACCGGTTCCTTGAGCCGAGCAGCAATCCGAGGCGAGCAGACCGGCGATAGCGGTGCGACCGACAGATGCATTGCGTCCGTGCCATGCCATGACCCGTCCCCGAACCGGATCGCGAAGTCGAGGCCGTCGCCGGCCAGATCGACGCGGTTGTTATTGCTCAGGATGCGGAGGTCCAGGTTCGGATGTGCATCATGAAAATCCGGCAAGCGCTGCATCAGCCAGCCGATCGCAAAGGTGCCGACGACGCCAACGGTCACGACTTCCTGGAAGTTTCCTTCTTCGAAACGGCTTATGGTCGCACACATGCGCTTGAACACGTCGCTCATCACCGGCGCAAGCGCCGACCCCTCATCGGTAAGGGCGAGGCCCCTCGGCAGCCGCCGGAACAACTTGACGCCAAGCAGATCCTCGAGCGACTTCACTTGATGGCTGATCGCGGTCTGCGAAACCCGTAGCTCCAGTCCGGCACGGGTAAAGCTGCAGTGGCGCGCCGATGCCTCGAAGGCACGCAATGCATTGAGGGGCAGTTTTGGGAGTTCCATGGAATCAGCTTCGTTTAGACCAAGTTTGATTCATGCCTACCCGCAAGATTGCTCGTTTGTCGAGTGCTCTTGCTTCTGCCATTCTCCCCGCAGTTCAAGGCAGTACAAGATCACGACGATTTCTGGTCGAGTCGACCAAAAATCACGAACGTGAACGATTCCAACAAGTTAGAGAGGGATGCGGGCGGAAAGCCGCACACACTTTCCTCATCCCGCTCCAGGCATTCAATCACGACCGTCGCGGCATCCGCCACAGGCGGCATCTACTCCTGTGTCAAGTTTTTGTCTGGTCGGAGCCACTGGTATCGGCATGAAGGTCATCGGTTATATATTCGGCATCGCCTCGGCTGCATTGCTGGCTATCTTCGGCACGGGCGCCGTTTATCTGTCGGGAATCGCGAAGGATCTGCCGGATCACCGCAAGCTTGCAGAATGGGAGCCGGCGCTCATGACGCGGTTTTACGCGTATGACGGAACGCCGATTGCCGAATACGCCAAGGAAAGGCGTCTGTATCTGCCTATCGCCGCGATCCCGCAGCGCGTGAAGGCAGCCTTTGTCTCGGCGGAAGACAAGAGCTTCTATACCCATTCCGGAATCGATGCCTTGAGCATCGTCAAGGCTGCCTGGTCCAATGCCGTGAATCTGGGCTCCGGCAACGGATGATCGGAGCCTCGACGATCACCCAGCAACTTGCCAAGAACTTTCTGCTTTCTTCGGATCGCACCCTTGAACGCAAGATCAAGGAGGCGGTGCTTTCGATCCGCATCGAGCACTCGCTCAGCAAAGACAGAATTCTCGAACTCTATCTGAACGACATCTACCTGGGGCTCGGGGCCTACGGCATTGCCGCCGGTGCGCTGACCTATTTCGACAAGTCCGTCAGCGAATTGACCGTTGCCGAGGCAGCGTATCTCGCTGCTCTGCCGAAGGGACCCAACAACTACAACCCGCACCGGCATCCCGAACGCGCGGTCAGCCGGCGCAACTGGGTGATCGGCCAGATGCAACGCAACGGCTTCGTCAGCGCCGCGGAGGCAAGCAGCATGATGGCGAGACCTCTCGGCGTTAAGCCTCGGGCGGAAACCCCCTTGATGGCGGAGGCAAACTATTTCGCCGAGGAAGTGCGCCGGGAAGTCGCCGGGCAATATGGCGAGGCGGCTCTCTATAATGCCGGGCTTTCGGTGCGCACGACGCTTGATCCAACCCTTCAGGCGGCTGCGCTGAAGGCGCTTCGGGCCGGCCTCGTCGAGTACGACCAGGCGCGGGGTTTTCGGGGGCCGGTCGCACATATCGATGTCTCCGACTGGACGGCCGCCTTGGCTGAGCAGAAGACTTTGACGGATGTGAAGGAGTGGCAGATCGCCGTAGTGCTCTCCCG
Organism: Sinorhizobium sp. 22678; assembly: GCF_052044265.1. NCBI lineage: Bacteria > Pseudomonadati > Pseudomonadota > Alphaproteobacteria > Hyphomicrobiales > Rhizobiaceae > Sinorhizobium > Sinorhizobium sp. 22678. Next base: position 277,661 of record NZ_JBQEMS010000007.1, on the reverse strand, counting down.
TTCCGATGCGGGTATACGCATCGGACTTCGCAGTGCAAAGCCCGGTCCCGAGCACTCGCCGTCCGGCCCCGAAACGGGCTTTATCGGCAGCAATACCATGCAGTGGGCGCTGAAGCTTTCTGCCGGAGGCAGGATCAGGCAGGTCGACTCCATCGACAAGGTCCTCTCGCCGGGGGACGTTGTTCATGTCGAGAAGGCGGAAGACGGTTACCTCCTGCGACAAATACCCGAAGTGCAGGGCGCGATCGTGTCGATGGACCCGAATACGGGTCGCGTGCTGGCGAGCATTGGCGGTTTTTCCTTTGCACAGTCACGCTTCAATCGCGCGACGCAGGCTTTGCGCCAGCCCGGCTCGGCCTTCAAGCCCTTCGTTTACGCCGCCGCCCTGGATACCGGCTACACGCCGGCGGCGCTGGTCATGGACGCACCCTTTTCGATGCCGGACGGGGCGGGTCGTCTTTGGAAACCGAAGAACTACGACGGCAAATTCGGCGGTCCTTCCACTCTGCGCACCGGCCTTGAGAAAAGCCGCAACCTGATGACGGTGCGCCTCGCCCGGCATCTGGGCATGGACGTCGTTGCCGAATATGGCCGCGCCTTCGGCCTCTACGACAAGCTCGCCCCCTACTTGCCGATGTCGCTCGGAGCCGGCGAAACCACGCTGACGCGGCTCGTTTCGGCCTATGCGGTCCTCGCCAATGGCGGACACGCCGTTAAGCCCTCGATGATCGACCGCATCCAGGATCGTCACGGTCGTACGATCTTCCGTCACGACGATCGCGCCTGCGATCGATGCAACGCCGCAACCTGGCAGCATCAGGAAGAGCCGGTGCTTCGCGACACCCGCAAGCAGGTGCTCGATCCGATGACGGCCTATCAGGTGACATCGATGCTGCGCGGCGTGGTCGAGCGTGGAACGGCGCACCGGGTGGCGCAGCTCGGCGCACCGGTCGCCGGCAAGACCGGGACCACGAACGACGAGAAGGATGTCTGGTTCGTCGGCTACACCCCGACGCTGGTGACCGGCATCTTCATGGGATACGACGCACCGAAACCCATGGGCTACGGCGAAACGGGCGGCGGACTCGCGGCCCCGATCTTCATCGACTTCATGAAGGTGGCAATGCGTGGCAAACCTGCCGTGGACTTCCCCGTTCCGCACGGCCTGACCTTCGCGAGCGTGAACCGCCGCACGGGCAGGCGGGCCGCTTCAGGAGACCCCGGTTCGGCTGTCGAGGTCTTCAAACCGGGAACCGGGCCGTGCTTGACGGACTGTCCCGTCATAGACGGGTTCGGCGCGGAGGGAGCCGAACTCCCTGCCGCGTTGCGCGAGCAGCTTCTGGCAGCCCCCCAAGGCCTCTATTGAGCCATTGCCTCTTATCTCGTCGAGGGATCGAAATGAGGAAGCACGCCTTCGCCCTGCGGAGCAGGGCACGCAGCAGGCGGTTACGCATCGTCTGCATCATGGCAGCGTTCGCCGCCATTTTCGCCGGCGCGTTCATACGACTTGTGCAACTCGGCATGCAGGAAGAGGCTGGCCGCGAAACCCGCCTCACCTATGACAGGGCTCCCGGTGGACGACCTGCAATCGTCGACAGGAACGGACAGCTGCTCGCGACCGACATTCCGACCGCGTCACTCTACGTCGAGCCGCGGTCTATTCCCGATCTGGACGAGGTGGTCGAGAAACTCACTTCGATCTTCCCCGAACTCGACGCACGCGAACTCCATACCCGTCTCCGACGCAAGGATGCCTTCACGTGGATCAAGCGGCAGATACCACCGGACAAACAGCAGGCGGTCATCGATTCCGGACTGGCGGCGGTCGGCTTTCGGCCCGAAAATCAACGGCTCTATCCCAACGGTCCGTTGGCTGCCCATGTCCTTGGGGCCGTGGACATCGACAATTTCGGCATCGCCGGCATCGAAAAAATGGATCGACGCGAATTGGCTTGCGGACCTGCGCGGCACCGGCATCGAACTTAAGGGGCGTGAGCTCCAGCCGGTCGAGCTTTCAATCGACCTGCGCGTTCAGTACGCCATGGAGCAGGAACTCGGTAAAGCCGTCACGAAATTCGCAGCTGCCGCGGGTGCCGGGCTCCTGCTCGACGTCACGAATGGCGAAATACTGGCGCTCGCCTCCTATCCGGCCTTTGACCCGAACAATCCGGTGGACGCCTTCAAGCCCGACCGGATAAACCGCGTCACCGCCGGCGTTTTCGAGATGGGATCGACGTTCAAGGCTCTGACCACGGCAATGGCGCTGGAGTCGGGCCGGTTCGATCTGCAATCCGTCGTGGATGCGAGCAGACCGTTGCGCTTTGGACGGCAGCGCATCCACGACTATCGCGGGAAATACAGGCCGCTCACCATTCCGGAAGCTTTCATTCACTCCTCGAACATCGTCATGGCGAAAATGGCGTTGGCGCTCGGCCCCGAAGCGTTGCGGACTTTTCTCGGACGTTTCGGCGTTTTGTCTCAGCTTGCGACCGAGCTGCCGGAGAGCGCCGCACCGCTGCGGCCCTCCTCCTGGAGCGAGGTAACCACGGCAACGGTTTCCTTCGGCCACGGGGTCGCCGTGACGCCCCTGCAAGCCAGCATGGCCGTCGCCGCTTTGGCGAATGGCGGAAAGCTGATCAGGCCCACCTTCATAAAGGACAGCCCCGTGTCCGAACGAACCATGGCGGAAAACCTCGTGTCCGCGAACACCAGTGAGGCGATACGCCACCTCCTGCGCCTCAACACCGCCGTCGGCTCAGCCACGAAGGCCGTTGTCCCCGGCTACGTGATCGGCGGCAAGACCGGTACGGCGGAAAAGGTGGTCCAGGGCCGCTATTCCAAGGTTCTCAACGTCACATCCTTCATGGGCATCGTACCGGCGGACGATCCTCGGTACCTGCTGCTCACCTTGCTGGACGAGCCCCGCGGCCTGGCGGAAACCCATGGCAACCGCACCTCCGGATGGAATGCCGTGCCGCTCGGCGGCGCCCTTCTGCATCGCATCCTCCCGATGCTCCTCACGCCCGTTTTCCCATCGCTGCCAGGCGCCGAAGCTGTTCCTGTGGCGATGGGAGAACCGTCTGTAGATCCCTCAAGCGATTAACGCGTGAATGATCGCGGGACGGTCGTCGTTTGGTTGCGGCTGCGGTTTCGTGCCCGCCCTCACTGATGGGCGCTAGGCGCGTGTTACCGATGGCCCCTGGACTTCTGGCAGGGCTCGGAGCGCTCAGAGCCCATTTCTGCCAGGCACAGGTGCTGAAGAGACTGGAAGGGGCTCACGGCCTAAGTGTTCAAGCTGCGTTCATGCAAAAGGCGCTATAAACCATTGAAAGACAAGAGGATGGTGGCCGCCTGACGCAAGCTGTCGAGCGCTCCGACCATGCCCGGGACCGGAAAAGCCCGAAGTACAGCAAGTTCCGGATGCGGTGGCAGGACGCAGGCCTCCAGGGAGTTGAAAACATGAAATCCACGCTTTTGAAAATTGCCGCGACCGGTATGCTTTTGCTTGCTCCGTCGATCGCTCAGGCGGCAGAAGGCTTCGCAACGGCGAACGTCAATATGCGCGCCGGCCCAAGCACAGCATATCCGGCGATTACCGTAATACCGGCTGGCGAATCTATCGAAATCTACGGCTGTCTTGCCGACGTGCCATGGTGCGACGTGGAGTTCTACGACGGCCGTGGATGGGTGCACGGGCGATATATCCAGGCACTTTATCAACAGCGCCGGGTTTATGTGGGCCCTCAATATTATCGCCGCCTCGGTATTCCTGTCGTCGTCTTCAGCTTCGGCAGCTATTGGGATCGTCACTACCGCGACCGTGACTTTTATCGCGACCGCGATCGCTGGCGCCGCGGGCCCGACTTCTATCGCGGCCCGGATCGCCGTGTGGAACCCGACCGCCCGCCCAGCCGCAGACCTGATTTCGAGCGGAGGCCGGCTCAGCGTCCGGAATTTGACCGGAGATTGGAGCGGAGGCCCGATTCTAGTCGCAGCTCTGAAAGACGCCGGGACTTCGACGATCGCCCAGATCGCCTTCCGGATGTCGAGCGCGTGCCCAACCGCAGGCCCGATGTGGATCGGCGGCGGGACTCTGACCGTGAACTGCGCAACGATCGCGATCGCAACCGCCGGAACTTCGAACGTGGGGGCAATGATGGCAATCGCGTCATCCGCCGCGGCGACGACAACCGCAACCGGAGCGGTGGTGACGATGACCGCCGCAGGCCGCAGCGACGTGTCTGCCAACCGGGCGATCCGGGTTGCCCGAACTAATGTGGCCCGGGGCGGCAGAAATGCCGCCACCGCGCATCGGCCGCAAGGGTCGGCTACACCTACAATCTGAGGGCTCGAGGTTCTGAAGTGACCTCCAGCGCACGGTCCTGGCGCGCTTCGACGCCTACAGGCTGGCGGTGTGTGAGCAAGGCGCGGTCGCGCTCACGGATCAGTTCGGTTATCTCGCGCTCATAGGCGGTGAAAATCGCCGTCAGCCAACGGTCCACGAGATAAGACGGCCGCGGCATCTGCACGTCGAAGCGCTGCAAAAGAGCGATCGTGCCTTCCGCGCCGAGCCAGTCATCGCCGACCACCAGCGCGAGCTTGGGTGCCGCCGCGGCGCAGGCTCCCGCGGCGCTATACGGTCGGCAGGTCAGGCTGATAGAGGACCACCCGGTTACGGCCCGCTTGTTTCGCCAGGTAGAGTGCAGCGTCAGCCTGGTTCTGAAGCTTCTCCGGCGCGATGATCTCTTCACCTGGCGCCTGCGCCGCCACGCCAATGCTGAGAGTGACGTAAGGCGATACGCGGGATGCGGGGTTAGGAAGGGAGGCAGCTTCGACGCTCGCCCTGATTCGTTCAGCCGTAGCCAGCGCCGCTTCTTCATCTGCGCCCGGAAGCACGACGAGAAACTCCTCACCGCCATAACGGGCTACATGGTCGCGGTTTCGCCTGACGCTGCTCTGAATGATCCCGGCAACTTTGACGAGGCAGCGATCGCCCTCGGCATGACCGAGCCGATCATTCAGGTTCTTGAAATCGTCGATGTCGCACATCAGCATGGCGGTGCCTGGCCGCCGCTCCGCGCCTGCGCTCCAGAGGCGGCTGAGGGTTTCCATCATCCAGCGCCTGTTAGCGATCCCGGTCAAGGGATCGGTCTTTGCGAGGCGCTCCAGCCGGGCATTGGCGTCGGCCAGCTCCGCTACCCGCCGCATGTCGCGAAGTTCGAGAAGGAAGGTCTTCTGGGCCAGGATCGTTATCGTGCGTCGGGCAACGACGGTCGCAACAATACCGCTCGCAAAAAACAGCGTTCCAGCCACGGCACTGCCCCTCTCCAGCATCGGATTCTGCAACTGAAAGATCAGGTAGAGGCCGAGCGCGAAAGAGGCGACTGCCACCGTCCAAGCCAAAGGAACTGCGAAAATGATGATGGCGGTGATGGCGACGAACAGCATGATGTTCAGGTGCCGCTCATGGAATTCCCCACCGGCGCTCACGCCCACCAGCGCAACCGAAAGGAGGATGAGGAACAGGCCCGCAAGCAGGGACATCCTTTGCAGCCGCACACCGCGCGGTTTTCGCCAGACATAGGCGGTGGCCAGCGCCGCGGGCGGCAGAATGCAGGCCGGCGGAAGCATCGAGAGCACGACCGCCTTCGGAAGCAGGATCGCGTTGAGACCCAGCGTCAGCACGTCCAGCAAGGTCACCCATATCATCCACGCGCGAATGATCTTGGCCGTACGCGACCACGAACGCTCCTGGAACAGGCGACCGAGCTCACCTCTTAGACGAATGTCACGCGTGCGGCCCGTGAGAAGGCGCTCGACTTCGGCCATGACAGCCGGATTGCGCGGCTGATACCGCATTTCCGGAGAGGCGCTCACGCGACCGGCACCAACTGCGCTTTCCTGAAGCTCCATCCTTGCCCATCTAGGGGAGCACCTCCTGCTGGCAAGATCACCGGCGTATGAACTCGCGAGTTGCAGTCCATACGGCAAATCGTGGCGGCGGTTGGCGCGAGCGTTGGAAGGCGTGGCGGCTGCGGTGCAATGTCGCGACTTCCGGGTCAGGCGCGCTCAGGCATTGCCCGCCGTTGTCTCGAAGTCGAATAGCTTTTGAGTCACGAGCGCCGCTGCACCCCGCGCCCAGGAATCGTCCTCCCAATCTAGTAGAACAGGCGGTGCTTGACGGAATGCAAAGCGTTCAAGGGTCGCTCGCAAGGGTCCGAAGAGCGCGTCTCCGTAGGCGACTGCTTCGCCGCCGACCACGATTACCTCCGGGTCGATCACGTTCATCAGACCGGCGAGGTGCCGGCCCAAAGTTTCACCCGCTTCGCGCATGACCGAATGAGCGGCCTTGTCGCCGGCGGCAATCGCGGCGACCATTTCGGCCCGTCCGTCCGTCTCCGGTCGGCCGCTGCGTTCGTGCCAGGTTTGAAGCATTGCCGGCTCTGAGAAGTAAGACATAAGGCAGCCGCGCTTGCCGCATTCGCAGGGTCTGCCGCCCTCCACATGTGGGAAATGGCCGAACTTGCCGGCCGCGCCGTGCGCGCCGCGATAAAGCTTACCATCCAGCACCAAAGAACAGGCTACCCCCACCCCAATCGCAAGAACACCCATGGTCTTGTAATGCCGTCCGAGGCCGAAAAGCTGCTGGGCGATCGCATAGGCATTGGTGTCGTCTTCCAGCCAGACGGGTACCCCGATTCGGCGCGCCACGAGATCACCCAGTGGTACATTGTCCCAACCGTACCGGTTGCTCCGAATACAGACCGCCCGCTGATTGTCGATGACCCCGGGCATGGCGATGCCAATCCCGGCGAGCCGGGTGGCCGGCCGGTTGGCGAGTGCAATCAGCTTCGGCACCGCTCCCGCGAGGGCATCGGCAATCGTATCGGGATCATGCGCCGGCAGCGGCAGCCGCAGGGAAGCGAGCGGTGTCGTCTCTAGATCAGTGACGACGCACTCGACGCTGCCTGCCATCAGCTTGAAGCCTAGCGCCACACCGCCGGCATAGTCGATGGCGACCGGGATCGGACGCCGCCCCTGTGCGCCGGCAACGGATTGACCTTCGATGAGCAACCCCTCCTCGATGAGGTCGCCCACCACAAAGGTAACGGCCGCGGGACTAAGGCCCGTGGTGGCGGCTATTTCGGCACGGCTCTTGGGGCCCTCGCGTCGGAGCAGGTTGAGGATAAGCCGGCGGTTCATCGCACGCGTCGTGCTTTGGTCACCCTTCGTCTTCACGTCTGTCCTTATTTTATTTTGTAAATTAATATTGCCTCGTCTCCGCGACTATGCATAACTGAGCGCGCCGATCAAGCGGGTCAACCCTGATCCGCGACCGGCTGAAATGCAGAAATCCCGCAGCGAAAGCAGGCGACGCAATGCGTTGCCGGCACGGGGATCCTTTTGCCGGCAGCCAGCCCTGGGAGGAGACGGGGCGAAGCGCCTTAATCGAGCCATTCCAGGGAGGATTATCGAGTGACTTTCAATTGGATTGAGCGCAGCCTGTCCCGACGTACGTTCCTCAAGGGCACCGCCGGAGTTTCTACCGCCTTGAGCGGGTTTCCAATTCCCGCTCTCGCCCAATCGAGCGAGGTGACGATCATCTCCGCCGAGAGCAACGCCAATACGGCAGAGGTCCTGCGGCGCATTGCTGCGGATTTCGAAGAGGCGGCCGGCACCAAGGTCGTCGTCAACAATATGGACCACGAGGCCCATAAGACGGCGATCCGCAATTATCTCGTCGCCGGTGCGCCGGACGTCTGCTTCTGGTTTTCGGGCAACCGCATGCGCGCCTTCGTGACACGCGGCCTGTTCGACGACATCTCCGACCTCTTCCAAAAGGAGAAATATGCCGATGTGCTGGGCGCTACCGCCGGCTCGGTGACGGTCGAGGGCAAGCAGTACGGCCTGCCGACAGGCGGCACCCTCTGGGGCATGTTCTACCGCAAGGACGTCTTCGACGAGCACGGGCTGAAGGTCCCCGCTTCCTGGGAAGATTTCCTTGCGTTCGGCGAGAAGTGCAAAAGTGCGAGCCTGACGCCGGTCGCCATGGGAACGAAGGACCTCTGGCCGGCGGCCGGATGGTTCGACCAGATGAACCTCCGTATCAATGGTCTCGACAAACACTTCGCACTGATGAACGGGGAGATGGCCTATACGGATGAGACGCTGAAGCCGGTCTTTAAACATTGGGAAGAATTGATAAAGCAGGGCTTCTTCACGCCGGATCATACCTCCTTCGGGTGGCAGGAGGCAGGCGCCTTCCTCGCTCAGAAGCGGGCCGGAATAATGAACCTCGGTGCGTTTGTCCGGGCGGCTTTCCCCGAACAAGACTTGCCGCAACTCACCTTCGCTCCCTTCCCGGTGATCGACGATGGCCTCGGCCGGTATGAGGAATTCTCGCTGAACTCCGTGCACATTCCGACAAACGCCAAAAACAAGTCGGGTGCGCGCGAATTCCTGACCCATTTCTACAAGCCGGAGAATCTGGCCGCCTATCTGGAGCCGGGCGGCAATGTTCCGCCGCGCAACGACCTACCGCCAAGCAAGGATCCGCTCGTCAACGCCGCCGTAGAGAGTCTCAAGGCAGTTGCCGGCACGTCGCAATTTTACGATCGGGACACAGATCCTGACATGGCTCAGGCTGGTCTTGTCGGCTTCCAGGAGTTCATGGCCCGACCGGAGCGCCGGGACGCCATCCTGCAGCGGCTGGAGGGAACTCGCCGGCGGATCTTCAAGCTCTGAGACCTTCCTCAATAACCTCGGGGCTGGGCTGCTGCGGTCCCGCCCTTCCCTTACCCACACAGGGACTTCCACGCATGACGAGCCTTTGGCGCCGCCACCGCTGGTGGCTGACCCCGACACTCCTGATCCTGCCTGGCGCGATCCTCTTCGCCGTGGTTGTCCTGGCATCCTCCATCCAAAGCTTGTGGATCAGCTTGCACGACTGGGACGGCTTCGGTCCCATGGTCTGGATCGGCCTGGGTAACTACCGCGAGTTGATGGACGATCCACAATTCTACGTCTCGCTCAAGAACAACGTCATCTGGCTCGTCATGTTCATGCTCGCGCCGCCGATAGGGCTCGCGATCGCGCTGCTGGTCAACCAGAAGATAAAGGGTATGCGCCTCATCAAATCGATGTTCTTCATACCGCTGGTGCTCGCCTCGGTCGCCGTCGGCGTGGTCTTTACCTGGGTCTACACGCCTGAGTTCGGGCTACTGGCGCTCATCTTCCGCGCATTCGGGGCGAACGCTCCGGCGCTGCTGTCGGACGAACACTTCGTCACTTTTGCCATCGTCGTCGCCGCCCTCTGGTCGCAGATCGCCTTTTGCATGGTTCTCTACCTCGCCGGGCTCAACAACCTGAGCGAGGAGCTGATCGGTGCCGGCCGCGTCGACGGCGCGCGCGGGTGGAACATGTTGCGCCACATCGTGCTGCCGCAATTGACGCAAGTCACCTTCATCGCAATCGCCGTGACGGTGGTGGGTGCGCTGCGCTCTTTCGACATGATCTCGGTCATGACGCGGGGCGGCCCCTTCGGCTCGTCGTCCGTGCTGGCCTACCAGATGTTCGAACAGTCGATCTTTTCCTACCGCTTCGGCTATGGCGCGGCGATCGCCTCGGTGCTCTTCGTGATCATGGCTGTCTTCATCGTCTGGTATCTCACGCGCATTATCCGCGCGGAAGAAAGGGGCGCCTGATGTATCCCCGTCCCATACCCGAAACTGCGCATGCGAGCCGCAGGCTCTACATGACGCTCGTCGGAGCGATCCTCATCATCTGGCTTGCGCCGCTCTTCGCCGTGATCCTAACCTCGTTCCGCTCGATGGCGGACGTGATGAGCGGCAATCTCTGGGGCTGGCCGACGGAAATCGCCGTCGTCGAGAACTACACGGCCGTCTTCACGCAGACTCCGATGGCGCGCTATTTCCTCAACAGCCTCGTCATCACCATTCCCTCGGTGATCGGCGTGCTGATCCTTTCGACGCTGGCGGGCTTCGTGCTGGCGCGGTACCGCTTCCCGGGCAATATGCTGATCTTCGCGCTCTTCGTCGGCGGCAATTTCCTGCCGCACCAGATCATGATGATCCCGGTGCGCGATCTCATGGTGAGGCTGAACCTCTATGACACAACCACGGCGCTTATCATCTTTCACGTCGCCTTCCAGACCGGCTTCGCGACGCTCTTCATGCGCAACTTCATCGCCGCGTTGCCCGACGAACTGTTCCAGGCCGCGCGTGCCGAGGGTGCGACACCCTTCCAGACCCTGAACCATGTCGTCGTACCCCTCGTCCGGCCGGCGCTGGCGGCGCTCGCCATCCTGCTCTTCACCTTCATCTGGAACGACTACTTCTGGGCGGTGGTCTTGACGGTGAGCGACAATGTCAAGCCGGTGACGGCAGGACTTGCGAACCTGCGCGGCGAATGGGTCTCCGCCTGGAACCTGATCTCGGCCGGCACGATCATCGTCGCCGTGCCGCCGGTCGTCATGTTCTTCCTCATGCAAAAACACTTCATCTCAGGACTTACCATGGGAGCGGTGAAGGGATGACTGCAGCTTCCTCGCCGATCTTTGCCAAGTCCAGGAACCGTAGCGAGCGGAACACCATGAAAAGCCTTGAACTTCACCGGATCGAGAAGAGCTACGGCGCCTACCACGCCCTTCGCGGAATAGACCTTTCCGTCGAGGACGGCGAGTTCATCGTCATGGTCGGACCGTCCGGCTGCGGCAAGTCCACCCTCCTGAAGACGATCGCCGGGCTCGAGACGATCTCCTCGGGGCGGATCCTGATCAGCGGGCGGGATGTGACGAAGGAAGAACCGGGCGATCGCGGCATCGCCATGGTCTTTCAATCCTACGCGCTCTATCCCCACATGACGGTCGCAGAGAATATGGGCTTCGGGCTTCGCATGGCCAAGCGTCCGAAGGAGGAAATTGACGCCGCCGTCGCACGCGCAGCGAAGATCCTCCGGATCACGGACCAGCTCGACAAACGGCCAAAGCAGCTCTCCGGCGGCCAGCGCCAACGCGTCGCGATCGGACGCGCAATCACGCGCTCGCCGGACGTCTTCCTGTTCGACGAACCGCTGTCGAACCTCGATGCGGCGTTGCGGACGCAGATGCGCGTGGAGCTTTCGAGCCTCCATGCTGAACTCGGCGCGACCATGATCTACGTCACGCACGACCAGGTCGAGGCGATGACGATGGCGAGCCGCATCGTCGTGCTGAATCGCGGTGCGATCGAACAGGTCGGTTCGCCGCTCGAACTCTATCGCAACCCCGGCAACCTCTTTGTCGCGGGGTTTCTGGGCGCGCCGCGCATGAATTTCTTCGACGTGACGATCGACGAGGTTTCCGGGGCGATGGCCGGGATCTCGGCGCCCGGTCTTGCACCCCTGGCCGTATCGCTCGCCGAGGGTACAGTACTGAAATCGGGCGACAGGGCCACGCTCGGTATCCGGCCCGAGAACATCCGCCTCGCCGCTGGCGATGCCACCCGGGCGGCGATCTCCGGCAAGGTACGCCTCGTCGAGCATCTCGGCCGCGAAACGATCCTCTATGTCGACGCCGGCGCCCTGCAATGCGTCAGTTCGGAGAGCGGCACGGGCAACATCACGGTGCAGATCGGCCAGGTGACGCCGATAGCCGCCGATAGCCTGGTATCGCTCTCGATCGATCCGCACGACGCCTATCTCTTCGCCGGCGACGGCGAGCGGACCGTGACGGTCCGCAAGGCCATCCATTCAAACCAAACCAAAGTAGGCACGATATGAACGAACTGACCAGGATCCGCTGGGGCATTCTCGGCCCCGGCAACATCGCGAAGGACTTCTTCGCCGGCGCGCTGCAATCCGCCAACGGAAAGGTCGTCGCAATCGGCGCCCGCAATCCGGCAAAGCCCGGCCTTGCGGACGATTTTCCGGGCACGCGCATCGTCGCCGGTTACGATGCACTGCTCGACGACCCGGAAATCGATGCGGTCTACATCGCGACGGTCCATCCGCTTCACGCGGAATACGCAATCAAGGCCGCCGAAAAGGGCAAGCACGTGCTCTGCGAGAAGCCGATGGGTCTGTCGGCGGCGGAAGCGGACGCCATGTTCGAGGCTGCCCGCAAGGCGGGCACCTTCATGGCCGAAGCCTACATGTACCGGCTTCACCCGCTGACCGCCAAGATCGTCCAGCTCGTGAAAAGCGGGATGGTCGGCGAGGTGCGCAAGATCCAGTCGAGTTTCGGTTTTGCAAAGCTGCCCTTCGATGAGGGGCATCGGCTCTTTTCCAATGAAATGGCGGGCGGCGGCATACTGGACGTGGGCGGCTACACCACCTCCATGGCGCGCCTCATCGCGGGCATCGGCACATCGTCGGGCGTGATGGAGCCGACCGAGGTGACCGCCCTCGGCCATCTTGGTCGGACGGGCGTCGACGAGTGGACCTCTGCCCTCCTGTCCTTCCCGAACGGCATCATCGCCGAGCTTTCCTGCTCGGTCTCTCTCGTACAGGAAAACGTGCTGCGGATCCTCGGCACGAATGGCCGCATCGAGGTCGGTCACTTCTGGTTCGCCGGCGGTAAGCGGGGAGGCACCAACATCATCCGCGTAATCCACGCCGACGGCCGCCAGGAGGAAGTCCCGGTCGCCGAGCCACGCCATCTCTACAGCTTCGAGGTCGAGGCCGCCGGCGACGCGATCCGCGCAGGTCGCACGGAATTTGCCTATCCGGGCATGAGCCGGGCCGACACACTCGGGAATCTGCGTGTCATGGACAAGTGGCGTGCGGCGATCGGCCTGGAATACGAAGGCGAGAAACACACCGTGCGGACCCGAACGGTGCGCGGCGACAAGCTTTCCCGCAAGACCAGCCATGTGCGGAGCGGCCGCATCGACGGCCTGCAGAAGGAGATATCGCTTGCTGCGCTCGGCCTCATGGAGTTTTCGACCTTCTCATCCGCTGCCATGGTACTCGACGCCTTTTTCGAGGCGGGCGGCAACCTGGTCGATACTGCGTTTCTCTACGGCAATGGCCTGCAGGACCGGCTCGTCGGCGAGTGGATGCGCAGCCGCGGTGTGCGCCAGGAAACGGTCGTCATCGCCAAGGGTGCGCACAGTCCGCTCTGCTATCCGGACGTGATCGGCAAGCAACTGACAACCAGTCTCGAGCGCATGGGCACCGATTATGTCGACATCTATTTCATGCACCGCGACAGTCCGGACATCCCCGTGGGCGAGTTCGTCGACGCCATGGACGCGGAGGTGAAGGCCGAACGGATCCGAGGTCCCTTCGGCGGCTCGAACTGGACGCGCGAACGCTTCGATGAGGCAATCGCCTATGCCGAGCGTACCGGCAAGACGAAACCGAGCGTGCTTTCCAACAATTTCTCACTGGCCGAGATGGTCGAGCCGGTCTGGGCCGGCTGCATTTCGTCTTCGGACGACGCCTGGATGCACTGGCTGGAGGAGAAAGGCGTCACCAATCTCGCTTGGTCGAGCCAGGCGCGCGGCTTCTTCACCGACCGCGCGGGCCGCGGCAAGCGGGACGATTCGGAACTTGCCCGCTCCTGGTATTCCGAAAGCAACTTCGCTCGGCGGGACCGGGCGATCGCACTCGGGCGCAAGCTCGGCAAGGACCCGATTCAAATAGCGCTCGCCTATGTTCTGGCGCAGAAGGGCCGTGTCATCCCGCTGATCGGCCCGCGCTCGCTTTCCGAGCTCAACCACAGCCTCGACGCTTTCTCAATTGCGCTTTCCCCAGGTGACGTCCGGTGGCTGCGAGATGGCGACCCGGGCCAGTCGAGCGCTGCCTGAAGGTCCGCTCGCACTAAAAGCTGCCTTGTATCGGTTCAAGAGCTTGATACGCTCGTTGCAATATTCTAGCGCGTTTCACTGTTCATTGGACCAGTGAAACGCTCTAACACTCTGAAACTGCGCATTTCCGCACGGGAAGCCGGTACGCACTTTCTCCTGGTAGTACTCATGCAAATCGAGCCGAGCCATGCGAGCGGACAGACAACAGATTGACGAGGCACTGGCAGCGACAGAAACCATCCGCAGCATCCTTCGAGACGCGCTCCTTGCGGTTTATCTGCATGGATCGGCAGTTTCGGGTGGCTTGCGACCGCAGAGTGACGTCGACCTCCTCGCGATCGTCGACTGCCCCATGGCTGACGAACAGCGTCGCGTTCTTCTGGCGGCTTTGCTGCGAATGTCCGGCCGCCATCCCCGTCTGGTCGGGGCGCCCCGCTGCATCGAACTGATGGTGTTTCTGCGGGCAGATATCGCCGCACCGAATTTTCCTGCTCGGGCTGAATTCATCTATGGCGAATGGCTGCGGGACACCTTTGAATGCGGAGGTCTCCCCCTACCTGTGTCCGACCCGGAAAACACGCTTGTGCTGGCCCGGGCGCGACAAGAGGCCGTTCCACTGTTCGGCCCCGATGCAAAGGAGCTTCTGCCCCGCTTCCGCCGGAACAAATTCGCCGCGCAATGCGCGATGCACTCCCCTCATTGGGCGACAGTTTACAGGGGGACGAGCGGAACGTGTTGCTAACCCTTGCGCGCATGTGGCGTACATCGGCCACCGGTGACTTCATCACCAAGGATGCTGCAGCGACATGGGCAGCAAGCCAGATGCCGGACGAGGAAGCTGATATGCTGATCTACGCGCGTGAGGCCTATCTGGGCAAGGTCAAGGACGACTGGCAAGATCGGCAGACTGCTTCCGAGCGGACGGCAGCATTTCTGCGCCAGCGGGTCTCGGAACTCCTATGACGCTTTGGGGCGGAAGCTGCCAGGAAGCCTCTTCCGCTTAGCAGCGGCAGGAACGCACCATCGTGCTGTATTTGAATCGGCCGCGAGGATTATCTCGCGCATGGGGTGTCGGAATCGCGTTCAGCCGGTCGTCTTCAAGACGGACAAGCGATGGAGAGCAGCATGACTATTACCATTACCGCCTTTGAGCGGTCGCCCGATGCCGGCCAGGGTATGGCGCGTGACATGCGCGTTCGCTGGGCGCTCGAAGAAGTGGGCAAGCCTTACGACGTTCGTCTTCTTTCGTTCAAGGCGATGAAGGAACCCGCGCATCTCGCGCTTCATCCATTCGGGCAGATTCCGACCTATGAAGAAGGCGATCTCGCTTTATTCGAGTCGGGGGCGATCGTGTTCCATATCGCTGAGCGCCATGCGGGCCTGCTGCCGGACGATGCGAATGCCCGCGCGCGCGCGATCACATGGATGTTTGCCGCGCTCAACACGGTGGAGCCGCCGATCGTTGATCGCGAGGTCGCCGAGTACCTCGAAGGCGACGAGACCTGGTACGAGCAGCGCCTGCCCTTCATAGACGAACGCATCCGAACGCGGCTGGGCGAACTTTCCCGCCGACTTGGCAACGCCGACTGGCTCGACGGCGCTTTCAGCGCCGGTGACCTCCTAATGGTGACGGTGCTGCGCAGATTGGAAGGATCGGTCATCCTTGACGAATATCCGAACCTCTCCGCCTATGTCGCCCGCGGCAAAGTGCGGCCCGCATACAAGCGTGCTTTCGACGCTCAACTGGCGGTTTTCACCGCCGCATCGACCGGCTGACAAAGGTCCGCGCCGGCCAATTGATTACAAGCGGCAATGTCCGAGCGGTCAGTGATCGTCCGGCTCTTGCATTGGGTGCGGAGGTACTGCTTGGCATGAAGTGCGCCGCCACACGTCGTCATAGCCTGGATCTGCGCAGGCGATACATCGTGCCATCTTTGAAACCGGAACGTCCCCACTTTCCAACGGCCTCTCGGGCTTGTATGTTCCCTCTCCGTTCTAGAGGCCGCGGCCGGACATCAAAGACATCATCGAGGTAAAGTGAATGGCGACGGCGGCCCATCTTGAGAAACTGAACGAGAGGCAGCGCTGCGCAGTCGAATATGGCATCGGAGCAAAAGAAGGCGCCCAAGCGGGCCCGCTGTTGATCATTGCGGGCGCGGGCTCCGGAAAGACCAACACCTTGGCCCATCGCGTTGCACACCTGATCGTCAACGGGGCCGATCCGCGCCGCATTCTCCTGATGACCTTCTCGCGAAGGGCCGCGGCTGAGATGTCGCGCCGCGTCGAGCGTATCTGCGCACAGGTGCTCGGCCCCAATTCCGGAATGATGAAGGACGCCCTGTCATGGGCGGGCACCTTTCACGGTATCGGCGCACGGCTGCTGAGAATCTATGCCGAACAGATCGGACTGAATGCGGAGTTCACTATTCACGACCGCGAGGACAGCGCCGATTTGATGAACCTGATGCGGCACGAGCTCGGCTTCTCGAAGATGGAAAGCCGATTTCCGACCAAGGGCACGTGTCTGGCGATCTATTCGCGGGCCGTGAATGCGGAAATGCCGCTGACTGAAGTGCTCCGCACTTGGTACCCGTGGGTGTCCGGCTGGGAACAGCAGTTGAAGGAGCTGTTTGCCGGCTACGTCGAGGCCAAGCAGGCGCAGAACGTCCTCGACTACGACGACCTGCTTCTCTATTGGGCGCAGATGGTTAGCGAGCCCTCCGTGGCCGACGAAATCGGCAAACGGTTCGACTATGTCCTCGTCGACGAATATCAGGATACCAACAAACTCCAGTCTTCGGTGCTGTTGGCTCTGAAGCCCGGCGGGCGCGGCCTGACGGTCGTCGGCGACGACGCGCAGTCGATCTACTCGTTCCGGGCGGCGACTGTCCGCAACATCCTCGACTTTCCGAAGCAATTCTCGCCGGCGGCCGAGATCGTCACGCTCGACCGCAACTACCGTTCGACCCAGCCGATCCTCGCTGCCGCCAACGGGGTTATCGATCTGGCGCGGGAACGGTTCACCAAAAACCTCTGGACGGATCGCGAGTCGGCTGAACGTCCTAAGCTGCTGACAGTGAAAGACGAGGCCGATCAGGCGAACTGCATCGTCGAGCAGGTGCTTGCCAATCGTGAATCCGGGATGCTTCTGAAACAGCAGGCCGTACTGTTCCGCACCTCGAGCCACAGCGGCCCCCTCGAGGTGGAACTGACCCGCCACAACATTCCCTTCGTAAAGTTCGGAGGCCTGAAGTTCCTCGACAGCGCTCACGTGAAGGACATGCTGGCTGTGCTGCGCTTTGCACAGAACCCCCGTGACCGCGTCGCAGGCTTCCGGCTCCTGCAGATGCTGCCGGGCATCGGCCCGCAGACCGCGGGCAAGATCCTGGATACGATCGCAGCCGACCCCGAGCCATTGATGGCGCTTGGCGAAATCCCAGCTCCGCCGAAGAGCGGCTCGGACTGGCTGTCCCTCGTCGAACTCCTGCATGCCCTGCGCAAACCCGCATGGCCGACGGAAATCGAGATGGCGCGGATATGGTACGAACCGCATCTCGAACGAATACACGAGGATGCCGAAACGCGCCGGGCCGACCTCGTGCAACTCGAGCAGATCGCCGCAGGCTATCAGAGCCGCGAGCGCTTCCTCACCGAGCTGACGCTCGATCCGCCGGACGCGACGAGCGACCAGGCCGGCGTACCGCTGCTCGACGAGGACTATCTTATCCTGTCGACCATCCATTCGGCCAAGGGGCAGGAATGGCGCTCCGTCTTCATGCTCAACGTCGTCGACGGCTGCATTCCGTCAGACCTGGCCACTGGTACGAGCCATGAGCTGGAGGAGGAGCGGCGGCTTCTCTATGTCGGCATGACGCGCGCTAAGGACAGTTTGACGCTGATGGTGCCGCAACGCTTCTTCACCGGCGGTCAGCACGCGCAGGGTGACCGCCATGTCTACGCGAGCCGCACACGCTTTATTCCCGCGACATTGCTTCAGTTCTTCGAGAGTGCAACCTGGCCCGTCGCCAGCCCCAATACCTCCGAGCGTAGCGCAAAGCAGATCCGTATCGATGTCGCAGCCCGCATGCGCACCATGTGGCGGTAGAGTTCAGCAATGCGTGATCGTCATCGCACTGGCTGTCCTCTTGGCGGCGCTTCGCAGGGGTTCCTATTGGAGAAAAAGGGAAGTGCTCGACGGACCGCGCCGAATTCCCGAGACGCATTATCCTGTACTCCCGCGGTCGTCCACACCGTCAGCCTCGGCAACCGCACATTGGGACGGGCCGAACAGACCGAAACTCCCAATCCGGACGATGTCCTGCTATGGTGGTTGTACCAGCATCGCCGAGTCGAGTTGGTGCGTTTGAGGTAAGCGCCGATCATACTGCGGCAAGCACAGGGCGAGGTTGATAGTGCCAGGGATTGTGTTGGTCTGTCTGCTTTCCGCCGCACTCATCATCGTGACAAGCGCCACTCATTTTGAAATCATGACCGGCGTAGCGATCCTGCGTCGACGCAAGGTGCTTTCCAAACGAGCTGAAATGGTCGTTTTTCTTGGGTCAGCCTTTATGGCTCACCTCTTCGGCGTCGGCCTTTACGCTCTGGCCTTTGCGTGGATGCATTATCATCCCGAGTTCGGTTCACTCGAAGGACTGGCAGGCTCAAACGCCACAGACTTCTTCTATTTCTCGCTGACCTGCTACAGTACAATGGGCTTCGGCGATGTCTACGCAACAGGCGACATGCGAATTCTCGCCGGTCTGGAAGGGTTGAACGGGCTCGTTCTGATTGCCTGGTCGGCGTCGTTTACTTTCATTGCTGTGGAACGCATCTGGCGCGACGACTGGAGGTAACGGCCGGGGCTCAACCCCGGACGTCAAGTAGATCAGGAAGTGCGACTTCAGGCTGCAGAAAATTCACGTGCCGGGAATTGGTGATGTGGTCAGTTGCACAACCTCCTCAATCCTCGTCGCCGACGAAGCGATAACCGACGCCGGGTTCGGTGCGGACGATCTTCGGATTGCCGGGATCGCGTTCGATCTTGCCACGCAGCTGACCGATGAAGACTCTGAGATAATGCAGGTCCTCCCCGTGGGCGGCGCCCCAGACGGAGGTAAGCAGCGTCCTGTGGGTGACCACGCGGCCGGCGTGATGTGCGAGCATCACGAGGAGGTCGTATTCCTTCGGCGTCAGTCGGAGCGCCGCGCCGCCACGCGTCACGACGCGTTTGACCATGTCGATCGAAAGACCGTCCGCCGAAAGCTGCGCCTGGCCCCCTGCCATCTGGATGCGATGGCGCAGCGCCGCGCGGATCCGGGCCGTCAGCTCGCCGATTCCGAAGGGCTTCTCTATGTAGTCGTCGGCGCCGAGATCGAGGGCAGCGATCTTCTCGCTTTCACGGTCACGCGCCGAAAGGATGATGATAGGGACTTTCGACCAGGCGCGCATATTGGCCACGACGTCCTTGCCGTCCATGTCGGGAAGGCCGAGATCCAGGATCACGACGTCCGGCGCCACCGTGGCAGCCGCCTTCAGCGCCTGTGCGCCGTTTACCGCCTCTATCACCTCGTAGCCGGCGGCTGCGAGCGCGGGGCGCAGGAAGCGCTGGATCTGGGGCTCGTCGTCCACGACGAGGATACGCTCGGCCGTCATCCGCGCTCCTTCTCCACTGTTTCAGCGGCCGGGAACCGCATGGAAATGCGCGTACCGCGGCGCTTCATCGCCGGGCTCTCCGCCTTTATCCGCCCATCCATCGCCTCGACGAAGCCCTTGCTGATGGAAAGGCCGAGACCGGTGCCAAGCGAACGGCCGTCCGGCTTTCCCTTGCGGAAGAATTTGTCGAAGACATGGTCGAGGTCGGCCGGGGCGATGCCTTTACCGAGGTCGGTTACCGAGAGCACGATCTCATCTTCTTCCCGCCGCCCATAGACGCTGACCGGCTCGTCACCGCCAAACCTGTTGGCGTTGTCGAGCAGGTTGAAGATCACTTGACCAAGCAATACGCTATCGCCGCGGATCAACGGCAAGTCCGGAGCGATGCTGGTTTCGAAGACGCGGCCGGGGAAGTACTTCCGCGCACGCTCCACAGCCGAATGGACGACATCGGCGACATCGACCCAATCGCGCTTGGCGTTTACCGTTCCGGCTTCAATGCGGGTCATGTCGAGCAGGTTGGCAACGAAGCGCGTGAGTCTGCCGCTCTCCTCCTCGATCGACTTGAGGAGATCGTGCCGGCTCTCCTCCGGCATCCGCTCGCCGAGTTGCCGCAGACTTGTCACAGCTCCGGTGATCGTTGCGAGCGGCGTTCTGAGATCGTGGGATATGGACGAAAGCAGCGCGGCGAGGAACTTCTCGCCCTCAAGTTGCGCAGCCTGGTCGAGGATCTCGCGCGAGAGGCGCGCTCTGTCGACGGCGATCGCGGTCTGATCGAGGATCGCGGCAAGCGCTCGCTCCTCGTTTATTTCCAGCGGCGTGTCTTCCTGCAGGAAACCGAAGACGCCGACGACCCCATGCGGACTCATGAGCGGCCTGAACTGGAAGGGACTGTTCGGCAGCGTGCCGGTACCGTTGCCGGCAGCCTCCTTCTTCTCGAAAGCCCAGCGGGCCGCCATCGTGTCGGTAATACCGAGCTCCGTATCCGGCGGCCAGGCGGCCATCAAGCGGACATCTCCGTCCTCCGGCAACAGCAGCGCCGCGTTGCGCCGAAGGGTCGCCTGGATTTGCGTGACGGCTGCCCACAGCACATCCTCGGCATTGGCCGTACCGGACAGCTTGCGCGAAAAATCGTAAAGCGCCTGAGTGGCGGCGGCCCGCCGCCGCGCTGTCTTCGCCTGCTCGCCAACGCGGGAGGCGAGCCCCCCGGCAAGCATCGCCGCCGCGAGGAACACGAAGAGGGCAAAGACTTCGTGCGGTTCGGCAACCGTAAAAGTGCCGACCGGTTCGATGAAGCAGAAATTGTAGGCGAGAACCGAAATGAGCGCGGCCGCGATCGCAGCGACATAGCCCGCGTAGGTCGCCGAGACGAGCACAGCCAGAAGAAAGAGAAGCGAGATATTCTGCAGGACGACGAACTGCTCGATCAGCAGGCCAAGTGCTGTCGCGGCTGCAGCCGTAGCAGCGGCGATGGCAACCCCCCGGCCCCACCCTTCCGGAAGCATGCTTCTGCGTCTGGCCGCCGGTTTTACGGCGGGTGCGCTCCCGTCAGTGACGAGGTGGATGGCGATACCGGCCGCCTGCGCGGCAAGCGCATCCGGCAAGGAGCGGCGGAAGAGGCGTAGCGGGAAGCGGTGGCGGCGCGTGCCGATGACGATTTGCGTCGCATGTTCCCGCCTTGCGAGCTTCAGAATTTCTTCCACGAAGTCGTTGCCGATGATACGGCGCGTCTCGGCGCCCAGTTGCTCGGCGAGCCGGAAAGTCTCGTCGAGCTGTCGCATCGCCCCGCTGCTCTCCGCCTCCCCGTCCGCACGCTCGACCGAAACGACGAGCCAGTCGGCATTCAGGCCCGAAGCGAGCCGGCTTGCCGTCCTCACCACCTTTTCGGATAAAGGGTCGGGACCGATGCAGACGAGAAGCCGTTCGGCGGCCCCCCAGGGACCCTCGATCGCGTTCTGCCTGAGATAGTCGACCATCTGGTCGTCGACCCGGTCGGCCGTCCGGCGAAGCGCGAGTTCGCGCAGCGCCGTCAGATTGCCCAGGCGGAAGAAGCGATCGGTGGCGCGCTTGGCACTGTCGGGCAGATAGACCTTGCCCTCCTTCAACCGCTCGATCAGTTCGGCCGGCGGCAGGTCCACCAGCAGGACATCGTCAGCGCGATTGAGAACGGTGTCGGGGACGCGCTCGCGCACCGGCACGCCGGCAATCTGCGCAACCACGTCCGAGAGGCTTTCCAGGTGCTGGATGTTGAGTGCCGTCCACACGTCTATGCCGGCATCGACCAGTTCCTCTATATCCTGGTAGCGCTTGGGGTGGCGGCTTTCGCCGAAATTGGTATGGGCGAGCTCGTCGACCAGGATGACGCGCGGGCGGCGCGCCAACGCCGCGTCCAGGTCGAAGTCGTAGAGCGTCCGTCCGTTGTGGAGCACCTGACGACGCGGCAGGACTTCGAGGCCCTCGAGCAGGGCCGCGGTCTCGCCGCGTCCATGCGTTTCGACGAGCCCGATGACGATATCGCCGCCTTCTTCCTTGAGGCGCCGCGCACGCGTCAGCATCGCATAGGTCTTGCCGACACCAGGTGCGGCACCAAGAAAGACGGTTAGTTTGCCTCTCCTGCCCTGTTCGGCGAGCGCCAGCAGGGCGTCCGGATCGGGGCGGCTCTTCAGGTCGCGGTCATTGTCGGGCATGCAACGTCTCGAGCTCGATCAGGTCCTCGGCGCGTCCAAGGCAAGGTTCAGTTCTAGCACATTGACGCGCGGCTCGCCTACGATCCCGAACAGACGGCCCTGCGTTGCCCTGTCGACGAGCGCGCCCACTTCCGCTTCCGGAAGTCCGCGTGCTTTCGCAACCCGAGCGATTTGAACCCTTGCGTATTCGGGCGAGATATGCGGGTCGAGACCCGATCCGGAAGCCATGCCGGCATCGGCGGGGATCTCACCCCCAATGCCCGCGGCGCGAAGCCTCTCGATATCGACCCTGACGCGCTCCTTCAGCTTGTCGGAAGTCGTCCCGAGATTGGAACCGCTCGAAGCGCCGGCATTGTAGGGCTCCGGGCCGGTCGCCGAGGGACGCGGCCAGAAATATCTCTCCGAGGCGAAATTCTGGCCGATGAGTTGCGATCCGACGAGGACACCGTCCTTGCGGACGAGGCTGCCATTCGCCTCTGCCGGCATCAGTGCTTGCGCCACGCCGGTGATCAGCAGCGGATAGCCGAGCCCGGTAATGAGGGTAAGTGCGAAGGTCAGGACGAGTGCGGGACGGAGTTGGTTGAGCATGATCACACCAGGTTGAGGTTCGAGACGGCAAGGTCGATCAGTTTGATCCCGGCGAAGGGCAGGACCAGGCCGCCGAGGCCGTAGACGAGGAGATTGCGGCGAAGCAGGGCTGCCGCGCCGACGGGACGGTAGCTCACGCCTTTCAACGCCAGCGGAATGAGCGCCACGATGATCAGCGCGTTGAAGATGACGGCCGACAGGATAGCCGACTGTGGTGACGCCAGACCCATGACGTTCAGCACGCCGAGCGCCGGATAGGTGGTGACGAAGAGCGCCGGGATGATGGCGAAGTATTTCGCCACGTCGTTGGCGATCGAGAAGGTCGTCAGAGACCCGCGCGTCATCAGCAACTGCTTGCCGATCTCGACGATCTCGATCAGCTTGGTCGGGCTCGAATCGAGGTCCACCATGTTTGCCGCTTCGCGGGCGGCTTGCGTGCCGGTCTGCATGGCGACGCCCACATCCGCCTGGGCAAGCGCCGGCGCATCATTGGTGCCGTCGCCGCACATGGCGATCAGCCGGCCGCCCTTCTGTTCCTTGCGGATATAAGCGAGCTTGTCTTCCGGCGTCGCTTCGGCGAGGAAATCGTCGACGCCGGCCTCCGAGGCGATTGCCGCGGCAGTGATCGGATTGTCACCGGTCACCATGACCGTGCGGATGCCCATGGCCCGCAATTCGGAGAAGCGCTCCTTGATCCCGGGCTTGACGATGTCCTTCAGGTGGACCACGCCGAGCAGCCGGTTGCCGTTGGCGACGGCGAGCGGCGTGCCGCCGGTCCGGGCGACCTTGTCGACCGCCTGCCGGAATTCCTGGGGTATCTCGCTGTCGGACAGGCCGGCAAATCTCAGGACCGAGTCGACCGCGCCCTTGCGCAGCCGGCGGCCGCCATGGTCGACGCCGGACAACCGGGTTTCCGCGGCAAAGGGCACGACCGCATCAATCCCGGCCTCGGGTGCCCGGCGCCCGAACGCGCCGGTGGCGAGCGCCACGATGGAGCGGCCTTCCGGTGTCTCGTCGGCAAGGCTTGCGAGGAGCGCCGCATCGGCGAGTTCCTCCACGGTTATGCCCGGAACGGGCAGGAAATCGCTTGCCATGCGGTTGCCGAAGGTGATCGTCCCGGTCTTGTCGAGGAGCAGCGTGTCCACGTCCCCCGCAGCCTCGACGGCGCGGCCGGAGGTGGCGATGACGTTGAAGCGTACCAGCCGGTCCATGCCGGCGATGCCGATCGCCGAAAGCAGTCCGCCGATGGTCGTCGGGATCAGCGTGACAAGGAGGGCGGAAAGCACGGTCACCGAAAGCACCGTCGCCGAATAGCTGGCAAGGCCCGAGAGCGTCACCACGGCGATCAGGAAGATCAGCGTCAAACCGGAAAGCAGGATCGACAGTGCGACCTCGTTCGGCGTCTTCTGCCGTTGCGCCCCCTCGATGAGGGCGATCATGCGGTCGACGAAGGTGGACCCTGGGGCGGTCGTGATGCGGACTGTCACCCAGTCCGAAAGCACCTCGGTACCGCCGGTGACGGCGGAGCGATCGCCGCCCGCTTCGCGGATCACCGGCGCCGATTCGCCCGTTATAGCGCTCTCGTTGACCGAGGCGACCCCTTCGACGACCTCGCCGTCGCCCGGGATCAATTCGCCGGCCGCTACGAGGACGAGATCGCCGACCTTCAGCATGGTCGCAGGTATTTCCTTGGTCTCCCGGCCCTCGGGTGCGACGAGCTTGCGGGCACTCAACTCCGATTTGGTACGGCGGAGGAAGTCGGCCTGCGCCTTGCCACGCCCCTCGGCAACGGCTTCGGCGAAGGTGGCGAAGAGCACGGTAAACCATAGCCAGGCGGCAATCTGGCCCGAGAAGAGCGGACTGCCGCCGGTTGCAACATCGAGAACGAAGAAGAGGGTCACCAATGCCGCCACGGCTTCGGTGACGAAGATCACCGGATTGCGGACGAGCTGGCGCGGATCAAGCTTGACGAAAGCGGCCTTCGCTGCCGGGAGGAGTATCGTCGGGTCGAAAAGGTTCGGGGTCATGGGTTTGTTTGACATGCCTGGTTCCTTCAGAAGGTCTGGCCGGAGAGCATGGCGAAATGCTCGACGATGGGACCGAGCGCGAGGGCCGGCAAGAACTGCAGCCCGCCGAGAATGAAGATGATGCCGATAAGGAGACCGACGAAAAGCGGCGTATCGGTCGGGAACGTACCCTTGGATGCCGAGGCGCGCGTCTTGGCGGCGAGCGAGCCGGCAATGGCAAGCACCGGCACGGCATAGGCGAAGCGGCCGAGCAGCATCGCAAAGCCGAGCGTCGTATTGTACCAGGGCGTGTTGCCCGAAAGTCCGCCGAAGGCCGAGCCGTTGTTGCCGCTGGCCGACGTATAGGCATAGAGGATTTCGGAGAGCCCGTGCGGTCCGGCCGTGCCGATGCGGGCGACGGCCGAGGGCAAGACCGCCGAAATCGCTGTGAAGCCGAGAATCGAAAGCGGCAGGATGAGCACGGCGAGCATCGCGTATTTCATCTCGCGCGCTTCGATCTTCTTGCCGAGCAGTTCCGGAGTGCGGCCGACCATAAGACCGGCGACGAAAACCGCGAGGATCGCGAAGACGATCATGCCGTATAGGCCCGAGCCGACGCCGCCGGGCAGGACCTCGCCGAGCTGCATGAGGAACATCGGAACGAGACCTCCGAGGCCGGTGAACGAGCCGTGCATGCCGTTGACGCCGCCATTCGAAAGGCCGGTCGTAACCGTTGCGTAAAGCGCAGTCATCGCCTGGCCGAAGCGGACTTCCTTGCCTTCCATGTTGCCGAGAGCCGGGTCGAGGCCGAGCTGCGACAGGATCGGATTTCCCTGCGCTTCGGCCCAATAGACGATCCCGACCCCGATGATCAGAAATGCATAGGTGACGGCGATGAAGGCCCAGCCCTGCCGGCGATTGCCGACGAGTTGCCCGAATGTGTAGAGCAGCGCCGCCGAAACCGACAGCATCGCGAAGATATTGATATAATTGGAATGCGCAGTCGGATTTTCGAACGGATGTGCGGCATTCACGTTGAAGAAGCCGCCCCCGTTGGTGCCGAGCTGCTTGATCGCTTCCTGGCTGGCAACCGGGCCCAGAGCGATTGTCTGCTTCACCCCCTCGAGGGTCGTGGCCTCTACCGAGGCGCGGAAAGTCTGCGGCAGGCCCATTGCCACGAAGGCGACCGCCACCAGCACGGCGAGCGGCAGCAGGACGTACAGTGTCGAACGGATGAGATCGACCCAGAAGTTACCGATCGTCGGTATGGCTGAGCGGGCGAAGGAGCGAGTAACGGCAAGCGCGATCGAAATGCCGGTCGCGGCCGAGACGAAGTTCTGCACGGTCAGCCCCATCACCTGGCTGAAGTGACTGAGTGTCGTCTCGCCGCCGTAATTCTGCCAGTTGGTGTTGGTGACGAAACTGACGGCGGTGTTGAAGGCGAGGTCCGGCGGCACGTTGCCGAAGCCCTGCGGGTTCAAGGGCAACCATGTCTGAAGTCTCAGGATCGCATAGAGCAGCGCAAAGCCTGCGATGCTGAAGGCGAGCATGGAGAACGTGTAGGCGAGCCAGCCCTGCTCCCGTGTCGGATCGATGCCGGCGGCACCATGAAGACCACGCTCCACCGGTCCGAGAATTGGCGAAAAGACATTGCGTTCGCCGGAAAGAACCGCAGCCATGTAAAGCCCCAGCGGCTTCACGACGATAAGGACGGCGAGAAAAAGGAGGCTGATCTGCAGCCATCCGATGACAGACATGAGAAGTCTCCGTGGGTGAAGGAGCGCTCGGGCAACTCCAGCAAAAGTGCGCAGCGGTTTTCCGTCCGGATTTGCGGCAAAATGAAAGGCTGGAGCGTTTCAGCGAATCGGTGAAAAGCGGAAACGCTCTAGAAACGCTCCGGCCGGACAAGCGTCACGATCAAATAGGCTGCGAGCGCGACGCCGACGACGAGCCCGATCAAAGCCTCTACCATCGGATCCTCCTAAAGCCGGCTCAGGGCGCGCGCATAAAGCGCTAGCGCGGCAAGGCCGCCAACGCCGGCGGCAAGGAAAAGAAAATCGGACATGGACATTCTCCAGATTGATCCAAGATCCGGATGATGCGCCCGCGCCGCGTCAATTATCGATTGGGATGGTTTGGCAGCCGTATAAAGAAAAGATAAGGAGTTCGGGCCGAGCGTGATCATGACCTTCGACGCTGCGCCGGAAGCGTCGGCTATCGCGACCGCCTTATATGCTCGATCAAAGCTCGCATCTTTGGTGCCATGTTGCGGCGCTGAGGGAAATAAAGAAAGAAACCGGGAAACGGCGGCAGGAAATCCTGCAGCAGCGGAACAAGTTCACCGGTTTCCACGAACGGGCGGAAGGTTTCTTCCGTTGCGAAGGTGATCCCGGCCCCGCACAGTGCCGAGCGGAGCATGAAGCGCAGGTCATTGGTGGTGATCTGGGGCTCGACCGCCACATCGAAGGGAACACCATTCTCCTCGAATTCCCACCTGTAGGGCGCGACATTCGGCGCTCGCCGCCAGCCTATGCAGCGATGATGGACGAGCTCACGCGGGTGCGCCGGCGTGCCGTGGACTGCGAGATAGGCGGGGGCAGCAACGGCTAGCTCGCGCTGATCGCCCGTCAGCGGCACCGCGATCATGTCCTGCTCGATCACCTCGCCAAGCCTGACGCCCGCGTCGAACCCGGCGGCCACGATGTCGGACTCCTCGTCCGTGACGGTGATGTCTATCGTCACCTTCGGATGGGTCTGAGCAAAGGAAGCAATGAGCGGACCGGAAAGGAATTGCTCGGCGATCGAGGTGACGGCGAGCCGCAAAAGACCGCGGGGCTCATCCTCACCCGCCACCCGATCGAGCGCCGCCCCAATATCCGACAAGGGCTGCGACAGAGCCTCGCGCAGACGCTCCCCCGCTCCGGTCAGGCGAACTGAACGCGTCGTGCGGGTGACGAGCGTCGTACCAAAGGCATCTTCGAGCCGCCGAATTCCCTGGCTGACAGCCGAGCGGGTCACACCGAGGCGATCCGCGGCAGCGCGGAAGTTGTCCTCCTCCGCGACGGCCAGGAAGAGCGGCAGAAGGTTCATGTCTATTTTCATTGTAGAGCAGTGCTAACCATTGAGTTCAGTGATGGATGGATACCGGCGACAGTCATTGAAGTCCATCTTCTCCGTGCAAATCAAAGGACGGAGCACAACATGGACAAGGTCATTCTTATCACTGGCGCCTCCAGCGGCATCGGCGAGGGCATTGCTCGGGAGCTTGGCGCCGCGGGTGCGAAAATATTGCTCGGTGCACGCCGCCAGGCCCGTATCGAGGCCGTCGCCGCGGAGATTCGAGACGCAGGAGGAACCGCCCAGGCGCAGGTACTGGACGTGACCGACCGTCACTCCGTGGCAGCCTTTGCGCAGGCCGCGGTCTACAGATGGGGACGCATCGACGTTCTGGTGAACAATGCCGGCGTCATGCCGCTCTCGCCGCTTGCCGCCGTCAAGCTGGACGACTGGGAGTGCATGATCAACGTGAACATAAAGGGCGTGCTTTGGGGCATCGCGGCCGTATTGCCGATCATGGAGGCACAGCGCAGCGGGCAGATCATCAATATCGGCTCTATCGGAGCGCTGTCGGTCGTACCCACAGCCGCGGTCTATTGCGCAACGAAGTTCGCAGTCCGCGCGATATCGGACGGGCTGCGCCAGGAGAGTACCAATGTCCGCGTCACCTGCGTCAATCCCGGCGTCGTCGAGAGCGAACTTGCTGCAACCATCACCCACAAGGAGACCGTGGCGGCAATGGACGCCTATCGCGCGATCGCGCTTCAGCCCGCCGACATAGCCCGTGCGGTTCGGCAGGTGATCGAGGCTCCGCAGAGCGTGGACACCACCGAGATCACGATCAGGCCGACCGCATCGAGCAATTGACCCGGCGCGAACCGTTCCCGGGACGCTTTCCCGCGTCCCCCTGACGAAAGGAATATTCCATGATCTTTTCCTTATTGACAGATCGTCTCACCGGCGGCGGCCGCAAGCTGCTGATCGCTCCGACCTTGATGACCGCCGCACTCCTGAGCCAATCCGTAAAAGCCGAGGAAGCCGAAATGCAGACCAATCACCCCTATGTCGGCCTGTGGGTCACAGAAGACAGTTACATCCGCCACGAGCTCCTGCCGAACGGTCGCTATGTCGAGGCCCGCGGTACGCGTGAACGGGCCTATGAGGGACGCTACCAAGTGACGGGCACGCATATCGATTATTGGGACGATACCGGCTTTACAGCGGATGGAGATTTTATCGACGGCGTTCTGCATCACGGCGGCATGATCTTCTATCGCGGGAGCAGAACGGGGAAACCATGAGCACTCAGGATGTTGAGGGTTCAGGCGTATCCTACCCAGCCCCTGAAGGTCATCGCCGCATAGAACAGGCGAACATCCGAGAAGCCCGCCTTGCGAAGCACCGCCTCGTCCTCCTCCGGCGAGAGAACCGATAACTTCGTTGCGATCGCCTGCCTTGCACTTTCAGCATCGCCGGAGGCTGTTCCGCCGAACGCGACGTGACGGGCGATCCAGGTCGAGCGCTCAGGTTCAGATTGCGGGAAACTGATATGCGCGACGACGAACGGAGCGCCTGGCACCAGACGGCGGCGAATCTGTTCGAGTGTGTCGAGGCGTTGCGGGCGATCAACAAAGTGGAGCGTGAGCAGGCAGACGGCCGCGTCGAACGGCCCCTCCGGTGCGTCGTCTATGTAGCCCTGCTGCAGATGGACACGCGGCAAATGGGGCCCCACCGTCTGTTCTGCGACGCGAAGCATGTCCGCCGAAGGGTCGATGCCGCAAAAACGCCAACCTGAATTGTCGTCGGCGAGGGCTTTGAGCTCCATGCCGCCGCCGGCGCCGAGCACCAGAACCCGCGCTTGCACCGGTGCACGTTCCGCGACCAACATCGATGTCATGCGATGTAGAGCGGCCAGCCCCGGTACTTTTCTCAACGTCCCTTCGACGTAGGAACTAGCGTGCGCGGCGGTAAAAGCTGGACTATCGACGCTCGGAGACTTCATCGTGCGGTTCTCCCAAATCATGTAACAATCTCTGTTACATGATTTGTCTTTCGTCAAGTCACCTCTGCCTGTGAAGGCGCCTGGTTCAGTACCGCCATTCATGAATGCGGTTCACAGCCTTATCGGCATCGCGATGGTAGTCACACGCGCTCTCCGCCCTAACTCACTTGTGAATGCGCCTGTGGGATCATTTCCCGCGCTCGGTTGTTGCGCGTTCGCGGCGTAGGCCGCTTCGTCCTAGACCTTTCATCATCAAGACATGGAGCTGGATATGCAAAGTCCTGGCGCACTTGAAATCTCGCGGCGCGACCTGCTCGCCGCCTCGGCCGCTACCGTGACAGTGGTGAGCGCACACTCGCTCGGTCACGCGCAGACCAATGTCTCCACCGCACCCCAGAGCACGAAGGTCACTTTCACGGTGAACGGAGAACGCCGGGAGCTTCAGCTCGATAACCGCACGTCCCTCCTCGACGCACTGCGCGAGCATCTGCATTTGACGGGCACCAAGAAGGGATGCGATCACGGTCAGTGCGGAGCGTGCACGGTTCTCATCGACGGCCGCCGCGTCAACGCTTGCCTGACGCTCGCCGTCATGCACGAGGGCGACAGCATCACCACGCTCGAGGGATTGGGGCAGCCCGAAAACCTCCATCCGATGCAGGCCGCCTTTGTCCAGCACGACGGATTCCAGTGCGGCTACTGCACGCCAGGCCAGATCTGTTCCTCCGTTGCAATGCTCGATGAAATCAAGGCCAATATCCCAAGCCATGTGACGGTGGATCTTACGGCGCCGGCCGAAATCACGCCCGCCGAGATCCGCGAGCGCATGAGCGGCAACATCTGTCGTTGCGGCGCCTATTCGAACATCGTCGAAGCCATCACCGAAGTCGCGGGGAGGAAGGCATGAGAGCTTTCAGCTACGAACGCGTCTCGTCGATCGAGGCCGCGGCCCGGGCCGCTGCCACCACGGATGGCGCGAAATTCATCGCCGGCGGCACCAATCTCCTGGATCTGATGAAGCTGGAGATCGAGACACCGACCCATCTGGTCGATGTCAACGGGCTGGCACTGGACAGGATCGAACCCACACCGGAAGGGGGGCTGCGTATCGGTGCCCTCGTCCGCAATACGGATCTTGCCGCCGACGAACGGGTCCGCCGCGATTATGCCCTGCTGTCGCGCGCCCTGCTCGCAGGGGCATCGGGACAATTGCGCAACAGGGCGACGACCGCCGGCAACCTGCTTCAACGCACCCGCTGTCCGTATTTCTACGATACCAACCAGCCCTGCAACAAAAGGCAGCCGGGCAGCGGCTGTTCGGCGCTGGCCGGCTTCAGCCGCCAGCTTGCGGTGGTTGGCGTCAGCGATGCCTGCATCGCCAGCCATCCGAGCGACATGGCGGTCGCCATGCGCGCCCTCGACGCCGTCGTGGAGACCGTGCGAGCCGACGGCACGACGCGCAGCATCCCGATCGCAGATCTCCATCGCCTGCCGGGTGACACGCCGCATATCGAACATGTCCTCGAGCGGGGCGAATTGATCACCGCGGTCGTCCTGCCGAAGCCGGCCGGCGGCAAGCAGATCTATCGCAAGGTTCGCGACCGGGCCTCCTACGCATTTGCGCTCGTCTCCGTCGGCGCCGTCGTGCAGCCGGACGGAACCGGCCACGTCGCGCTCGGCGGCATCGCGCCGAAACCATGGCGTGACGAGGCGGCCGAAAAGGAGCTGGCGAACGGAGCAAAGGCGGTCGCCGCCAAGCTTCTTGCCGGCGCCCGCCCGACTGAACAGAACGCCTTCAAGGTCATGCTTGTCGAACGCGCGCTGAGCGCGGTCCTCGTCGAAGCGAAGGGATGAGACAATGAGATTCGACACACCAGCAACGACGAACCCGATCGACCGGGGCAAGGTAATCGGCAAGCCCATCCCCCGCATCGACGGTCCGCTCAAGACTACCGGCAAAGCAATCTATGCCTATGAGTGGCATGATCCGAATAACCGCTATGCCTATGGCTATGTCGTCGGTTCGGCAATCGCCAAGGGCCGGATCAGGTCGATGGATGTCGCCGCCGCGAGAAATGCTCCCGGTGTGATCGCGGTCGTCACCACCGATGGCGTCGGCGAACTGAAGAAGGGTAAATACAACACCGCCAAGCTCTTCGGTGGCACCGAGATCCAGCACTACCACCAGGCCATCGCCGTCGTGGTGGCCGAGACATTCGAGGAGGCCCGCGCCGCCGCGGCGCTCGTCAAGGTCGATTATGCCGAGGAAAAAGGCGCTTTCGATCTGGCCGCGGCCAAGGACAGCGCCGTCAAGCCGGAAGGCGAGGAAGACTCCGGAGCGGGGGACTTCGATGCCGCCTTCGAGGCAGCTCCCGTCAAGCTCGACCAGGTCTATACCACCCCGGACCAGTCGCATGCCATGATGGAGCCGCACGCTTCCATCGCCGCGTGGAACGGCGACGACCTGACGGTCTGGACATCGAGCCAGATGATCGACTGGTGGCGGACCGATCTCGCGACGACGCTTGGGATCGACAAGGACAGGGTGCATCTCATGTCGCCGTTCATCGGCGGAGGCTTCGGGGTGAAGCTGTTCCTACGCGCGGATGCGGTGTTGGCAGCGCTTGCCGCACGTGAAGCCAAGCGCCCCGTAAAGGTCGCCCTCCCCCGCCCTTTCCTGATGAACAACACCACGCATCGCCCAGCGACGATTCAGAGGATCCGGATCGGCGCAGGACGCGACGGCAAGATCACGGCGATCGCGCATGAAAGCTGGTCCGGGGACCTTGCGGGCGGTGGTCCCGAAGTGGCCGTCCAGCAGACTCGTCTGCTTTATGCCGGAGCGAACCGGATGACCGCCATGCGGCTTGCCACCCTCGATCTTCCCGAAGGAAACGCGATGCGCGCTCCCGGCGAGGCGCCGGGCATGATGGCTCTGGAGATCGCCATCGACGAGATGGCCGAGAGGCTGGGTCTCGACCCCGTCGAATTCCGCATCATCAACGACACCCAGGTCGATCCGGAGAATCCCGAACGGTCCTTCTCGCACCGCAATCTCGTCGGCTGCCTGCGCACGGGCGCGGAGCGCTTCGGCTGGCAAGGCCGGAGCAAGCAACCCGGTGCTCGGCGCGAAGGAAACTGGCTGATCGGCATGGGAGTGGCGGCGGCGTTTCGCAACAATCTCGTGCTGAATTCGGGGGCCCGCGTCCGGCTCGACCGCGAGGGCATCGTCACGGTCGAGACCGATATGACCGATATCGGTACGGGCAGTTACACGATCATCGCCCAGACGGCGGCTGAAATGCTCGGTGTGCCGATCGAGAAGGTCGCCGTCAGCCTGGGAGACTCCCGCTTCCCTGTTTCCTCGGGTTCCGGCGGGCAGTTCGGAGGAAACTGCTCCACGGCCGGCGTATACGCCGCCTGCGCCAAGCTGCGGGAAGCCGTGGCGCAGAAGCTCGGCTTCAACAGCACCGACGACCTTGTCTTCGCAGACGGCGAAGTCCGCTCGGGTGACCGCCGAATGCCGCTCGCGCAAGCTGCCGGCGATGAGGGGCTCATCGCTGAGGATCTCATCGAATTCGGCGACCTCACCAAGACCCATCAGCAATCCACCTTCGGAGCTCATTTCGTCGAGGTCGCGGTTGACGTCGCGACAGGAGAGACACGGATCCGGCGAATGCTGGCGGTCTGCGCCGCCGGCCGGATCCTCAATCCGATCACGGCACGCAGCCAGGTGATCGGCGCGATGACGATGGGGGTCGGCGGCGCGCTGACTGAGGAACTCGTCGTCGACAAGGAGCGTGGCTTCTTCGTCAATCACGATCTCGCCGCCTACGAGGTGCCGGTGCACGCCGACATCCCGCACCAGGAGGTCGTCTTCCTGGAAGAGACGGATCCGATGTCCTCGCCGATGAAGGCCAAGGGTATTGCCGAGCTCGGGATCTGCGGTGTCGCGGCAGCTGTCGCGAACGCCATCTACAATGCGACCGGCGTAAGGGTACGGGAGTATCCGATCACGCTCGACAAGCTGATCGAGAAGCTTCCGGAAGTCAGCTAGAACATGCCAAGGGCATCTACCCCGCGCAACTTTACGGCTAAGCAAGCATGGGAGGTTCGGATAGGATAGACAGCGCTATAGCGAGAGGAAATGATGCCAGCGGAGCCGGAGGAAGATGAAAGGAGTGGAGGGGCACCTGCCTCCTCCACTTTTGCCCGCGTGCGGAAAATTATCCATATCGACATGGACGCATTTTACGCTTCGGTGGAGCAGCGCGACAATCCGGAGCTTCGAGGCAAACCGGTCGCAGTCGGGTATCCGGAGGCGCGCGGCGTGGTCGCCGCCGCGAGCTACGAGGCCCGCAAATTCGGCGTTCACTCGGCTATGCCGTCGGTGACGGCCAAGCGCAAATGTCCGGAGCTGATCTTCGTTCCGCACCGCTTCGACGTCTACCGGGCCGTCTCGCGGCAGATTCACGCGATCTTTGCCGAATACACGCCGCTGATCGAACCTTTGTCGCTGGATGAAGCCTATCTCGACGTTACCGAGAACCTGAAAGGCATGCAGCTCGCAACCGAGATCGCGGAACAGATACGCGCCAGAATCCGGGCCGAGACGCAGCTCACCGCATCCGCTGGCGTATCCTACAACAAGTTCCTTGCGAAGATCGCTTCGGACCAGCGCAAGCCCGATGGGCTGTTCGTCATCACGCCGAAGCACGGCCCAGATTTCGTGCAGGCGCTTCCCGTCAAGAAGTTTCACGGCGTCGGACCGGCAACGGCGGAGAAGATGAAACGGCTCGGCATCGAAACCGGCGCCGACCTCAAATCCCGTGATCTCGCCTTCCTGCAACAGCACTTCGGCAAGTCGGGGCCGTATTTCTACTGGATCGCCCGCGGCATCGACGAGCGGGAGGTCAAGCCCGACCGCATCCGGAAATCGATCGGCGCCGAGGATACGTTTCGGGAGGATGTTCATGATCTTGCGGCGGCCCGCGCGGGCCTCAAGCCTTTGATCGACAAGGTCTGGCACTATTGTGAAGCCAGCGGCATTCGCGGCAAGACCGTGACACTGAAGGTGAAGTGGGCAGATTTCACGCAGATCACCAGAAGCAAGACCATCGTTGCGCCGATTGCGAGCGCCGCCGAAATGGGCGAGATCGTGGAACTGCTGCTTTTACCGATCTTTCCCGCCGCCAAAGGCATTCGATTGCTCGGGGTCACGCTCTCGTCTCTCGATCCCGTGGACGATCGGAGCGGGCCGCAGCTCGCCCTGGCGCTTTGAAGCCGCGGCCTGACAGAAACGAAAAAGCCTGCCGCGTGAGGAAGCGCGACAGTCCAGCCAAGTAAAAATCAAATCCCTAGAGCTGCAGAGAAAAACACTGATGCGTATCGGAAAAAGAAAATATTGAAGAGGAGGAATTCAGTGAGAAAGAAAAAGCCCAAGGCGTTACAAAAATTCCCTCAGTCTCCCGGAATCTATTCAGGAATAGCTGAGCAAATCTTGGTTTCGCCATATTTATGGCCCAACAGTTAATGGCTACTCATTGACGGGCTTGGCTCCAAGATCCTACCCCATCTTTCCGATCATCGATCGACTCCATAAAGGCGCAAAGCTTTCTCTGCTGATGGAGAATATGGCGGCACTTGTTCGTGCTGCCATGGAGTCGAACCTGCTCCGCGGGCTCTGAGCGAGCCTTGCAGATCACGCTTCCGAAGGAAGCGGGTGGTCCGTTCGCCAAACCGTCTCGATTCCAGTCAGCTCACCGGGAGGAAACCAATGAAATCCTATGTTGAAAGCTTCGGATACCAATTCAATCCCGTCGATTTCGCGATCAGGTCGACGCCAGCACTCTGCATTGGAATGATCGTCTTTATTACTCTTTACGACGTGATCTGGTAAATGGCTTCGGCAAATGCGTCCGCATCCCAAGCGGCCGCAAACCGGACACACTTTCCTCATCCCGCTCCAGCCTGAGCCACGCCTGAAATAGCTAGGAACGGCCGGTGAACATGGCGGAATGATACCCCGCCAATAACCCCTCCGCGGCAGCGACGGCATGGTATAATGCCGGCTCGTTACAACGCCTCGAACATCGTTACCCAGGTTCAACCATCGTTGCAGGAACTGCTGCATCGGTGGCTCGTTCTCACTTTGTGTGGAGTGGAGTACGTTCGAATGACTGGATGGAATTATCAGGAACCGGAACATCACGCCTCAACGGGACTGCCCGTAAGCATTCTGCTGTTGTCGGTCCTCGGAATATCAGCCTATCTGCTGGTCGGGGGTTCCTTGAGTGGTGGAGAGCGCGCCGGCTCCAAAGTCTATCTGCCTGTCGCGCAAACACAGGTTCGTTGAGGAAAGGCTGTTGGAGATCCCGGTCGGCCGGACAGGTGAGAGCCGTCGGCTGTCGCCGAAGAGGCAGCACCGGTTTTCGTCAATCGGGCTTATCCGTGAATTACTTCTCGGTTAGTCGGTTGGAATTCCCGCCGAACCGGATGTGCTGGAACAACGAGGTCTCCGGGAGAGTTCCTCGGCGTGGCAACGAACCTGGTAAATCTTCATGCGTATCGTCATTATAGTTATAGTCGCCTCAATTGTCAGCATCCTTGCTTTCAAATACGTCAACAATTCCTTGTGGAATGCACCCATAGCGGCCACGGCCGAAGAACTGTCCGAAGGTTAACGGACCATCGCGGTCTCAGTTACGGACCGCAAGGGTTTTCGAGAGATTTTGTGGCCCATATATGCGAGAGTCGCAGCGCGTCACGCAAACAGGGCGGCGGCAACATGTCTCAATCCAGGATTTGCAAGGGATGCTGGGAGCAGATGCGTATTCCGGTGCCCCTGCGCGGGCCGGCTTCCATTCCCTTCCGCGCCTTTGGCATCCGCCCGAGCCGGATGAACCCGAATACCTGCACGATCTGCGAACTCATGTTCACGCGCGTGATGAAAGCCCGCAAGATCACCGTTGACGTCTCCGTCCTTTTTGCAGATCTGCGAGGCTATACGGCGCTTTCGCAGTCGCTTACGGCCGATACTGTCTCGTCGCTGCTGGATGATTTCTACGATGAATGTGCCGCGGCGATTTGGGAGTTCGAC
Organism: Sinorhizobium sp. 22678; assembly: GCF_052044265.1. Classification (NCBI taxonomy): domain Bacteria; kingdom Pseudomonadati; phylum Pseudomonadota; class Alphaproteobacteria; order Hyphomicrobiales; family Rhizobiaceae; genus Sinorhizobium; species Sinorhizobium sp. 22678. The sequence goes on along the minus strand of NZ_JBQEMS010000007.1, from coordinate 240,762 downwards.
GGCCTTCTCAACAAGACGGTCGGGGACGCGATCATGGCAATCTTCAACTTTCCGATCCCCCACGCGGATCACGCCGAGCGCGCCGTACTTGCCGCACGCGAGATCCAGCGCCGATGCCAATTGCGCCGTGAGGTTCGCCTGGCGGAGGGTGCCGGCCTGGACGGAAGTGAGCTCGGTGTCGGCATCGGCATCGACACCGGTGAGGCCAGCTTCGGAGAGTTCGGCCGATCCCACCGCGACCTGACTGCAATCGGAACGGTTGTGAATACTGCCGCTCGGGCCCAGTCCGCCGCCGAGGCGGGGCGAATTCTGGTGACCAAAGCCGTTTGCGAGCGCGCGCAGAGCCAAACGGCGGCAAGCGAGGGCCGAAAATACTCTCTCAAGGGCTTTGAGAAGCCGATCGAACTTTTCGCAATCTGAAGAAAGCCGGGGTTCAGAAATACCCGGTAAGTTCGAGCGTCTGATAGCCGGCCAACAGCGTGATCAAAGATCCGACGAGCCGCAGGAGCGTTTTCTCTCGCAGTGCCTTGACCACCCATCCTGCAAAGGGCGCGGCAAGCACGCCGCCCGTGATCAGCCCGCCGATGGATGTAAGATGGTCGCGGAAATCGCCAGCCTGTTCCCAGTGACCGGTTAGAACCGTGGCCAGGAAGCTCAGAGACACTGAAAGTGCGATCAGAAACTCGCTCGCATTGACGGTCCCGATGACGTAGCGCGGCTGTCCGCCTGCGCCGAGCAGACCGGTGGTGGCGACGGGCCCCCATCCGCCGCCGCCCGCGGCATCCAGAAACCCCGCGGTTGCGCCGAGCGGTGCCACGATCCTCAGCTTGACCGGGTTTGTGGGAATGCGATGAAAGGAGCGGTAAAGCAGCCAGGCTCCGATCACTGCAAGATAGGCCGTGACGAAAGGCTTGACCTGATCTCCGTCAAACGAGGTCACGACGAAGGCACCCAGCATTCCACCGGCGATGCCGAAAGGAATGAGCCGCCAGAACAGCTTCCAATCGATGTTGCGGTGATAGAGATGGGCCGATCCGGAAGCGGCAGTGGTGAACAATTCCGCCGCATGGGCTGATGCCGACGCCTGGGCAGGCGGCACGCCAAAGGCAAGAAGCACCGTTGAGCAGATGACGCCGTAGGCCATCCCGAGAGCGCCATCGATCACCTGCGCGAGAAAGCCGACCAATGCGAACAGGATGAATTCTTCCATGGACAGCTCCGGGTTGGGGGCTCGACCGCCCCGCACAAGGAAGCCTCACATGTGCAGCGGCACACGGAGGCTTCCTGTTTCACTTCAGTCTCTGCTTCTTGGCAAGGTGGAAAACGAACGCACATGGCGCTTGTTCCGCGAGGCCCGTAGCCTCGAGCGGCTCAGGCATCGATGACCGTCATCCGCGATCGCCGGAAAAGTCGCTCATTGCCGCTTTTCTATTCACCCGCACTGCTTGACAAAGCTTTGTACAAAATAAAGATTCTACCAATTGGTAAAAATGGGGAACACCATCCATGGCAAGAGATCTGATGATGAGCCGGCGCAATGTGCTTGCGTCGGGCTTGGCGCTTGGCGTGAGCGCTTTTGCGCCGGGCGTCCGCGCCAGCACGCCGGTTAAGGTTGCCGGTATTCACGCCTCCCCTGTCGAAAACGCCTGGAACTCGGTCCTGCACAAGGCGCTGCAGGATGCGGCCGCGGAAGGCGTGATCGAGTATGTCTTCTCCGAAGGCGTTTCCGGCACGGACTATCCCCGCGCGATGCGCGAATATGCCGAGCAGGGTGCAAAGCTCATCATCGGCGAAGCCTATGCCGTTGAAAAGCAGGCCCGCGAAGTGGCCGCAGACTATCCGGAAACCGCCTTCGTCCTCGGCTCGAGCGGCAAGGAATCGGGCGACAACTTCGGCGTTTTCGGCACCTGGAACCACGACGGCGCCTATCTGGCCGGCATGCTCGCCGGCAAGATAACGAAGTCGAACGTCGTCGGCTCCGTCGGCGCCATGCCGATCCCGGAAGTCAACATGCTGATCAACGCCTTCGCTGCGGGCGTGAAGGCCGTCAATCCCGATGCCAAGCACCTCGTCACCTTCATCGGTACCTTCTTCGACCCGCCGAAGGCGCGCGAAGCGGGCCTCGCCCAGATCGACGCCGGTGCCGACATCCTCTTCGGCGAGCGCATCGGCACCGCCGATGCCGCGAAGGAACGCGGGCTCAAATCCGTGGGTTCGCTGATCGACTATACGCCGCGCTATCCCGACACGGTCTTCGCCAACGCGCTCTGGGGCTTCCGCCCTATCCTCAACGCCGCAATTGCCGACGTCTCCGCCGGCAAGCCGGTCGGCAAGGACTACACAGCCTTCGGCCTGCTCAAGGAAGGCGGCAGCGACATTGCCTATGTCAAGGGCGTCGCCCCGGCAGATGCCGAAGCGGCGATGGAAGCCAAGCGCGCCGAGATCAAATCCGGCGCCTTCGAGGTTCCGCGCATCATGGACGAGCCGAAGTAGCCGGCTTGTCCATGGCAGGCGATGCAATCTCTCTCGGTGAGGCGATCCGAATGGGCCGCCTCACCGCTTCCGAAGCGATGGAAGCATCCCTTGCGGCGGCCGGCCGGTCGGCAGAAATAGGCGCGATCGTCCATCTCGACCCAACGCTCGGACGAACGGCCGCAGAAAATGCGGACGCCCGCCTGCGCCACTTGCCTGACGGCGGGCAGACCGCACCGTTTCTCGGCGTCCCGAGTCTTGCCAAGGATCTGGGCGGCCCCTTTGCCGGCCTTCCGGTTGCGGCCGGATCGAACTTGCTCGAGCGCCGTGCCGCCGTCGCGGAAGACAGCGAACTGGCAGCGCGGCTCCGCGGAGCAGGCCTTTGCTTCTTCGGACTGACCACGGTGCCCGAAATGGGCCTGTCGCTCGCAAGCGAACCTGCGGCCGGGCCTATCTGCCGCAACCCCCTCGATACGGGCCGGACGCCCGGCGGCTCTTCCGGCGGAGCGGCGGCTGCCGTTGCCGCCGGCATCGTGGCGATCGCCCATGCGACCGATGCGGGCGGGTCGATCCGCGTCCCCGCGGCATGTTGCGGTCTCTTCGGCCTCAAGGCGAGCCGGGGTGCGATCGCGGCTGGACCATCCTTCGGCAATCATCTCGGCGGCATTGCCGGTGAACTTGCGCTGTGCCGCTCCGTCCGTGACCTGGCGGCGATCTTCGACGCGGCAGCCGGACGCGCCAGAGGGCCGTTTGCCGATCCATGGTTCGCCCCCTCCCCGTCCGGCCCCTTACGTGTCGGCCTTCTCCTCGAGACCGGCGGCCAATACCCGACCGAACCGGCGCGCAGCGAGGCCGTCGAAGAGGCCGCGCGGGCACTGGAGCGAGACGGCCACAGCATCGTTGCGATGCGTTGGGACGCGTTCGCTGCGGGCATTGCCGCGAGCGGCCGGGTCCTGCGCGACATCGTCGCCGTCAACCTGGCCAATTTCGTCGTTTCCGCCGGTCTCGATGCCGGGCGCGCCGAACGGCTGACGCAGGCTTTTATCAGACATGGGACGCGACTCGAGGCGACCGCGCTCTGGGCGACGCTTGACGACGCCGTCCATGCGAGCCATGCGGTCTGGTCGCTTTTCGACCGGGTAGACTGTATCCTGACGCCCATGCTCGCGTCGGCACCCCTTCCTATCGGATCCTTTCCTTTCGACCACGACGATATCGACCTTCAGATTCGCCGCATGACGGCGTTTGCGCCACTTGCCGCACTCGCCAATGCCACCGGTTTTCCGGCCCTCACGCTCCCATTCGGCGTGGATGAAGCCGGATTGCCGCTGCCGGTGCAGATCCTGGCGCCCATGGGCGGCGACCGCCTCCTCATCGAGCTTGCGGCGCGCCTGGAAAGAGAGGGCCGCTGGCAGCACCGTTTCGCCGTCGCGGGAATTCCGGAATGATCCAAGCCATTCTCGACATTTGCAGCGTCAGCAAGCGCTTCGGCGACAATCTCGCCAATGACGACATCTCGCTGAGTCTCGGAAAGGGCGAGATCGTCGCCCTCCTCGGCGAAAACGGCGCCGGCAAGACCACGCTGATGAGCATCCTGTTCGGCCATTATGTGCCTGATAGCGGCAAGGTGCTGGTCGAGGGGCGCGAACTGCCTCCGGGCAAGCCACGCGCGGCGATCCGCGCAGGCATCGGCATGGTGCATCAGCATTTCTCGCTCGCCCCCAACCTGACGGTGCTGGAAAACGTCATGGCGGGCACGGAACGCCTCTGGCAGCTGCGATCCGGCACCGGCGCGGCGCGGCGGAAACTGCGCGGCATTTGCCAGCGGTTCGGTCTGACGGTGGAGCAGGACGCGCGCGTCGGCGACCTCTCGGTCGGCGAGCAGCAGCGCGTCGAGATCCTGAAGGCGCTCTACAACGATGCGCATATCCTGGTGCTCGACGAGCCGACGGCGGTGCTGACGAATCTGGAGGCCGAGCGGCTGTTCTCGACACTGAAGGACATGGCGCGCGAAGGGCTTTCGCTGATCTTCATTTCGCACAAGCTGGACGAGGTCATGGCCGCGGCCGACAGGATCGTCGTGCTGCGCGGCGGCCGCAAGGTGGCCGAGCGTCTTGCGAAAGAGACGAACAAGGCGGAGCTTGCCGAACTGATGGTCGGCCGCAAGGTGGCCCGGCCGGTGCGCGAGCCTTCGACGCCCGGCGAGGTGGTGCTTGATGTCGCGGATGTGAGCGTCAGCATCGACGGGGTGGAACGGCTGAAGTCCATCAATTTCAGCCTCCGCGCGGGCGAGATTCTCGGCATTATCGGAGTTTCCGGCAACGGCCAGACGACGCTGGCGCATCTCCTGTCGGGTACGGTCAGGCGCGACAAGGGCGAACTCCTGCTGTTCGGCGAGCCGATCGGCGACCTTACGGTTGACGGCGCCGTCCGGGCGGGGATCGGCCGCATTCCGGAAGATCGCAATAGGGAAGGCGCGATCGGCGAAATGGCCATTTGGGAGAACGCCGTTCTCGAGCGCCTGCCGCGATTTTCGCGCTACGGCCTTGTCGATCGTCCGTCCGCCCAGGCATTCGCCGGCCAGATCATCGATGCTTTCGACGTGCGCGGCGGCCGGCCGACGACACGCACGCGGCTGCTCTCGGGCGGCAACATGCAGAAACTCATCCTCGGGCGCAATCTGATCGACCGACCGCGCATCCTGCTTGCGGCGCAGCCGGCGCGCGGGCTCGACGAGGGGGCTGTCGCCGCGGTACACGAGCGGCTGCTCGAAGCGCGGCGCGCGGGAACCGCGGTGCTCCTCATCTCCGAGGACCTGGAAGAAGTCATGGCGCTTGCCGACCGCATTCAGGCCATCGTCAACGGTCGGCTTTCGCCTCCAATCGCCGCCGACAGCGCCAGTGCCACGAAACTCGGCCTGATGATGGCCGGCGAATGGAATGAAGAGCACGAGGTTCCGCATGCGTTTTGAACGACGCGAACATCGTTCGCTCGCCCTGGTGATCGCGACGCCCGTGCTTGCGATCCTCTGCGCGCTGGCGTTGGCCGGCCTGCTCATCGCTATCGCCGGTGCCCCGGTCATGGAGGCCTATTGGCGCATTCTCGTCGGGGCTTTCGGCTCGCGGCTTTCGGCGACCGAAACCTTGACCCGCGCAAGCCCGCTCATTCTAACGGGCCTTGCCGCGGCGGTCGCGTTCCGCGCGAGGCTCTGGAACATCGGCGCCGAGGGTCAGTTCTATCTCGGAGCGATTGCCGTCGCCGCGGCCAGTTCGCACGTTTTCGGCGGTCTCCCCTCGCCCCTGCAGATTCCGCTGCTTCTCGTCGTCGGCGCGGCAGCCGGCATCGTCCTGCTGCTCGTGCCGCTTTGGCTGAGGCTACGCTTTTCCGTCGACGAGGTCGTGACCACGCTTCTCCTCAATTTCGTCGCCGTGCTCTTCGTCTCCATGCTGATCGACGGCCCGCTCAAGGACCCGATGGGCTTCGGATGGCCGCAGTCGCAACCCGTCGCCGACGCGGCGGTCCTGCCGAAGCTTTTCGCCCGATCCCGCCTCCATATCGGGCTGATGATCGCACTCGTCCTCGCCGTCGCCGTCCATCTCGTTCAGTCGCGCACGGTGTTCGGCATGCAGTCGCGAGCAGCCGGCCTCAATCCGGCCGGGGCGGTCTTCGCCGGCGTGCCGCTCGGCCGTACCCTGGTGACGGTGGCCTGCATTTCAGGCGGGCTCGCGGGCCTTGCGGGGGCTATCGAAGTCATGGGCGTGCAGGGCTATGTGACGACGGACCTGTCGCCGGGTTACGGCTATTCCGGCATCGTCGTCGCCATGCTCGCCAATCTCCACCCCCTGGGCGTGGTGCTTGCCGCCCTGTTCACGGCGGTCATGTTCGTCGGGGCCGACGGGATGAGCCGCAGCATGGGTATCCCCTCCTACATAGCCGATGTCACGGTGGCCTTGGCGCTGATCAGCATGCTGACCGGTGTCTTCTTCACCCAGTACAGGATTCGCCGATGAACGCCGTCATCGACATTTTCGCTTCCGCCGGCCTCTGGGCGGCCGTCCTGCGCATCGCCACGCCGCTGATCCTCGGCACACTCGGCGCGCTCCTGTGCGAGCGCTCCGGCGTCCTGAATCTCGGCATCGAGGGCATCATGACTTTCGGCGCGATGATCGGCTGGCTTACGGTCTATAACGGCGCCGACCTGTGGACGGGCATTCTCGTCGCGGGTCTCTCCGGCGGGATCTTCGGCCTCTTGCATGCGGGCCTGACGGTCACGCTCGGATTGTCGCAGCATGTGTCCGGCCTCGGGGTGACGCTTTTCGCCTCGAGCTTCAGCTACTACGTCTTCCGTCTGCTGGTACCGGTCGCGGGTACGCCGCCGACGATCGAGCCGTTCCAGCCGATCGACGTGCCGGTGCTTTCGTCCCTCCCCTTCCTGGGTCCGGCGCTCTTCACGCAGACGCCGCCGACCTATGCGGCGATCCTGCTGGCGCTGGCGCTCGGCTACATGCTTTTCCGTACGCCGCTAGGCCTGGCGATCCGCATGACGGGGGAGAATCCGCACGCCGCCGAGGCGCAAGGCATCAACCCGATGGCGATCCGCTTTGGTTCCGTCGTCGTCGGTAGCGCGCTGATGGGCATCGGCGGCGCCTTCCTGACGCTCTCGGCCTTCAACAGCTTCTTCCCGACCATGGTGCAGGGGCGGGGCTGGATCTGCATAGCGCTCGTCGTCTTCGCCTCCTGGCGGCCGGGCCGCGCCCTCGTCGGAGCGCTGCTGTTTGCATTGTTCGACGGCTTCCAGCTGCGCCTGCAGGCGCGGCTGAGCGGCGTCGTCCCCTATCAGATCTTCCTGATGATCCCCTATCTGATGTCGATCGCAGCGCTGGCGCTCATGGCCCGGCGCGCCCGCGTTCCGCAGGCGCTGATGCAACCCTACCGGCGCGGCGAGCGCTAAATCCGAAGGACTGACCCATGTTCGACCTGATCATCCGCAATGCGAACCTGCCGGACGGCCGGCAGGCCTTTGATATCGGCCTTGCCGGCGGCAAGATCGCCGCCATCGAGAAGTCGATAGCCGCGACCGCCGGCGAGGAGATCGACGTGTCCGGCCGCCTGGTCAGCCCGCCCTTCTGCGATCCCCATTTCCACATGGATGCGACGCTGTCACTCGGTTTGCCGCGCATGAACGTCTCCGGCACGCTGCTCGAGGGCATCGCGCTCTGGGGCGAGCTGCGGCCGCTGCTGACGAAGGAAGCCCTCGTCGAACGAGCGCTTCGCTATTGCGACCTCGCCGTGACCCAGGGCCTTCTCTATATTCGCAGCCACGTGGACACGTCCGATCCGCGCCTCGTGACGGCCGAAGCGCTGCTCGAGGTCAAGGAAAAGGTCGCACCCTATATCGATCTGCAGCTCGTCGCCTTCCCGCAGGACGGATATTACCGCGCGCCCGATGGCGTCTCCTCGCTCGAGCGCGCGCTCGATATGGGGATCGGCATCGTTGGCGGCATTCCTCACTTCGAGCGGACGATGGAAGACGGCGCCCGCTCCGTCGAGGCGCTGTGCCGGATCGCCGCCGACCGCGGCCTGCCGGTCGACATGCATTGTGACGAAACCGACGATCCGTTGTCGCGCCACATCGAGACGCTCGCCGCCCAGACGGTGCGGTTCGGGCTCAAGGGGCGCGTGGCAGGTTCGCATCTCACCTCGATGCATTCGATGGACAACTACTATGTCTCGAAGCTCATCCCGCTGATGGCCGAGGCGGAGATCAACGTGATCCCCAATCCGCTGATCAACATCATGCTTCAGGGCCGCCACGACACCTATCCGAAGCGGCGGGGCATGACGCGAGTGCGCGAGCTGATGGCGGCCGGCCTCAACGTCTCCTTCGGACACGACTGCGTCATGGACCCCTGGTACTCGATGGGCTCCGGCGACATGCTGGAGGTCGGCCATATGGCGATCCATGTCGCGCAGATGGCCGGCATTGACGACAAGCGCAAGATCTTCGACGCGCTCACCGTCAATTCGGCAAAGACCATGGGGCTCGAAGGCTACGGCCTCGAGACCGGCTGCAAGGCCGACCTGGTCGTGCTGCAGGCCGCCGACGTGACCGAGGCGTTGAGGCTGAAACCGAACCGGTTGTTCGTCATCAAGGCAGGCAAGGTCATCGCGAAAACCGCGCCGCGCGTCGGCGAGCTTTTCCTCGCCGGGCGTCCCGCCTCGATCGACATGGGACGCGACTACGTTCCCCCGGTGCTGCAGCGCTGATCCCATGCCGCTGGAGCGGACCACGGAACTGTTGAGAAAAATGAGGTCCGCTGACGGGAAGTTCCGTATAGTCGTGGCAATGGGAGACCGGTCAGATGCGCATCAATGAAGACCTGACGAAACCCGTAATCGTCCATTCGGCTAAACTCGACTGGGTTCCAAGCCCCGCCGCAGGGGTGGATCGCCGCATGCTCTACCGTATCGGAGGCGAAGTTGCGCGCGCAACCTCGATCGTGCGCTATGCGCCGGGCAGCGCCTTTCCACGCCACGTCCATAGCGGCGGCGAGGAAATCCTCGTGCTCGAGGGGACGTTTGAGGACGAGCACGGCGACTATTCTGCGGGCAGCTATTTCCGCAATCCGCCCGGCACCTCGCATATACCTGCCTCGAAGGATGGCTGCACGATCTTCGTGCGGCTCTGGCAATATCGTGAGGGCGACGGCACGCAAATAGTTCGCTACCCTGGAGAGGGTGAATCGGCGCCGCTGCGCGAGGCGGTCGAGGCAGCGCGCGTCCTGTTCGACGACGGAAAAGAGCGGGTGTCGATAGAAACCTGGCTGCCGGGTTCAGCCGTCGGCGTCGAGAATCGCCGTGGGCTCGAGTTCCTCGTCCTTTCCGGCGGCCTCGCATCCAGGGGTGAGCAACTGGAGCCGCAGAGTTGGGGCCGGTTGCCCGCAGGAGAGGCGCTCGAAGCGATCACCGGGCGTAAAGGCGCTGAGATCTGGATCAAGGACGCACCGCTGCAGCACCCCGACGTGCTGCAGCTGCCCTGAAGCGCTACGCGGGCTCCGGACGGAGCATCTGCCCTGTGCCATCAAGATTTGTGGTGAAACCGATAAGCAAAGTGCGATTGGTCAAGCGAAGTCTGCATGTTATGGGCAGGTATGTCCGTGAATGCTGCGCCAACCGTCATGTTCCTGCTGATCTCATTCGGCACCGTCCTCGGAATCGCGGGGACTGACTTGGTGCTGCCTGCAATTCCGGCCATGCCGACGGCATTCGGCGGGACTGCGGCATTGGCGCAGATGGTCCTCGCAGCCTATGCCGGGGGCACGCTCGTGGGACTGCTTACCTTCGGGGAACTCGGGGCGAGGTACTCTCGCCGCAAGCTGTTGGTCTGGTCGCTGGGCCTGTTTGCCGTCACGTCTCTTCTGTCTGCCTACGCGCCGACCTTGGAATGGCTGGTCGTCTTGCGTTTCGCGCAAGGCGCGTTCGGCTCGGGCCCGGCGGTTTTCGCGCCGGGCTTTATTCACGGGCTTTACCCTGCGGACAAGGCGCCCTCCATGTTCGGCAGGCTCGGCTCCATCGAGTCCTTGACGCCGGCTCTTGCGCCCATCGTCGGAGCCTATCTTATGACGGTGGGGGGATGGCAGACTTCTTTCCTTATGTTGGCCGGACTTGCCATTCTCTGCGCCATTGGCAGCTGGGCTTACCGTCAATCGCTTCCGGACCGGCTCGAGGCTCTTGAGCTCCATCGAAGCTATATGTCGATCATCCGCAATCGCGATTTTCTTCGGCACGGCTTAAGCCAGGCGCTTTCCCTCGGCAGCATTCTCATCTTTGTATTCGGCGCCCCCGCAGTAATGACAGGGGCATTGGGCATGACGATCGGAGACTTCATTCTCCTTCAAGTTTTCGGCATTGCCCTTTTTATTCTGGCGTCGAACGCGTCCAATGCGCTTGCCCGAAGATTCGGTACCGAACGCATGATCATGATCGGTACAGGAGGTGTGGTTCTTGGCTTCTTCCTGGTCCTTCTCTACACATCCCTCGGTGGACGCAGCCTGACTGTGCTCGTGCCCCTGTGGATGACCGCAAACGGCGCGTTCGGCATCCGGGGACCAATCGGTTTCCACCAGGCAATCCTTGCCTCAAGAGGGGATCATTCACGCGGCGCCGCATTGGTCGTTGCCGCTATACTTGGGATCACTGCCGGAGGTACCGCCGCCGCCGCTCCTTTCATTGACATAGGCTGGTGGCCGCTAGCCTTGGCGAGTAGCCTCGCTGCGCTGCTGGGTTTTCTATGTCTGACGCTGATCGGCAGCACGGCGAAAGAAGCTGAAGACGGTTAGCGCATTTCACGACGATCCGGGGGAAGGCCAGGACATGGTTCAAGCCACGTCCTGGCCTCGCCAATCATACCAGATCGAAGCGGTCGGCGTTCATGACCTTGGTCCAGGCCGCGACGAAGTCCTTCACGAACTTCTCTCCGGCATCAGACTGGGCGTACACCTCCGCAAAGGCGCGCAGCTGTGAATGCGAGCCGAAGATCAGGTCGACGCGGGTGCCGGTCCACCGCGCAGCGCCGGTCTTGCGGTCTCGGCCTTCGTATACGCCTTCTTCGCCTGCGATGGGTGACCACTGCGTACCCATATCGAGCAGGTTGACGAAGAAGTCGTTCGTCAGCGCTTCGGGCCGCGACGTGAAGACGCCATGCCTGGGCTCGCCCGCCTTCAGCACGCGCAGGCCGCCGACGAGAACGGTCATTTCCGGGGCGGTCAGCGTCAGCAGCTGAGCGCGATCCACAAGCGCCTCTTCCGGCTTCATGAATTGCCGGCGGCTGGTGCTCACATAGTTGCGGAAACCATCCGCACGAGGCTCCAGCGCGGCGAAGGATGCGGCGTCGGTCTGTGCCTCCGAGGCATCCATGCGACCCGGCGTGAACGGAACGGCGATGTCGTGGCCACCGGCCTTCGCCGCCTTTTCGACGGCGGCGCCACCTGCAAGCACGATCAGATCCGCAAGCGAGATCCTCTTGCCGCCGGTCTGGGCGGCGTTGAAGTCCCTCTGTATGCCCTCAAGCACAGAGAGAACCCTGGCGAGCTGAGTCGGCTGGTTGACCTCCCAGTCTTTCTGCGGCGCCAGGCGGATTCGCGCACCATTGGCGCCGCCGCGCTTGTCGGAGCCGCGGAAGGTCGAAGCGGAAGCCCATGCGGTCGAGACAAGTTCCTGCACCGACACGCCGGAAGCGAGGACCTTCGCCTTGAGGCCGGCTATGTCCGTCTCGTCGACCAGCCTGTGGTGGACGGCCGGGATCACGTCCTGCCAGATCAGGTCCTCGGCCGGGACCTCAGGGCCGAGATAGCGAACCTTCGGCCCCATGTCGCGGTGGGTCAGCTTGAACCAGGCGCGGGCGAAAGCGTCGGCGAACTGGTCCGGATTTTCGAGGAAGCGGCGCGAGATTTTCTCGTAAGCGGGATCAAAACGCAGCGACAGATCCGTGGTCAGCATGGTCGGAACATGCTTCCTGGAGGCGTCATAGGCATCGGGGATGGAAGCCTCGGCGTTCTTTGCCTTCCATTGATATGCGCCGGCGGGGCTCTTGGTCAGTTCCCACTCGTGGTTGAACAGGTTTTCGAAGAAGTGGTTGCTCCAGCGGGTGGGCGTCTGCGACCAGGTCACTTCCGGCCCGCCCGTGATCGCGTCCTTGCCGACGCCCGTGCCGAAGGTGCTCTTCCAGCCGAGACCCTGATCCTCGATCGCGCCGCCTTCCGGGTCTGCACCGATGAACGAGGGATCGCCCGCGCCATGCGTCTTGCCGAAGGTGTGGCCGCCGGCGATCAGCGCCACCGTCTCTTCGTCGTTCATAGCCATGCGGGCAAAGGTTTCGCGGATATCGTGCGCGGCAGCAACCGGATCGGGATTGCCGTTCGGGCCTTCCGGGTTGACGTAGATGAGGCCCATCTGCACGGCGGCAAGCGGCTCGCTCAGTTGCCGTTCGCCGCTGTAGCGCTCGTCGCCCAGCCAGGTGCCTTCCGGTCCCCAGAACAGTTCCTCGGGTTCCCATACGTCGACCCGGCCGCCGGCAAAGCCGAAGGTCTTGAAGCCCATGGATTCGAGCGCGACATTGCCGGTCAGGATCAACAGATCCGCCCAAGAAATCCTGTTGCCGTACTTCTGCTTGATCGGCCACAGCAAACGTCGGGCCTTGTCGAGATTGGCGTTGTCCGGCCAGCTGTTGAGCGGCGCGAAACGCTGCTGGCCCTGACCGGCGCCGCCACGGCCGTCGGTGATGCGGTAGGTGCCGGCGCTGTGCCAGGCCATGCGGATGAAGAGCCCGCCATAATGGCCGAAGTCGGCCGGCCACCAGTCCTGCGAATCCGTCATCAGTGCATGCAGGTCCCGCTTCAGCGCATCGAGGTCGAGCTTCTTGAACTCCTCGGCGTAGTTGAACGTATTGCCCAACGGATCGGAAAGACCGGAATGCCGGTGCAGAACCTGGACGTCCAACTGATCCGGCCACCAGTCGCGGTTCGATCTGCCTCTCGGTGCCGTGTGTGCGACGGGACACTTGCCCGCACTATCGCTCTTCTGATCCATGGTAATCTCCTCTTCCTCGATTGTGCGCGTCCAAAAGCAGCCTGTCCGCAAAGTCGATTGAGCGGCATCAATTGGGCCGGCGCATGCTCCCCATGATTTGGCGCAATTTTACCCCATTGGTCAAACGGCTTGTTCCCTGATCAGGTCAATGAAGGCGCGCAGTTTGGCGGGCATGTGACGACGTTGCGAAAAATAGAGGCTGAGCCCGGGATAGGCGGGGCACCACTCTTCCAGCACCGGAACAAGGCGCCCGGTAGCGATATGCGCAGCGAGCGAGTATTCGCCGATATAAGCGAGTCCAGCGCCCGAAAGGGCGGCCTCCAGGATAAGATCCGTCGCATCGAGCGTCAGATTGCCGGGAACGTCGATCACGTGCGCTTCACCCCGCCGCTCGAACTCCCAGCGATACAGTCTGCCGTTCGCCATGCGCATCTGGATGCAGCGATGCCGCACCAGATCGAGCGGGACGACTGGCTTGGAACGCCCCTTGAAATATTCAGGCGATCCGACAACCAGGAAACGGAGGGTCCGGGTGATCGGAATGGCCACCATATCGGGCGAAATTGCCTCGGCAAGTCGTACCCCGGCGTCGAAACCCTTACCAATTACATCGACAAGCGCATTCTCCGTCACGACCTCAAGTTCGACCTCGGGATAGCGGCGGCCGTATTCGAGCAGCAGCGGCTCCAGCAGCATGCGTGCCGCTCCCGGCGCCATATTGAGCCGAAGCCTGCCCGAGGGTCTACTCGAATGCTCGCCGATATGCTCGATCGCATTCTCGATCGTTTGCAGGGCCGGTGCGATTTCAGAGAGGAATTGTTCTCCTGCAGCAGAGAGCGCGACGCTGCGCGTCGTGCGGTTGAACAGCCTGACTGCCAGGCGCTCTTCCAGCGCTGCTATCGCATGGCTCAATGCCGATGACGACATGCCGAGTTCGCGCGCGGCAGCGCGAAATCCGCCATGGCGGGCAACCGCGGCAACCGCCTCCAATTCGCTCAAGCTTGCCCTCAATGTGCGATGTAGCTCACCAGCGTGTCCAATTTTGTCCGACTAGCCGCAACAGATAATGCATTCCATCTTCCTGGTGAAGCCACAACAGGAGAGAGGCAATGCGTATCATCGACGGAGTCTACATCGACGGCAGCTTCGTCGAACCGCACGGCGAGCAATGGGCCCAGCTCTTTAATCCGGCGACCGAGGAACAGATCGGAAAGGTGCGCCTGGCGGATGAGGAAGACGCGAACCGGGCCGTTGCGGCGGCCAGGCGCGCATTTCCCGCATTCTCCAATACGTCGAAGGAAGAGCGGATCACCATGCTGAAGCGCTTGCATGCGGCAGTCTCCGAGCGCGCGGGCGATCTCGTGGAGGCCATGCGGGTGGAATATGGAGCGCCGTCGAGTTTCATCGACTTTGCGGCGCGGCGAGCAGGAAATGTGTTCCTCGATATGGCGAAAACACTGGAGAGCTACGATTTCCGGCGGCGCATCGGCCGCGCCGACGTGGAGATGCGGCCTTCGGGGGTGGCGGTGGCGATCACACCATGGAATAGCAATTATAGCTTCATCTGCGGAAAGCTGTCGGCAGCGATTGCGTCGGGCAGCACGATGGTCATCAAACCTTCCGAGATGAGCGCCATCCAAACGCAGGTCATCACGGAATGCCTGCATGAAGCGGCTCTCTCGAAGGGGGTGTTCAACATCGTCACCGGCTACGGCGCTGTCGTCGGTGTGGCGCTCACCGCAAACCGGGATGTTTCAAAGATCACGTTCACGGGCTCTACCGTCACCGGCCGCGCCATCGCCCAGACGGCCGCGGCGACGATGAAGCGGGTCACCATGGAGCTTGGCGGCAAGAGCCCCAGCATCATCCTGGACGATGCCGATCTCGAAGTAGCGATCCCTCAGGTTCTGGCTGCCGGCTTCCTCAACAGCGGACAGGCCTGCATTGCCGGTACCCGGATCCTTGTTCCCGAATCTCGTCGCGAGGAGATCGAGGCACGCCTGAAAGAGGCGGCAAAGGTGTTCACGGTCGGTGATCCCGGTGATCGCGAGGTGCGGATCGGGCCGTTGGTGAGCCGGAAGCAATGGGACCGCGTGCAAGGCTACCTGCGTCTCGGCCAGGAAGAAGGTGCAACTCTCCTGATCGGGGGCGAAGGGCGTCCCGAAGGCCTCGAGCGAGGTTGGTTCGTTCGTCCAACCATCTTCTCCGGCGTCCGCAACGACATGCGCATTGCCCGCGAGGAGATCTTCGGCCCGGTGCTCTGCGTCCTTTCCTATCGCGACGAGCAAGAGGCGATCGCGATCGCCAACGATACCGACTACGGCCTGCAGGCCAATGTCTTCTCTTCCGACCTCGAACGAGCAAAGCGCGTTGCTGATCGCATCGAGGCAGGTCGCGTGATCATCAATGGCGCACCGCACGAGCCGTTTGCACCCTTTGGCGGCTTCAAGCAATCCGGCTTCGGCCGCGAATTCGGCGTCTTCGGCCTGGAAGCCTTCCTCGAGCCCCGTGCGGTCATCTCCTGAGGAACAACCGGCAAGCATATTCTTGACAGATCGTTCCAGTATTCCTATATGGGCTTTATGGCACGGATCAAGGAATTCGACAGGGACGAGGCATTGGACGCGGCGATTGCCGTGTTTCGCGAGCATGGCTTTGAAGGCACCTCGACGGAGATGCTGATACGGGCGATGAGAATCGGCCGCCAGAGCCTCTACGACACCTTCGGTGACAAGTGGAAGCTCTACTGCCTCGCGGTGGAACGCTATTCGGCGAGTGAGACGAGTGCTCATATCGCCTTGTTGCGCGGCAAACCGCGTGCACTGGACGGTATCCGGTTGGTGATGGAACGCGTTGTGGACAATGCAAACGAAGCTTGTCTCGGCGTGAACTCGATCTGCGAGTTCGGTCAGAGGCGGCCCGACCTGGCGGCACTGCATCACGCCGCCGATCTTCGGCTCAAGAACGCCGCGGTTGAACGCATCAGAGAAGCCCAGGCTGCAGGTGACTTAACCGGTTCATTGCCCGCTGAGGCGGTGGCCGATTTCCTCGTTGCCAATATCGCCGGTATCAGGATAGCCGCACGTGGGGGAGCCGGTCGGGAACATCTGCAGTCCCTCAGCCGGTTGGCGCTTCGCGCAGTCGCCTAGCAGGCAGAAAACTTTGCTCTTTTTTGGAATGATCAGTCAATAAAAGGATCTATGCATGAAAGCCGTTGTGATGAAAGAGGTCGGTGGTACCGACGTGATGGAATTCGTCGATTGGCCTGAGCCTGTCGCAAGGCCGGGACATGTCGTGGTGGAGGTCGCCGCGGCCGGCGTGAACTTCATGGACATCGGCGTGCGCCAAGGTATGGCCTGGACCGACGTCCCTAACGCGAAAGTTCTGGGTGTCGAGGGCGCTGGCCGCGTGCTCGCCGTCGGCGATGGAGCGGGCGAGTTTGAAGTCGGCGATCGCGTCGCCTGGGTCTATGCTCCCGGAAGTTATGCTCAGCGCCAGTCGGTACCGACAGCCTCCCTCGTGAAAATTCCCGATACCGTGGACGATCGAACGGCTGCTTCCGCGATGATGCAGGGGCTCACGGCCAGTCACTTCGCGACGGATTTTTATCCCGTGCAGCCGGGCGACATCGCCCTTGTTCATGCGGCGGCCGGCGGGGTCGGCCTCCTGCTGACACAGATTATCAGGCTAAGGGGTGGCCGAGTAATCGGACGCGTCTCCTCCGAAGACAAGGTCGCGATCGCCAAAAAGGCCGGAGCCGAGCACGTCATCGTCGATACAGAGGGACAGTTTGCCGACGAAGTCCTGCGCCTGACTAGTGGTGAGGGCGTGAACGTCGTTTACGATGGCTCCGGTCCCAAAACCTTCAAGGGCTCGATCGAAGCGCTCCGCCGGTCCGGCACCTTCTGCTGGTATGGACCGGTGCTCGGCGGGCCCGGACCGCTCGATATCATGAGCCTGCCGAAGAGCATCAAGATCGGCTACGCGACATTCATGGATCACATCCACACTCGCAAACTCCTTCTCGATCGCACCAAACAGCTTTTCGACTGGATCGGGGACGGAACGATCAAGGTGACGATCGGCGAAACCTATCGCCTTGCCGACGCCGCCCGCGCCCATGCCGCGATGGCAAGCCGTGCAACCACCGGCAAACTGCTTTTGATCCCGTAAGGAGCAAATCACGAAGGACATCCCGGCGCGGCAACCCGACACGGGCACGATCGCAATACCTCTGAAGAGCGTCGGTAACCCCAAGGCATCGGCGTCAGCCGCTGCAGACCGAAAGCTCCAGACGCGTGTCTATCCCGACGTTGGCAAGGAATGTCTCGTCATGGCTGACGACGACGAGTGCGCCGTCATAGGCGAGCAGCCCAGCTTCAACCGCCTCGATGGAGTCGATATCCAGATGGTTGGTCGGCTCGTCGAGAATGAGCAGCGATGGGGGATCGGAACCGCCGAGTGCACAGGCAAGGCCGGCGCGCAGCACCTGCCCGCCGCTCAACGTCTCCACCCTTTGCAATGCCGCATCCGCACGGAAGCGAAAGCTGGCCAACGCCGCCCGGCAGGCGTTGTCGCCGGCACCGGGGTTGAGCCGCTTGAAGTTATCGAGGATCGTCTCGCCGCGCTCCAGGATGCTGACGCTTTGGTCCAACAGAGAGAAAGGAACGTTTACGGAAACGGTTCCTTCGAAGGGTGGCAATTCTCCGGTGACCACCTTCAGAAGGCTCGTCTTGCCCGACCCGTTGGGGCCGGTGATCGAAAGGCGCAGCGGGCCGACCAGCGAGAAGGATAGATCCCGAATGACCGGACGGGCGGGATCGTAGCCCGCCGTGACGCCTTCAAACGCGAGGACTTGCCGGCCGGCTGGAAGCTCGGTTCGCGGAAGACGGATGGAAAAGGGCTGCAGCACCTCGATCCGCGCTTTGGCGGCTGTGATGGCCTCGAGCGCGCCTGCGCACTGTCGCTCGGCGAGTTCCACACCCCTGCCCCGGCTTTCTTCCGCATTGTTCTTGCGCCGGCCCAGGAGAATCCTCGGCATGTCGCCCTTTGCCGCTTTTCGGGTACCAGACGCGTCACGCCTGTCCTGCCGCTCTGCCAGGGCACGTGCCTTGCGATCGATTTCGTCGGCGGTCTTCTGTGCATGCGCAAGGCTTTGTTGCGCCGCCTCCAGCTCAACCGCCCTCGCCGCCTGATAGGCGCTCCACCCCCCGCCGTAGCGCTTTGTCCCGAGCGAGGTCACTTCGATAATCGCGTCCATTTCTTCGAGCAGTTCGCGATCGTGGCTGACGACAATCGCCCCGCTGCGCCAGCCGGAAAGAAGGTCGATAACCGCCCGTCTGCCGTCACGATCCAGATTGTTGGTCGGCTCGTCGAGAAGGAGAAAGTCCGGCTCGGAGAAAATTGCCGCCGCGAGCACCGCCCGCGTGCGCTGTCCCCCGGAGAGCTCAGTCAGGAGCGTATCCGCCCGCGCCTCCAGTCCAAGCCGGACAAGGGCGGACATTATGCGCTCTTCCACCGTCCAGTCCGCATTCTCCAGTTCTTCAAGGGTCGCCTCGCCTGTTTCGGCGCGCCGTAACACCGCAAGCGCCTGCGTCGCACCGAACACATCGGCGATGGTTTCACCGGCGCCGGGCCGAAGCATCTGCCTCGCCAGCGCGACGCGTCCCTGGATGGCAACCGTGCCGGAGGAAGGTCTCAATGTACCGGCAAGGATGTTGAGCAGGATGGTTTTTCCGACGCCATTTCTTCCGACGAGCCCCGTCCGCTCCGGACCAAACGCCAGGTCGAGATCGGTCAAGACATGCTCCCCGTCGGGTTTCGACCAGGAAAGTGCGGAGAGAGTGATGGAGGGCATCGCGAACCTGTTGCATTGCTAATAACAGCACAGTACCGTGCTTTTATCAGCAACGGGCGGTGCGAACAATGGCGTTGTCCATCCCGCCCATCGACGGGGTCGGACATAGATGAATATCGTTCGCAGACGTGGCGGCGGACGTCCCACCCGGGAAGAGGCCGAGGCTCTGACCCGCCGTCTTCTGGATAGCGCCCGCTCGACCTTTGCCCGCAAGGGGGTTGCGAACACGTCCATGGAAGAGATTGCCGCCAAGCTCGGAATCTCGAAACACACGCTTTATCGGAGATATCCGAACAGGCAGGCGCTTCTGGAAGCCGTGGTCGAACGTGACCTCGTCCGCTTTCGCAAGACGCTTGCCGACGCAGCGGGACAGGGTGATGCACCTCTCGCAGTGTTGCGCGATATGGCTTTCAGCTATTTCCGCTTCGGCACGGACCGGGATTATTCCGCTTTCTATATGTCGGTTACCGCCGAGGCCGTGTTTTCCTTGCCATTGCGGGAAAGGTTGGCGGCGTGGTCGAGTGCTGCACTGGAGCCCGTCGTGCAGGCGATCAAATCGGCTCAGGCCGCGGGCCTCATCGTGCCGGGGTCTGCCATTGAGATTTGCCACGTCCTTGTCGATTTGCTTGAAGGCGCGAATAATCGTGTCCGTCTCTGCGGGTCCGAGTGTCCGGACGCCGAAAATCTTCGCCTGTTCGAAAGCCGCTGGGCCATTTTCCAGACTGCCATGAGACGCGAACCCGATCGACCGCAGAAAGCCTGAACGTGTGAAGGATCGGCTGGTCTCGCAGCCGATCCCTCCGCGAAATGGCGGCATCCGCTCCGTTAGAGCGGCATTACAGACGCCGCGAGGAGTCCGGCCAGCGCCGACGGCTCCGCCGAAAATATATCGTAGGCGCAAGGCGTTGCCACAACGGCGAATGTCAGTATGCCGACTATGAAGCGCTTCATCTAAACCTCCTTGAATCACGAGCTCGGTCAGGCGAGCGTCAGATCGACCTCGATGTTCCCCCGCGTTGCCTTTGAATAGGGGCAGGTCTGATGCGCTTCGGCGATGAGCGATCGCGCAAGGTCCGCGTCGATGCCGGGCAGGCTGACGGCAAGCCGGGCTCGAAGGAAAAAGCCGCCATCCGATTTGGCGAGATCGACTTCGGCATCGACTGCCGTTTCGGCCGGGAGCGACAACGTACGCTTCGCCGCGGCAAGACCCAGTGCACCGATAAAACAGGCCGACCAGCCGGCGGCGAAGAGCTGCTCAGGATTGGTTCCGGCCTTGCCGCTGCCGGGGGGCGAAAGCCTGACGTCCAGTTGGGCATCGTCGCTGCGGGCGAACCCTTCACGGCCGCCGGTCGTATGGGTCTTACCGGTGTAGAGAACCTTTTCCTGCGTTGTCATCAGACACTCCGTTCGGTTGCGTCGCACGATCGCGACATTTGACGACGTGTGTTGTGCCTGCGCGACGTATCGGGCATGTTTGCGAAACCGCCGGAATTGTACCCGGATGTAGGCATCTCACTGGAAGGTAGCCAAGGAGGCCGGCGTACTTTCCTAGTAAGCCACCGACGAAATTGGGGACGCCCGACGCTCACGGTTGAAGGCGGCAACAGTGGATGCCGTTGGTTATTTCGCACGAGTGGGATCGCTCGGCCCATGCGGGTCGGCAATATGCGCGTGCCGATCGTGTTCCCCGCGGCGGCCGCCCGTCAGGATCACGACACCCTCGGCTGATCGGAGCCATTCGCCCTCAGCAACGCCATCAGCATCGGGCCGAGCGAGAATTTCCCTTGCCGCGCCTTGGCGGTCAGATCGCGCAGATAGCCGCCGGCGGAGTTGATATGCCCTGCCCTCTCCAGAATGCAGGCCACGGCAATGCCGGCGTTTTCCGGTCCCATGACCTTGCAGGCGTCCTGATAGGCCGAGGGGTAAACGCCAAGCATAGATCGTACCGTAACCGCAGCGATCATAAGGTCGCGCCAACTTTTCACCGTGCCGTCAGGACCGTAGTTCATGATTTCCGGGCAGGCCTTCAGTACCATTCCCAGCGGAAAGGCCCTTTTTGCCTCGTGAGCCCGTTCAATGGCTTGGCCGTCTGACCGCTCATTCGAAGAGCCACGTTCAAGTTCAATAATAGATTCGGGTTTTGATTCCTGTTTGTGCCGCTCAGTTTGATCGGGATTGCCGCTCATCTCTTGTGGTTTTACGCGCTTTTGCAACTGGTTAGCCACATGTTCGCGCAGCGTTTCGAACGCCTCTACCAGAGGGGTGAGGTCAGCGATGTCGGGCGCCCTCGGTATAGCCTGGACAAGGCTTCGAAAATTCTCCTGCATGGACGTCCAGTCGCCGGGCAGTTCTTCGAGCACCACGTCTATCAGCTTGGCGATGTCTCTGCGGCAGAGCGTCAACCGCTCGCGCAGCCGTTGCAGCTCGACCCGGTCGGCCTCAGCCTCCGCAGCGAGCCGCTCTATTTCGCCGGAGCGAGCCAGGAGCGGTGCGAGCGAAAAGCCGTACGCCGTGCCGATCGCTCCATCACGAGACTTGCGGGCATAGCGCTTGCCGTTCGGACTGTCCTTGCGAGCGACAAGACCTGCCTCGACCAATGCGGCCAGGTGCCTCCTTAGCGTCGCCTCCGCCATGCCGTGGGCTCTCAGCGACAGCTGAACGTTCGAGGGAAAGACGACCAGACCGGTCTCTCCGCTCAGCGTGTTCTCGGGATAGAAGCTCAACAGCGCGTTCAGAACGGCCAGCGCCCGGTCGCTGATGCCCAGACGGCGTTTGGCCGCACAAAGCGAGCGAAACAGCTTCCACTTGTCGACCGACTTCCCAGGTTCGATGTCGCGGGAGATGAACTGGCCTGCCAACATGGCAAGAGTCATCGTCCGCCGCCCAAAGGGGGTCGTCACACTTCCACTCTCCATTTTCCTTCACCTTCGATAAGGCAAAAGAAAGCAGCTCACCAAAAACGGTGCCAAGAACTCTTGACTGTGATTCGTGGAAATGCGATTCTCGATCTTGCTACAAATCTGAGGAAGGCTTCCACGGCTTGTTCGTTGGGGGCCTTTTTCTTTTGCGGGTTAGTCTCCTTGTTTCGAATGCTGCTTTTGCATGAACTGGTCGTGCAGGCTTTCGATCTGACCTGCAATGAAATCGACAAAGCCTGACGGCACAGACTTGTTGAACGTGAGCTTCGAAGCCGACTTGCCGCGTTGGATCTGGCCAAGCACGAGGCCATGAGAGATCAGATCGGCCGTGGCGGAAGAGGCTGCAGCCTTGGCATCCGCCTTGGCAAGCGCCTCAAAAACTGCAGCGAAACGAGCGTCACTGGATGAGGCCTGCATCTGGTCTCTCTCCAGAACCGACTGCGCTACCTTCGAGGGCTCTCTGTGGGCCGCCCAGCGCAGCTCAAATTCCACCCATCTGCGCCGTCCGATTTCAGGGGCCGGACCAATCTGCATCAGGATGTCGCGCGGCAATGCTGCCGCTATCCGGATCATTTCTGAGATATGCGACCTGCCGGTGCTCAGCGACTTGCAGATCACGTCGCGGCGATAACCCGCAGCCTCCTGCGACTGCGCAAATAGGCACCGCTCGATGAAGGACAGGTCCTTGCGGTTGCTGTTCTCCTCCCCTTGGAGAACGATCGCCTCTTCGTCGCTCAGCTCCCGGGCAATCGTCTTGAACTTAATGCCGAGGAGTTTGGCAGCGGCAAGCCGCCGGCGGCCGAATACGATCTGGAACGGCCTTGCGGCCCCTCGAACCGGGCGGACCAAGCCAGGAGTACTCTGCCCGTGCTCACGCATCGACTCGAGCAGATCCGCGATGCTGGCTTCGCTGTAGCCGGAATCGAAGCGATCCCGGATGGCGGATTCCATGATCTCGTCCGGATCGATCTCGACGATCTGGCCACCATCCTTGAGAAGTCGTTCGGCAAGCTCGCTGCGTTCCTGCATCTGGCGGACGCCGGCGGCGACTTTGAGAAGGTGGGGTGACGTGGACCGCTGCATTCCGCCCGTCTCCGCAGAATTCTCCAGCTGCCCGAGGACATTGGCAAAAAGGCCTTTGGAATCCTTGCGGCTCATTCTCTCCCCCATGCCTTCCAGAACAGGCCTTCGAGTTCAGCATTGGCCGCGTTGATCGACTCGATGGCGCGGTCGTAGGTTTTCGGAGCCGAGAAGCGGGACCTCTGAACCTCGTACAGGCTCTGCTTCCAAGTCAGTGCATCGGCCACGGCCGTCGATTTGATGACCGAGTTGAGGAGCAGGTCCTCGCCGAACACCTGTCTCATCAGCGCGGACATGTTGGCTTGAGGATGATCGTTCGGCTCGAATTTGGTGATCAGGAACTTGGCGAAATCCCATTGAGCCGCCGTGCCCACCTCATTCAGGATCTGCATGTAGGACCCGGCAAGCTCCAGAAACTTCGCCGTGGAGTCCACATCCAGCATATGCGCAGGAACCGGGATGATGACGCCGGTGGCAGCCGTCAGTGACGAAAGCGTCAGGAAGTTCAGCGACGGAGCCGAGTCCATGAGGATGAAGTCGTAATCCTCGGCGACCTGCTCAAGCGCTTGGGAAACGCGAAGCAGGAAGCCCGTTCCTGCGGATCGCCGCATCTCGAGCGCGACGGCCGTCTCGAATTCGGTCAGTTCGAGGCCGGCGCAGATGACGTCGAAACCGACGATGTGGGTCTTATGGATGATGGACTTCGTCGGGACGGGATCGTCGAAACGAATGGCTGAGAAAAGTGTGTCGCCCGCACGGTAGTCGAATTCCGGTAGGCTGCCATGAAGGGCGGTGAGCGATGCCTGCGGGTCGAGATCCACGGCCAGCACGCGATAGCCCCTGAGTGCCAGATAGTGGCCGAGATGGATTGTCGTGGAGGTCTTGCTGGAGCCGCCTTTGAAGTTGGTGACGGCAACGATCTGGCATTGCTCGTCGCCTGTCCGGCGGGGGTTCATCCACTTCTTCCGGCCGTTTTGCGAAAGAGCCAAGCGCAATTCAAGAACCTGATCGAGCGTGTAGAAACGCCGTCCGTTGGCGATTTCGGGTTCGGGGCCCTGTTCCTTGGCCGCAACCTGGCGGATATAGGCCTCCGTTACGCCCAGCAGGGCGGCAACTTCGGTGGAGGTGAACTTGCGCATCGTTCGGCGCGCATCCGGGGGAAATTGCGCCATGCTCAAGTTGTTCAGCGCCATTTCGAGCTTGCTGGAAAAGTTTTCCATGAAAGCGAGGCTGCTTAGGTGTCGCGTCATCGAAAGAATCCCTGGTGATCGTTTCCGTCACATAAGCAGTGAAGTGGTTAACCGTTTGCTAACCGCCACGTAACTACTCGAAAACACGCAAATTCGAAAAATCTCCGCAACTAAGACGTACTCCGATTCGGCTATGGCCATCAATGCGCGCTGTGGATGACGCTTGGTGCCGGTGGGAAGCGCCCGCGCTGCGGTTCTCGAGCCTCCACGCGGGCATGTTGAGCCGCGACAGTGGTTCACGGCGAGCGGTCGGTTCGGAGCCTCCAGCGTTGCTTCGAACGGTGACCTGGTGAACTCTAGCCAGAGTTCCCCGCGGGGAACGGGCTGGACGGCGAGAGCTGCGAGGCGGTACCGGCTGACCGCAAAGGCGGCACATATGTGCATGTATGGGAAAAGCCCGGCTTTTCGATGTTCGCCCGTACCCCCTGCCCCAGCTTCGTAGGATGCATGCGGGCGACGACTGCACCGAACGGTTCCCCGCGGGGAACGCGACGGCGGCCTGGCGCGAACGGACTATTGGAGAGACACGCAATGCATCGCCCGCCACACGAGACAAGGATCGCGTCGAGACTAGGATTGTGGAGACGGTTGCGCGCTGCATGCTGCCGGTGGCGTATATATGGTGCGCCGCATAGGGCAGGAGCCTTGTGGCTGTCGTCAGGAACTGTTCCGGCAATATGCTTTCCGTCTGGACCCTTGCCTCAGACAATTGGCGGTCGAAACGCCAGGCGTTCCCCGCGGGGAACTTGACGGAGGGCTAACCGGTGCTCCCTTGACGCGGCCATCTGCGGCGGGTGTGAGCTGCCGCCAGCCACGCTTTGCTCGACGACCACCGAGGAACTCGACTTCCACGGCATGTTCCCGCAGGCCTGGGTGAGGATTCATTCGCGGCCGCACAAACCTTGTGCGGCCTACGGCGAGGCGGAGATCCAATGGATGTTCGGCTGGCCTTGCCGCGGGTCTGCCGTGCAGCGCTTCAGATGCGGCCGGATGCCGCTATTCATTCGGTTCCCCGCGGGGAACTTTCGGAGCCATTTCGGCTACGCCTGTGGGTGACGGCTGCACTTGGCGCCGGTCGGCCCGCAACCGGGCTTTTGCTTTTGACCTTCCGTGAAGGATCTCCGCTGATCGACCCCGTGAAGCTTCAAGCATTTGCGAAGGGACGTTGGTCGGCTCGTGCCCTGCCTGGGGGAGGGGAGGGCGTCACGGATGGCGGGGGTGCACGGCTGGATGCGCATCCTTAGCGCAGAACCGCATGGCGATCGGATCTAGCTGCATCGAAGCTTATCTTCCAGCAGATGGTCGAGTGAGCGAGAGACAAATATGCCATCAGCATTCCGGGTGTCGTCGGGTGGGTGGAGAGCGGGATCGAGGCAAGGCTGAGTTCGACAAAGCAGGCTTGTGCTGTAGAGACCTCTCGTGATGGGTCTCCTCTGAAGGACTCCCGCTCTGCTTCATGACAAAGTCGCTAAAACGTATGAAAGACCTTGCATTGGCAGCCGGAAAATACAGTTTGCGTGAGCCGGCGGACTTAGGGTACGCTCTAAGTGCTGGCTGACGGGTCCTTCTGGGTGTTTTGACGGTTTGGGTAAGCCATTGAAATACAATGGCTAAAAAGCCTTACGGAAGCTATATAGCACATAACTTCCGCCACTCCTGACGCTGCGAGGCCTCGCTTAACCGGACCAGATTAGGCCGCAGGGCTTTTCAAACGTTCCCCGCGGGGAACAATCGCCGCCGACCGGGAAAGCTGACACGCACGGGCCATCTCAAGTCCGTGTCCGAGGACTCCGAAACCGGTGAAAACGGTAATCGGAGGCAATCACGCAGGTGCTGTGCTCTACCTGTCATACGGCGGCATCATCTGGAGCTGGGCAAAGGCCGGGCAGCCGGTTGCGTGGCAAGAAGCTGCTGTAGAACGGAGGGCGCGAGTTTGCAGCCGCAACCGCCACCGTGAGCGAGGTGCCGGGGGAGAGTGTTCATCAATCCTCCCAGCAGCGTGGTTGGACTCACCTGATCGGCGCGAGAGTGGGCCGCCAGCGGCGACCATCGCTACCGCGTATTATCCGACGAGTCTAATAGCTGCGGCGCAGCACTTCCATGGCGCTTCGATGCCGCAAGGGGTGAGGCATCGATGATGCGCCTGATCGATCAGGCCGCCGACCGGCCGCCTGGTCGGCGTGGTGTTTACTGCTGCGGACCTGCCGGCTTCGGTAACGGCGAAGAGTGCCGAGGCCGAGGCTGCGGCACGGCGCGAAAGCGCAGGGGCTGAACAGCCCAGTCAGACGGCAACGGCAGCGGGACGACGCAGTCGGTCAGCAGGGTCTGATCTCCGTTGGTGACCTCGAAGACGATCCCGGGCCGCTCCATGCGCTTGCAATCTGGCCAGCGCTCAAAATCGATCCATTCGCTCATGGCTTTTCCAACCCCCTCACAGCAGGAAATCGCTTCCGGAAAGAGCCGAAAGATTCATCACCTTGATTTGAAAATCTGCAAGGCCGTCGCCATTGACGTCACCGGAGACTATCCCACTCCTGAAGTTAAGTTCACCCGCTTTGCCGTGGAACGCACTGCTGCCGATAAATAGAAATGCCTGGTCTCCGATGGCATTGCTGTTCGCGTCGATTGAACGCAAATCCATCCGATCAATGCCGGACGCGAAATCATCGATCACGTCTCTGGCAGCCGGCGCCGATTGTGCGGTCGTCTGAAAGACGAAGGTGTCCGCACCGCCGCCGCCAATCAGCCGATCGGCGCCGTTACCGCCGATCAGGGTGTCGTTGCCGTCACGCCCATTCAGCACGTCGTTGCCTGCAAGGCCGTTCAGGAGGTTAGCGCGGTTGTCTCCGCGCAAGGTATCGTTGAAGGCTGAACCGTAGAGCCGCTCGATCGATACATATGTATCGCCCGCCGCTTCCCCCGTGTTGGAACCGGGCGAGGAAAGATCTGCGACGACGCCGGCTGTGGCATTCGAGTAATTCGCCAGATCGGTGCCATTGCCGCCGTCGAGCCGGTCGGCGCCCGCACCGCCGAAAAGATTGTCGTTGCCATCGCCGCCGATCAGCCTGTCGTTGCCGCCGTTACCCCAAAGAGCATTTGCAGCGGCATTGCCGGTGATCGTGTCGCTGCCTGTGCCACCCTTCGCGTTCTCGATGAGGGAGCGGGCGTCGCCTTGAAACTGTAGAGCGTTGGCAATATTGCCGATCGCCACCTTTGAACCGTTATAATGCAGCTTCGCCAATTGCGCGGCCGAGGTGGTCGTCCATTCGCCCGGGCGCAGATCGACCTTCAGTGCAGTCGTATAATTGGAGAAATCGTAGGTGTCCGTTCCGCCGCCGTCCCATACGGTAAGCAGGATCTTGTTGCCGCCAGGGGCACCCTCACCGATACCATTGATGAACATCTCGCCCGACGTCGGGCTCCAGCGATAGGTCGTGTTTCCGCTTTCGGTGGTGAAATCCGCGCCGTACATATGCTGCAAGGCGGCGATATCGTACATCATCAGCGATTGCGCGTATCCCCAGGTCTCGTTGGTGTAACCGGTCGTGGTCGAGGCACCGACATAGGAACGGTAACTCATGACCGTGTATTCCATCGAGTCGCGATTCACGGGCATGACGTTGCCCTCATGGGCGTGTTCCAGTCCAAGCGCGTGGCCGATCTCGTGAAGGAATGTCACATAGGCATAGTTTCCCTTGACCGGTCGGCTGTAGTGGCCGGACGACTTGTTGAACCACGCGTCGCCGCCTTCTGCCGCGGTCGAGGGGAAATAGGCCCAGGCGGTGCTCGGAGCGTCGGACGAGGCGAGGCGGAGATCGGCATGCTTGGTCGCACTCTCCGTGACCTCGGTGAATGTCACGTTGGCGACGGAGGAAAACTGATCGAGGGCTGCTCGCGTGGCGGCCTGCTGTGCGGCGTTCAAGACGGCAAAGCCCTTCAGCGGCTCGCCATTGCCGTAACCGGAGCCGTAGAATGAAGCGCTGGTCGGGAAACTGAACGTGAAGTCCTTGATCCCCCATTTCCAGTCGCCGAGGAGACCGTTGACATAGGCGTTACCAGTCGTTGCATAAGTCGTGGTTGCAGGCATCGTTTTCCCAGGCCATCGGAGTTGAAGTCAGGTCAGTACCCGCGTGCGATGCGCCGAGATCTGATCCGCAGGTGCGCTTATAGCTCGTCCGGGTTAACACCTTAATTCGGCCTGATGGTCGGGGTGGGTCAGACCAGGTGGTCTAGACCTGTAGGTTGCTCACGCCAGCGAGGCGAGGGGAGCGGCGTCTACCATGCGTTCGCAGGTTGGGAGCCGCCGTGCGGGGCATAGCCTCGCCGAGAAGAAGATGCGTCCGGCCGGCGTGACAGCTACACCAACCCGTGGCATAGGGGTGCCCGCAACCAGATAGGCCGTTCTCCGCATGATCCGCATCGAAAATATCAGCAAGTCCAACAGTCACCGCATACTCTACATCGAAGCTTCGGCAGCGTTGAACCGCGGCGAAAAGATCGGGCTCGTCGGGCCGAACGGAGCGGGAAAAACAACCCTCTTCCGGATGATCACCGGTCAGGAACTGCCCGACGAGGGGCAGGTCTCGGTGGAGAAGGGCATGACCATCGGCTATTTCGATCAGGATGTCGGCGAGATGGCCGGCAGGTCGGCCGTCGCCGAGGTGATGGAAGGGGCAGGCCCGGTCAGCGCCGTGGCGGCGGAGCTGCGTGAGCTCGAGACGGCCATGTCGGATCCGGATCGCATGGATGAAATGGATGCGATCGTCGAGCGCTACGGCGAGGTGCAGGCGCGATACGAAGAGCTCGATGGCTATGCGCTCGAGGGACGTGCTCGCGAGGTTCTCGCCGGCCTCAGTTTCAGCCAGGAGATGATGGACGGCGACGTCGCCAAACTGTCGGGCGGCTGGAAGATGCGCGTGGCGCTCGCCCGCATCCTTCTGATGCGGCCGGACGTCATGCTGCTCGACGAACCGAGCAACCATCTCGATCTCGAAAGTCTGATCTGGCTGGAGGACTTCCTGAAAGGCTATGACGGCGCTCTCTTGATGACGTCGCACGACCGCGAGTTCATGAACCGAATCGTCACCAAGATCATCGAGATCGACGGAGGCGCGCTGACGACTTATGCCGGCGATTATGGCTTCTATGAAGAGCAGCGTGCGTTGAACGCGAGACAACAGCAAGCTCAGTTCGAGCGCCAGCAGGCGATGCTCGCCAAGGAGATCAAGTTCATCGAACGTTTCAAGGCCCGTGCCTCGCACGCCTCGCAGGTTCAGAGCCGGGTGAAGAAGCTTGAAAAGATCGACCGCGTCGAGCCGCCGCGTCGTCGCCAGACCGTCGCCTTCGAGTTCTTGCCGGCTCCGCGCTCCGGCGAAGACGTCGTCAACCTCAAGAGCGTCCACAAGACCTATGGCAGCCGGACGATATATGACGGCCTCGATTTCATGGTGCGCCGGCGTGAACGATGGTGCATCATGGGCATCAACGGCGCCGGCAAATCGACATTGCTCAAGCTGGTCACCGGTACGACCGACCCGGACAAGGGCAGCGTCTCACTCGGCGCCAGCGTGAAGGTCGGCTATTTCGCCCAGCATTCCATGGATCTGCTCGACGGCGAGAGTACCATTCTGCAATGGCTGGAGGACCGCTTCCCCAAGGCCGGACAGGCGCCGCTTAGAGCGCTGGCCGGCTGTTTCGGCTTTTCCGGCGATGACGTCGAGAAGCGATGCCGGGTGCTCTCCGGCGGTGAGAAGGCGCGGCTTGTAATGGCCGCAATGCTGTTCGACCCGCCGAACTTCCTCGTCCTCGACGAGCCGACCAACCATCTCGACCTCGATACGAAGGAAATGCTGATCAAGGCGCTCTCGGCCTATCAGGGCACGATGCTGTTCGTTTCGCACGATCGCCGTTTCCTGTCGGCACTGTCCAATCGCGTTTTGGAGCTTACGCCTGAGGGGATCAATCAATACGGCGGTGGTTACCGCGAATACGTGGAGCGGACCGGGCAAGAGGCGCCGGGCCTGCGCGGGTGACGGGCCGCGCCTCCGCGGCCTGCGTCTCCGGTTGACAGGTGACGGTATTCCGCGCGACGCAACAGCGGGCCGATCAAGCTCGATTGCGGGCTCTCGATCCGGAGGAAACGAGCCGGCCCGCATAGCAGTCATTCCGGCATGAGCCTTGTTCGGCGTGAGACTGCCTTCCGTGCGCTCCAAGAGCGGCGATATCGGGGTTTTCAACGCTCTCTCCCACGAGTTCCTGTCAGGAGGCGCCCTGCAACGACGTGTGGTGAGCAACTCTCATTTCAGGTTCATGAAACTCGGCAGTTGCGCCGCCAAGGCATCGACGGCAACGCGAACTTTGAGCGGGAGGTGCGGCGTCTGCAGCCATACTGCATGGCAATCATACTGAAACGGCTGCTGCTCCGGCAGAAGGCGGACGAGCGTGCCCGACTCGATCCGCCTCCCTACCAGCCAGAAGGGAAGCCATGCAAGCCCCAGCCCTCGTGCGGCGGCGTCAGCGATCGCATCGAGATCGTCGAAACGGAACCGGTGGAGCGGGGTCACCTCGGATGAAGATTGCCCCGGCCCCGGGAAAAGCCAGGGCGGGACCGGCCCGGACCGGCGATATACGACTGCCGAGTGCTGCGCCAGATCCTCCGGCGTCTGCGGATAGCCATGCAACTCCAGATAAGAGGGCGAGGCGCACACGATCATCGGCTGGCGTGCCACACGACGCGCAATCAATCCCGCCCTGTCCTGCAAGACGCCCGTGCGGATAGAGAGATCATAACCGTCTTCGGCAAGGTCGATGATGCGGTCGTTGAACGAGAGGTCAAGTTCCAGCGCCGGGTATTTTCGGGCGAGTTCCAGCAACACGGGAGTGACGCAGTGCCGGCCGAAATGGACCGGCATCGTCACACGCAGTTTGCCGCGGGGTTCGGAAAGCTGATCGGCCGCAAGCGCATCCGCTGCTTGCGCCTCGGCGAGCACCACCCGGCAGCGTTCGTAATAGACAAGACCGAACTCCGTCAGGCTCTGTCGCCGCGTGGTGCGGCTGATAAGCTGCACGCCAAGCCGATCCTCCAACGATCGAACATGCTTTCCGACCATCGGCCCGGATAGTCCAAGAGCATCCGCTGCGGCGGCGAACGAGCCGAGATCGACCGCTTTGACGAATACAGCCATGCTGGTCAGGCGATCCATATTGAAAACTCTCCGTTTCTACTGTTCTGCCTTTCTCTCCATTTATCGGCTGAACCACTGCTGTCATAGCTCATTCAATACATTTGTTTTGGAGTCTTGCTATGGCGCGCGTCGTTCGCTTTCACGAGTTGGGTGGTCCGGAAGTGCTGAGGATCGAAGAGGTGCATGTGCCGGAGCCCGGGCCCCATGAGGTTCGCATTCGCGTCAAGGCGTTGGGCCTCAACCGGGCCGAGGCCTTGCTCCGCGCGGGCGCCTACATCGAAACCGCAGTATTTCCGTCCGGCCTCGGCCTTGAGGCAGCAGGCTTTGTGGAAACGGTCGGCCCGGGCGTTCAAGGGTTCGCTCCCGGCGATCCGGTCAGCCTGTTGCCGCCGAAATCGATGACCCGGTGGCCCGCCTATGGGGAACTTGCGGTATTTCCTGCCGCACTCCTCGTCAGGCATCCGCCGTCGCTGAGCTTTGAAGAGGCGGCCGCTGTGTGGATGCAGTATCTCACCGCTTACGGCGGCCTGGTCGACATCGGAAGGCTTCGCAGGGGAGATTTCGTCGCCATTACCGCCGCATCGAGCAGTGTCGGGCTTGCCGCAATCCAGATCGCCAACATGGTTGGCGCCATACCGGTAGCCGTCACCCGGACCTCTGCGAAGCGGCAACGCCTGTTGGAGGCCGGCGCGGCGCATGTCGTCGCCTCCATCGAGGAGGACTTGGAAGCGCAGCTGAAAAGCGTTTCCGGACAGCGGGGAATACGTGTCGTGTTCGATCCCGTCGGCGGCCCGATCTTCGAACCGTTGGCGGCCGCGATGGCACCGGGCGGCATACTTGTCGAGTATGGCGGGCTAAGCCCGGAGAAGACCCCGTTCCCGCTGTTTGACGTGCTGAGCAAATCACTGACGCTGCGTGGTTACCTGGTCCACGAGCTGCTCGCCGATCTGGAACGCCTGGAGCTCGCCAAGGAATTCATCCTGGAAGGTCTGGAGGCGGGTTCCCTGAGACCCGTCATTGCCGGGATGTTCCCTTTCGATCAGATCGTCGAGGCGCATCGATTTCTGGAGTCCAACGAACAGTTCGGCAAAATCGTCGTGACCGTCTGAAGGGGAACGCGACTTCCGTGCCGGGCAAGCGCGCGGTCGATCATAGGCTCAAGCGAACCGCATCGCCGATCTCTCGCGCGCCTTTGCCGCGACTTCCTCACGATTGCGCGGAGGCTGCGACGTCTCCAGCGCGTCCAGAAGTTCGCGGGCGCATGCCGCGATCGAATCGACCGCGCGCTCGAAGGCGGCCTCATTGCGTTTCGACGGCTTGGTCGTTCCGCTCAGCTTGCGCACGAACTGCAGCGCCGCGTCACGGATTTCTTCATCCGTCGCCGGCGGGTCGAAATTGAACAGGGGTTTTATGTTTCGGCACATGATTTGCTCCCGGTCATCTCTCTCCCTGTCACCAAGGGAGGCTGCCCAGTTGAAGGTAGTCACGTGAGCGCGATTTGCAACCGGTCGAGCGGCCGCGCCGCCGTCAGGTCTCGGGTATATTTTCCCGGAAGATCACTTGCAGACGCGGCGGATGATAGTCGATTGGCTTGCCCCGCACGGCGCAGTCCAGCATCGAAAGCGCCTCGCGGGCCTCCACCCGCGGATTCTGGTCTATCACTGCGTCCATGACGCCGTTTAGCAACAGCCTCTTGCTGTGCTCGGTCAGCTCGTGACCGACAAATATGATGCTTTCGGCCTTTCCGGCCTCGGCCAAGGCCTGGCCAATACCGGAGTTACCGGCACCTATATTGTAGATGCCCGCCAGGTCCGGGTGACGCTTCAACAGTGCAGCGGCTTCCTCGAAGGCGCGCTCGCGGTCATCCCGGATCTCGCGCAACTCGACGATTTCGAGGGCGGGGAACTCGTCAGCGATGATGTGACGAAAGCCCATTTCCCGTTCTTCGTGGCCTCGGTAGGAGAGAGAGCCGGCGAACAGCGCGATCTTACCCTTCGTCTCTCGGCCGAGAAAACGTCCGAGCAGGTAGCCTGCGAGCCTTCCGGCCGCGCGATTGTCGATGCCGATATAGCCGGTGCGCGGGACGTGCAGGATGTCGGATACGAGCGTTACGATAGGGACTCCCGACGAGGCGAGTGAACGCATTGCCTCTCTGACCGTCGGATGGTCCAAGGCGATTACGCCCACGCCCATGGTCTCGCCCCTCAATTCCTGAAGGGTGCCGGCGAGCGTATCGGGATTGAACCCTTCGATGGAGTGGACGCGCACGTCGAGATCAGGTCTGGCCGTGCCCTGGCTTTGCAATTGCCGGAGAAGATTGGCGATGAAGGTATTGGTGCCTGCCGGCAGCACGAAGTCGAGGCGCACGCGCCCTTCCGCGGAGGCGTTGTGCGCGGCGGGGCCGAGGTAGCCCAGACGTCGGGCGGCATCCATGACGATTTCGCGCGTCCTGTGCTTGACGCCGCTGCGATTGTTAAGGACGCGATCGACGGTCGCGCTCGAAACGCCAGCCTCCCGGGCGATATCAGTCAGTGTGGATCGCAAAGCCGCCTCTTCGCCTGAAATGATGTATTTTGATGTAATCCTTCCTGGCAGAGAAACAAGAGGGAGTCGGGTCGTCGCGACAATGGGGCAGGAGAAATGCCCGGTTTTCCACTGAAATATCGGCCATTCCGCGGGCCGGCAAGCTGGACGGTCGGGGGGATAGGTCATAAAGCCTCGAAAAATGATGTAAAAAGATTGATAATGATGTTGACTTTGATGCGTATCGGAATGAGTATCCCGCTCGAATTGGTGCCGGGGAAGAATGGAACCGGACAAGTCGCCGGCCGCAATTTTGCCGCTACGGGAGTGCGGCGCCGCCGGCGAGGTGAATGGGAGGAGTTTCGTGAGCGCTGCCAATGGCTTCGTGCCTGACCCGCCGGTGCGGGTGAAAGAATACAAGATCGGCTGCATCGGAGCCGGCATGATCATGGCCGAATGTCATCTGGCCGCTTATCGGCAGGCGGGCTTTCCCGTCGCTGCGATCGCCTCACGCACGCAGCAACGGGCAGAGGCCGTCGCCGCCCGTTGGGAAATTCCCGCCGTTCATGCGACGCCTTCCGCTTTGATCGCCGATGCGAACGTCGAGATCCTCGACATTGCCTTTCCGCCGGACCAGCAGCCGGCGCTGATCCGCGAAGCACTTGCGCAGCCGCATATCAAGGCAATCCTCGCGCAGAAGCCATTGGCGCTCACGCTGGACGAAGCGAAGGCCTTGCGGGACGAGGCGGCAAGCGCCGGCAAGATACTCTCGGTCAACCAGAATATGCGCTATGACCAGTCTATGCGGGTTCTGAAGCAGATCCTCGACAGAGGCGAGCTCGGCACGGTCGTCATAGCGACCATCGAGATGCGGGCGATTCCGCACTGGCAAGGTTTCCTTGAGGAATACGACCGGCTGACCCTCGCCAATATGAGCGTGCATCACCTCGACGTGCTGCGTTTCCTGTTCGGCGAACCGGACGCGATCACGACGGTCACCCGGCCGGATCCACGCACCGAATTTGCCCATACCGACGGGATCACGGTCTCGACGCTCACCTTCCCCAACGGCGTTCTCGCCGTCTCCATGGAAGACGTCTGGTCCGGCCCGCGCGAGGAGGGGTTCGACAGCGACATCTACATCAAGTGGCGGGTCGAGGGCACGGAAGGCGTCGCGCAGGGCACGATCGGCTGGCCGGACGGCTCGCCCTCGACGCTCTCATACGCGTCGAAAAAGACGACGGATGGGAAGTGGGTCAGCCCGGAATGGGAGACCATGTGGTTCCCCCATGCCTTCATCGGGGTGATGGAACAGCTGCAATATGCGCTGAAATCCGGCGAAGCCCCGGCACTCTCCGTGGCCGACAACGTCAAAACCGTCGCTTTGGTGGAGGCGGGCTACCGCTCCATCGCCGAGGCACGCACGGTCAAGCTTTCCGAGATCTCGGTCGACTGATTGCAAGGGAGGAATTCAATCATGATGCAAACCGGCATTTTTACGGGCTATTTCCCCTACAGCCTGGAAGAGACGGCGAGAAAAATAAGAGCGCTCGACTTCAACACCGTTCAGCTCGACATGCATTTCAAGGATGTCGACCTGTCGGCAGGCCAGATCACGCGGGAGAAGTGCGTCCGGATCCGCGAGACCTTCCGCGATCACCATCTGCCGATCTCCTGCATCTCCGGCTACACCAACATCATCCATCCGGACAGGGCAGAGCGCGAGCGTCGCGTCGGTTACCTCAAGGAGATCATCCGCCACGCCCAGTATCTCGGCACGCCCTATGTCATCTCGGAAACCGGCACCTACAACACGGAGTCGGACTGGGTGCATCACCCGAGGAACAAGACCGAAGAAGGCTTCGAGGAGTGCCGCAAGGTCATCGCCGATCTTGCCCAGCACGCCTATGATCATGGTGCCGTCTTCCTCCTCGAAACCTACGTGAACAACGTCGTCGGCTCGGTCGAGGAGACCGTGAAGATGTTCGCCCAGGTGGATCACCCCGGTCTCGGTCTGCTGATGGATCCGACGAACTACTTCGAAGCGCACAACATCGCCCGCATGGACGAGATCCTGAACCAGGTCTTCGACACCCTGCAGGACCGGATCAAGATCGCCCATGCCAAGGACGTCAAGCGCTCGGGCGACGACAAGACGGAGAAGCATGCCGATATCGGTGATGAGGATGCGCTCGAAAGCCATACCTTCCGCGGCGTGGGCGAGATCGAGCTTCCGGCACCGGGCCTCGGCTCGCTGAACTACGATCTCTATCTCCAGCGGCTTTCGAAGAAGCATCCGAACATACCCGTCATTATCGAGCATCTCGACGAAAGCGATGTGCCGCGCGCCAAGAGGTTCCTTGACGGGAAGCTTCGGGCGCTCGGCCTCTAATCACCGGACCGGCCGGGCACCGGCTCGGCCGCGTCTACCAAAGGCATGAAAGGACTGCCCGAGCCGGGCATACGACAGGAACATCCACATGGTCGAACTCTACGGGAAGGCGATGTCGCGCCGCGACATCGCCGCCAGGGCCGGGTCTTTTTCGCAATTTGCCGGCGTGCGCCTGATGACGCTCGAAGACGGCGTCGAGCGCGGCATCCGCATGCTGGAATTCCGCAGCGGAACGGGATTGCGCTTCACCGTGCTCGTCGACCGCGCCCTCGATATCGCCGACTGCGAATTTCGCGGCATGGCGATCGGATGGAACTCCCCGGCCGGCTTCAAGCATCCCGGCCTGCATGAATATGAAGGCGAGGGTGGTCTTTCCTGGCTGCGCTCCTTCTCGGGACTCATGGTGACCTGCGGTCTCGACCATATCCTGTTCATGGCGGACGAGCCGGGCGACACCTATGTCTACGGTCCTCGCAGGACCATCAGCCATTCGCTGCACGGCCGGATCGGAACGATTCCTGCAAGGCTCACGGGCTATGGCGAGGAATGGAGGGGCGACGACTGCGTCCTCTGGTGCGAGGGTGTCGTCACCCAGGGTACGGTGTTCGGAGAGCATCTCGACCTCGTGCGCCGCATCGAAATCAAGGCGGGCACCAACGAGATCAGGATCACCGACCGGGTGGTCAATCGCGGCTTCTACCGCACTCCGCACATGTATTGCTACCACATCAATGTCGGTCATCCGGTCCTGGCGGAAAATTCCCGCTACCTGGCGCCCATCAAGGAGGTCGTCTGGGCCGCTCATGCCGGCGCCGACTACGAAAAGCAGGGTGTCGGCTACCATACGTTGCCGGCTCCGCAGCTAAATTTCCACGAGCAGGTCTGGCAGCACGAAATGGCCGCGGACGGCGAAGGCCGGGTTCCGGTTGCGCTCGTCAACGATGCGCTCGGCATCGGCTTCGAAGTCGTCACCCGCAAGGACCAGTTTCCCTGCATGTACGAATGGCAGAACCTGCAAGCCGGGCAGTATGCGCTGGGCTTAGAGCCGTCGACCAATCACGTCCTCGGCCACGGTGCTGCGCGCGAGCGCGGCGAACTGATATGGCTCGAGCATGGTGACGAACGGAGATATGACACCACCTTCCGTATCCTTCCCGATGCGGATGCGATAGCAGCCAGCGAGAGGCGGATCCGCAGCCTCGCCGAACAACCCGTCGACGCGTTTCCCCGGCCGACCGGCAATCACTTGCCCATCGGAGGACGGCGATGATTGCCGGACCTTTGACCGCCGGGGAGGTCGTCCCCGGAATGTCGATCGCCGGCAAGGTCATCCTTTATACGGGTGCGGCCGGCGGCCTGGGAGCGGAGACGACACTGAGTTTTCTCCGTGCCGGCGCACGCGTCGTGGCCATCGACAACGACGAGGCAAAGACGCGCGCGCTCGTGGATGCTTCGGAAAGGGAAGGGCTGGGCGGTCTCACGGTGCGGGCGATCGACCTCGCCGACCTGAGCGGCCTGCGCGCCGCGCTCGACCAGGCTGCTGCCAAGGCGGGCGGCTTCGATGTGGTGATCAACAATGCCGCGATCTATCCGTCGAGGCCGTTCGAAGAGTATTCGATCGAGGATTTCCAGCGCGTGCAGCGGATCAATGTCGATGCCGGCATCGTCTGCGTCCAGGCGGCCTTGCCGCACATGCGCGAGCGGGGTTGGGGCCGGATCGTCAATATCGCCAGCGTCACCCTGTCCGGCGGGTGGGCGAATCTTGCCCCTTATGTGCAGTCCAAGGGCGCCCTCGTCGGGCTGACGCGCGCCTGGGCGCGCGAATTCGGTGGCTACGGCATCACCGTCAATGCCATCTCGCCCGGCGCTTTCCCGACGGATGCCGAAAAGATCCATCCGGATCCGGAAGGCTATACGCGTTTCGTGCTCGACCACCAGGCGGTCAAACGCCGTGGCCGCCCGGCCGACATCGCTGCCGCTCTCACCTTCCTGATCTCAGACTCTGCGGGCTTCATCACCGGCCAGACCCTGAACGTCGACGGCGGCTGGGTGATGCATTGACCGCTTGAATACATAAGGAACTGAACGAATGGGAATTCTCAGCGGATTTCGCGTCCTCGATTGCTCGATCGCCATGGCGGGTCCGTTTGCGGCACAGCGTCTCGGCGACCTCGGCGCCGACGTGATCAAGGTCGAGCCCGTGACGGGCGAGTGGCAGCGCCATGTCGCCGCGGGGGGAGCCGGAGGCAACAGGGTCAACGTCTCCTTCCTGTCGCTCAATCGCAACAAGCGCTCGCTCGCCGTCGACCTGAAGTCGCCGGAGGGCAAGGAGGTTCTTCTCGACCTTGTGAAGACGGCCGACATCTTCCTGCAGAACTACCGTCCGGGCGTCGCGAAACGTCTCGGCGTCGATTACGACACGCTCTCCCGCATCAATCCGCGCCTCGTCTATGTGTCGATGTCGGGATATGGCGAAGATGGACCCTATATCGATCGGCCCGGACAGGATCTCGTTCTCCAGGGCATGTCCGGCGCAATGCTTTCGGCGG
Organism: Sinorhizobium sp. 22678; assembly: GCF_052044265.1. Taxonomy (NCBI): domain Bacteria; kingdom Pseudomonadati; phylum Pseudomonadota; class Alphaproteobacteria; order Hyphomicrobiales; family Rhizobiaceae; genus Sinorhizobium; species Sinorhizobium sp. 22678. The sequence continues at coordinate 201,950 of NZ_JBQEMS010000007.1, read as the reverse complement.
GACGCGAAGGCGAGGCGCCAACGGCGGCGGGGCAATATCTGGTCGACGCCATCACCGCCTACAACGCATTCGAAGGCGCCCTGGCAGCTCTCTTTCACCGGGAGCGGACCGGCGAGGGACAGCTCGTGCAGGTCAATATGCTGGATGCGATCACCACGATCCAGATGCAGGAGCTCTCCGTCTTCACGATCGGCCAGAAACCGCAGAAGCGCTCGGCCGAGCCGCACGCCCATGTCTACATCCGCGCACCCTACGGCGCATTCGCCACCAGCGATGGTTTCATCATCGTCGCGTTTCCCAAGCTCAAGACCTTGGGTGAGGTGATCGGCGAGGAAAGCTTCCTGACCATGGACGACGAAGTCGACACCTGGACCAGGCGGGACGAGATCTTCGCCAAGACACGCGAGAAGCTGAAGACGAAAAGCTCCGAGGAGTGGCTCGCACGGCTTCGTGCGGCAGACATCTGGTGCGGCCCGGTCTATGGCTATGCGGACCTCGTCGAGGACGCGCAGATCAGGCACAACGGTACCTTCGTCGAATATGACCATCCGACCGAAGGCCGCGTCAAGACGCCCGGGTTTCCGATCAGGTTCTCCAAGACCCCCTCGACCGTCGACCGCGGGGCGCCGGTCGTCGGTCAGCATACACGCGAGATATTGAAGGACGCGGGCTATGACGAGGCTCGCATCGCCGCACTCGAAGCCGCCGGTGCCATTGCCGCCGAGGACGTCTGACGATGCAACGGCTGAAGGCTCTGACATGGGATCATCCACGCGGCTGCAACGCGCTTGCGGCTGCCGCCGCGCGCCCTGAACTCGCAGAATGGGGGCTCGCCATAGATTGGGAGAAGCAGCCGCTCGAAGGCTTCGAATCCCATCCGATCGCCGATCTTTGCGCGCGCTACGATCTCGTGGTTCTCGATCATCCGCATGTCGGGGAAGCTCTGGCCGGAAATTGCCTGCGGTCTCTCGAGGACGTGTTCGGCGATGCGACCGTCCAGGCGCTCGAGGCGGAGAGCATCGGTCCCTCCTTGCGGAGCTACCGATTCGGCGGCGCTCATTGGGCGCTGCCGCTCGATGCGGCCACGCAGGTGATGGCGGTGCGGGCCGATCTACTCGAGGCACCGGTGCCCGAGCTTTGGGACGAGGTCGTGGCGCTCTCCCGGACCACCGGCAAGGTGGCGCTGTCGCTCGCCGGTCCGCACGCGGCGCTCTCGTTCCTGTCGATAGCCGCGGCCTTCGGCGACCCTCCGGCGGAGACGGATCCGGAGGTCCTCGTCTCCCGGCACGTCGGGCGCCCGGTTTACGAACTGATGCGCGATCTCGCAAACCGCAGTCCGCGGTCTGTGCGCGACCGGAACCCGATCGGGATCCTCGATCACATGGCATCGAACGACGACGTCGTGCTCTGCCCGCTGGTCTACGGTTACGTGAACTACGCCGCGCCGCAGACAGGGCATCAGGTCGTCTTCCACGACGCGCCGCGCCGCGTCCCCGGCGGGCGGGCGGGTTCGACGCTCGGCGGTACGGGAATCGGCGTCTCGCGGCGCTGCGAAATCACGCCGGCTCTCAAGCGACACCTGCTGTGGCTGATGAGCCGCGAGGCCCAGGTCGATTTCATCCCTGCCCATGACGGCCAGCCGTCTCGGCGCGAGGCCTGGCATGATTCACGCGTCAACGCCCGCTGGGGCGGATTCTACGAAAACACGGCCGACACGTTGGAGCAGGCCTATGTGCGCCCGCGCCACGACGGCTACATCGCCTTCCAGGGCAAGGCCTCGGCGCTTCTGCGGCAGGCCTTCGAGGACAAGGCGCCGGCCGACGGCGTGCTCGAAAGCTTGCAGGCCCTCTATGCAAGCCATCGCAAAGCCGGTGGCGAAAGGTAGGTAAATGACCGACGACGTTCTCTATGCCGTGGACGGTGCAATCGCCACGATAACCCTCAACCGGCCCCAAAAGCTCAATGCCGTGACGCCGGAAATGGCCGATGCGATCGTCGAGGCCGTGAAGGAAAGCAACGACAGCGACCGCATTCGCTGCGTCATCCTTACCGGCGCCGGTGATCGAGCCTTCTGCGCCGGCTCCGATATCCGCGAGCTCGACACCTACCGGACGCCCTGGCAGTTCCGCAATCGGCCGGACTATTGCGATGCGTTCCGCGCGCTTCTCAAGCCGACGATCTGCGCGGTGAACGGCTATGCCTTCGGTGGCGGCCTGGAAACGGCCATGTCCTGCGACATCCGGATCGCCTCGGAAAACGCGCAGTTCGCGGCGCCGGAGATCAAGCTCGGATGGATCGGCGGCGGCGGCATGGCGGCACATCTGATGCATTCCATCGGCGCCTCGAATGCCGCGCTCATGCTGATGACGGGCGACCCGATATCGGCGGACAAGGCGCTTGCCTGGGGGCTGGTCAGCGAGGTCGTTCCTCAGACCGACCTGTTGGAACGTGCCCGCGCGATCGCCGAAATCATCGCCTCGCGGGCACCGATCGCGGCGGAAACGGCGAAGGCCAACCTCAAGGCGGCGGTTTCGATGCCGCTCGACAAGGCTATCGAATACGAACGCGATCTGCAGACGATCTGCTTTGCGACTGCGGACGCGGCCGAGGGCCGGGCGGCCTTCAAGGAGAAGCGCGCCCCCAATTTCGAAAGGCGGTGATGACCATGCAGTCAGCATTGACCTTCGCACGAGGACTGGGCCGGCATCGCGAAGCATCGGTGCTTGCCATGCTCGCCGTCGTGGCGCTCTATCTGACATTCGCCAGCGATTATTTCCTGGAACCGCGCAACCTGCTGAACGTCGGCCGCCAGGCCTCGGTCGTGGCGATCGTCGCCTTGGGGCAGGCCCTGGTCATCATCGCCCGCGGGATCGATCTTTCCGTGGGTTCAGTCATCGGTCTTTCCGCTGTCGTCGCAGCCGTGCTGATGCGCGACACCGGCAGCGAGACCGTCGGCCTCCTCGGCGGCCTTCTGACCGGACTCGCCTGCGGTCTTGCCAACGGACTTCTTTACACGCGGCTGAAAATCAATCCTTTCATCGCCACGCTCGGCACGCTCTCGATCGCGCGCGGGATCGCGCTCCTCATGACCGGCGGCATCCCTGTATCGTTTGGCGGCTTTGCCGAGTTCGTCGGTGCGGGGCGCATCTTCGACATACCCGTGTCCTTCCTGCTGATGATCGTGCTCGCCATGATCGTCCATGTATTCGCCAGCCGGACCGTCACAGGCCGGGAAATCTATGCGATCGGCGACAATCCCAAGGCGTCCCGTCTTGCCGGCGTGAACCTGCGCTCGACCCGGCTGTTCGTCTTCGCGCTGTGCGGCCTGCTGGCAGGGCTCGGCGGGCTCATCCTCGCGGGCAACCTGGCGAGCGCCGACCCGAATCTCGGCATGGGATACGAGCTGGACGTCATCGCCGCCGTGATCCTCGGCGGCACCGCATTGAGCGGCGGCCGCGGTTCGATCCTCGGCGTGGTCATCGGCGCCTTGCTCATGGCGCTGCTCAACAACGCTTTTGTGCTCCTCGGCATCTCTGCCTACTGGCAGGTCGTCACCAAGGGGCTCGTCATCATCTTCGCCGTCGGGCTGGACGGGCTGCAGCGCGGCGGCGACGACGACTGATCATTTATCGGAGGAGACAAGCATGTTGCTCAAGAGACTTAAAACCATGGCCTTTGCCGCTGCGGCCGTTGCGGCGGTCACATTGCCTTCGCTGGCGGGCGAAGCACCGCAGGGCGGCACCGTCGCCGCGGTGGAAAACACCAAGGGGCCGGTGAGGATCGCGTTCCTGTCGTTTCAGAACAATCCGTTCTGGACCCCGGTCACGGAAGGGGCGAGGGCGGCGAACGACTATCTGTCGAAATACGACGCCAAGGTCGATTTCGTCGATCTCGGGGACGAGCTCTCCGCCGAGGCGGTCGTCGCCGGCATCGAGGGCGCACTCGCCAAGAAATATGACGGCATCGTCGTGGTGCCGATCTTCGACGGCACGGCGCGCATTATCAACGAAGCCACGGAAGAGGGCGTGCCGGTCTTCAACATCATTGCGGAAGGTGCGACGGAATCGCAGCGCCTTGCCTTCATCGGCCAGGATGCGACCTCGGCCGGCAAGCAGATCGGCGAATTCATCGCCAAGAAGATGAACGGAAAGGGCAAGCTCGGCGTCATCACCGGCTATTTCGGCGCCACCCAGCACACGCAGCGCATGAACGGCGCGCTGGAATATCTGAAGGCGAACTCCCCGGACATTCAGATCGTCGGTCCTTTCGAGAACAAGGACAAGGCGGAGTCGGCCTATTCGCTCGTTCAGGACATGATGACCGCCAATCCGGATCTCTCGATGGTCTACGTGACCGCCGGCGGGCCGTTCGGTGCGGCGAAGGCCGTCAAGGATCTCAACCTGACCGGCAAGGTCGGCGTCGTCGGCTTCGACCATACGCCCGACAATATCCAGTACCTGAAAACCGGTGAGATGGTCGGCCTGCTCGACCAGGCGCCGTACCAGCAGGCGCTCGATTCGAGCGTTATGCTCTACAACTATATCGTCGCCGGCCAGGAGCCGCCCGCAAAGGTCATCCCGGTGACCGGAAAGCTGCTGACGCCCGATGACGCCAAGTAACAGCCCGCGCGCGGCGGCTACGCCCGGCGCAGAAGCCGCGCGCGCCGTCTCCGTGCCGCTCCTTCGCGCGCGCCGGATTGCCAAGAGTTTCTCGGGCAATTCCGTACTTCACTCGGTCGGCCTCGACCTGAGGGCGGGTGAGATCGTGGGCCTGCTCGGTGAAAACGGCGCCGGCAAATCGACGCTGATGCATATTCTCTCCGGCGGCCTTCAGGCCGACGGCGGCACGATCGAAATGGACGGCCTGTCGGTCCGTTTCGGTTCGGTGTCGGAAGGCATCGAAGCGGGCGTCAGCTTCGTTCATCAGGAACTGTCGGTCGTCGGCGCGCTGAGCGTCGCCGAGAACCTGCATCTCGGTCGGATGCCGCGGACCGGTATGGGCCTCGTCGATATCGACTTGATGCAGCACGCGTCCCGTGCCCTGCTTCAAAGGGTCGGTGCCGGTCACATCCAGCCGGACCGGGAAGCAGGGACCCTGCGGGCGGGTGAACAGCAGCTGGTCGAGATCGCCAAGGCGGCGGCAAGAAAGCCACGGCTGCTGATCCTCGACGAGCCGACGTCATCCCTGACGCCGCACGAGGTCGCCGGGTTCTTCTCCTATGTCCGCGAGGCGCGGGAGGCAGGAGCGGCCATCATCTTCATCACGCATCGCCTCGAGGAGGCGATGGCCCTTTGCGACCGTGTCGTCGTGCTGCGGAACGGGGCGATCGTCAGCGAGCGACGCCCCGGCGAAACGAGCCGCGAGCAGCTGATCAAGGACATGACGGGGAAGCCCGCCATCTACCAGTACAGGCAGCGTTCCCTTGCAAGCGGGACGCCTGCGCTGTCGGTCGCGGGATTGTCGGACGATCGTCTGCTGGACGACATCAGCCTCGACATTCGCAAAGGCGAAATCTTCGGCCTGTTCGGTCTCGTCGGTGCCGGCCGCACCGAGCTGCTGGAGCTTATACACGGGGTGCACCGGCCAAAGGCCGGCGACATCTCGCTGTTCGGAGAAAAGGTGGCCTTCGCCGACCCGAGCGAGGCGGTGAAGGCGGGGATTGCGCTCGTGCCGGAAGGCCGCAAGACGGCAGGCATCCTGCCGCAGCATTCGGTGCGCGACAATGCCGCGATCAGCAGCCTGCGCCGTTATTCGAAGGGCCTGTTCTCCGATCGGGCAGGAGAGGCCGGGCGTATGGCGTTCTATCGCAAAACGCTCGGCATTCGCATGGTTCGCGACACGCAACCGATCTCGACGCTTTCGGGCGGCAATCAGCAGAAGGCGATCTTCGCCCGCGCCCTCATGGCCGAACCGCGATTGTTGCTCCTGGACGAGCCCACGCACGGAGTGGATGTCGGCGCGAAGTCCGAGCTCTACGACATCGTCGCCCGGGAAGCGGAAAAGGGGCTGACCGTCCTCATCGCTTCGTCGGAGGTGCCGGAGATCCTGGCGCTGTGTGATCGCGTCGCCGTTCTCTCCAAGGGACGGCTCGCCGGCGTCGTCGACCGAGCCGACATGACGGAAGACCGAATTTTGACCATGGCATTCATGGAGCACTGAACAGTGGGTATCGGCTTTTGCGCTGCCCCAGGTCCGAGTTTTTAAAGCCTGAGCCTTCGGCCAATATCCGGCTGCTCTCGCAGATATGCCACCTTTCAGAGTTGGAACAGTTTCCAGCTCCAAGCGGTCGGCCGTCAGGTGAGACACATCGCAATTCTCTTCCGTTTGCCCCGGTTACTAGAATGACGACGATCAGGTCTCGGCAGGATGGGTTCCATTTCGGTGAGGTTGCGAATAGGTCCCGGGTGCAGCCTCAGTAATCGACGGCGCGATCGTCGTTGGGATCCGCCCATCGGGTGTTCGGGACGACGGAAAACCAGCCGGGGCGGGAGGGATCGCGGTCGTAGGGATAGCCGCCGAGCGTCTTATGAAGGTCGGCGTACTGCCCGAGCTTGTCGCGATCGAGCTCGACCCCGAGACCGGGCGCCGTCGGTACCTTGATGGCACCGTTCTCGTAGCGCATCGGGCCGCCGACGATGATATCGTCGGTCAGCTGGTGATAATGCGCATCTGCGTGGAAGACGAGGTTCGGGAGAACCGCGCCGAGATGCAGCATCGTGGCGAGCTGAATGCCGAGTTCGCCCGATGAATGCACCGCGATGCCAAGCTGGAAGGCCTCGCAGACGCCCGCCGCCTTCACGCAGGGGCGGATGCCGCCCCAGAAGGTGGTGTCGAGCAGGATCACGTCCACGGCGGGATTGAGGATATTGGCGGCGAGCTGCTCGAAATTCACCACGACGGTATTGGTGGCGAGCGGCATGGTCGTGTTCTCGCGGACGCGCCGCATGCCGTTCAACCCCCAGGTGGGGTCCTCGTAGTAATCGTTGTTGAGATCCTCGATGCCCTTAGCGAAGCGGATCGCCTCCTCGACGCTGAACGCCGCGTTCGGGTCGTAGCGGACGCTGTCGGGACCGAGGGCCTTCGCCCATGCGCGAAAGACCTCCAGCTCGTAATCCGGCGCGAAGACGCCGCTCTTCAGCTTGTGCGAGGTGAATCCGCACTTCTTTTTCAGCGCCAGCGTCTGCTCGATGAGCTGATCGGCCGTGCGCGTCTCGCCCTCGCCAGTGTCCTTGTTGGGAAGGCGGAAAAACATGTAGCTGGCAAAAGGAACCGCATCGCGCATCTTCCCGCCGAGGAGATCGCAGACCGGCACGCCGAGAAATTTGCCCATGATGTCGAGACAGGCGAACTCGATGGCGGCATGCATCTGGGTGCGGTTGTTGTAGAGGCTGGCGGTCGGGTTGCAGATCATGAAGCGGAGATTTTCCAGCTCGAAGGGATCGTGGCCGACCAGATAGGGCTTCAACGCCCGGAACGCCGCCTCGGCGCTCTCTCCGCCTCCGCCCATTTCGCCGAGACCGACGATGCCAACATCGGTTTCCACCTCGACGATCGTACGGACGAACCGCCCCCAATGTGCGCCATTGGAATGACGCAGCGGCGCCTCCAGCGGAACGGTGACGGTGGTCGCGCGGATATCGGTGATCCTGGGTCGCTTCATGGGAGGCTCCAATGCAGGCTGTCGGGTGCGGAGGTTAAGGTGCGGGGCGCCGGCCGTGTCCGTCGGCGCTGGCCGGAAACGGTCGCCCTGCTATTGCGCCTCCCCCAGCACGCGCAGGATTTCGTAGCAGGCACCGAATGGATGGTAGTCGGTCTTGCCTGGAGGGCTCTTGATGTCGCTCTGCTTCACGCCGTCGGGCGAGAGAATGCGGAACCAGCAGCCATATTCGTGATCGATCAGGTGCCGCCAGCTGTAGCGCCAGAGCCTGTCGTAATCCTGCCAGTAGCGCTCCCGTCCGGTGCGTGCGGCGAGCGCGGCCGCGGCCGCAATCGTTTCGCAATGGACCCAATGATATTTGTCGAGGTCATGGAGCTTGCCGTCGGGGCCGTAGCTGTAATGCATGCCGCCGAATTCGAGATCGGCGCTCTTTGCCAAGGCCGTCTCGTAGAGAAGGAGGGCTTTCGGCAGGATCCAGTCCTGCGGGCGATAGCGCTCGAGGATCAGGAGCAGCTTGGTCCATTCCGTCATGTGGCCAGGCTGGTAGCCGTAGGGCCGGAAGAGGTGCTTCGGATCGTCCTTGTTGTAATCCCAGTGGATCGACCAGTCCTCGCGATAGTGCTCCCAGACCACGTCCTGAGCGTTGGCGGCAAGCTCGACGCAGATGCGCCGGGCGAGGGTTTCGGCGCGGTCCAGGTAACGCACCTCGCCGGTCGCCTCATAGGCGGCCAGCATCGCCTCGGTCATGTGCATGTTGGCGTTCTGTCCCCGATAGGGCGAAGTCGCCCCCCAGTCGCGGCTGATTTCGTCCTTGTAGAGTTCGCGGTCCGGCTCCCAGAAGCGGCTTTCGAGAAGTTCCCAGGTCTGCGAAACCCGGGCATCCATACCGGGAATTCCGGCCTTCATGGCTGTCGCATAAGCGAGCAAGACGAAGGCGTGGCCGTAGCAATGCTTCGTCGCATCCACCGCATCGCGGCCGCGCATCAGCCAGAAATAGCCGCCATGCTTCGGATCGCGATGAACCTCGTCGAGATACCTTACGCCATGGGCGGCCGCTTCCGCGAAGTCCGGGCGCTCGAAGAGCACCGCGGCGGTGGCATAGTTGAAGATGAAGCGCGTGGTGGAGACGAGATGCTGGGTCTTCCGGTCGGTGATGAAACCGTCGTCGCGGTAATCGTTGTAATAGCCTCCGTCTTCCTCGTTGAGGCAGATCGGATGGTAGAAATCCATGATCTCGCGCATATGGGCGCGCAGGAAGTCTTTCGAGCGGAAATCGGGAAGCGGTTTCATGACGGACCTCCGGTCAATCTGGAATGACGATGCCGAGCTTGGAAAGAACGCCGCCGTCGATCTTGATGTCGGCGCCCGTGATGAAGCGGGCCTTATCGCCGGCAAGAAAGGCAACCAGTTCGGCAATTTCGGAAGGCTTGCCGACGCGGCCCAGCGGATGTCCTCTTCCCCAAGCTTCCAGGGTCGCCTCGGCGGTGCCTTCGCCTTTCCACAGATCGGCGGCCCAGCGCAACATCGGGGTATCGACAGAGGCGGGGCAGACGGCATTGACAGTAATATTGTCCCCGGCGTGATCCAGCGCCATGGCGCGCACGAGTGCGTTGATCGCGCCTTTGCTCGCCGTATAGGCGGCGACGCCCGCCTGCGAAGCATAGGCCTGCACGGAAGAGATGGCGACGATCGCGCCGCCGCCGCGCTTGCGCATTTCGGGAATGGCGAATTTGGAGGCGAGGAAGATGCCCTTCAGATTGATGTCGAGAACGTCGTCCCAGACCTCATCCGGTGTGTCGACCACGGTGCCGTAGCGCTGGATGCCGGCGCAGCAGGCAAGAATATCGACGCCCCCATGGCGCGATACCGCGGCCTGAACCGCCGCTTCCATGTCGTCCTTGGAGCGGACGTCGCCGACGAACCCGGCGGCATTGTCCCCGATGGAAGCAACGGCCTCATCGACCGAAGCCTTGTCGTTTGCCACGATCGTCACCTTGCCGCCGCCGGCAGCAAAGCGATGGGCACACGCGAGACCCATGCCGAGGCTGCCGCCGGTGACGACGATGCTCTTGCCGTTGAAATCGCTCATCACGCTGTCTCCGTAACAGAGGGGAACTTGTCGGACGCCTGCCCGAATTTTGGCTCTTCGACGCCGTGCCCCACGCCCTCGACCGCGAAGAGCCCGCCCTCCAGCGGATGCCTATCGAGATGATCGTTCGTCATGGTGAAACGCGCCGAGGTCACGTAGAGGGTGGAAAGATCCTTGCCGCCGAATGTGCAGCTCGTCGGCCAACTTGCCGGCAGCTCGATCAGTTGGATGAGACGGCCGGTTCCGTCGAAGCCCGCGACGGCTGCGCCTCCCGCCACCCGGCAGTTCCAGAGCCGGTCGTCCGCATCGAGGCAGGAGCCGTCCGGCAGGCCGCGGGCGAAGCCGGCCACGACGGTGCGCCGGTTGTCGATCCGCCCGGCGGCAAGATCGCAATCGAACACGTAGATCTCGTTTGCGAGCGTGTCGGCGAAGAAGAAACGGTTGTCCCGCGTCCAGCCCATGGTGTTGGTGATGCCGTATTCGTTGGGCGTGAGCTGCGACACGTGACCGGCGGGATCGATGCGGTAGACCGCGCCCGATTGCCGGTCCAGGGCCTTCGGTGAGCCGCTTGCGTCAAGATTGCTCTGCATCGTCGCGACCCAGAAGGAGCCGTCCGGTGCGACCCGACCCTCGTTGAGGCGATTTTCCGGCAGATCCGGCTCCGGCACGGCAAACGCCTCGAAAGGCCCGCCGGGCGTCCACAGGCAGACGTTGCGGCTGAGGCCGACGATGAACCCGCCATCCGCCCGCATGCCGATCGACGTCACGAAGTCCGGGGTCGGCCATGTGTCATGACGGCCGTTTTCGGGTTCGAGCCGATGGATGCGTTTGCCGACGATATCGACCCAGTAAAGCGCCTTCTCGTCCCCGGACCAGAGAATGCTCTCGCCGACGATGTCCTTCGCATCGAGGAGCAGGGAAACCGTGGCACTCATGGCCGCGCCATGAATCCGGTATGCAACGCTGCGGGACGTCGCCGCTTGCGGTTGGTCATTGGTGTCCTTCCAAACCCGTTTGCATTCTTGTATGCAAGATTTCAGAAAGCGTCAAGGGAGCTTCAATGGCGAGTAGCAAACGAAACGTTGTCCGGGTAATCTGCTTGCGATGAACGATTGCATGCAAAAATACATAGGGCTCTCAATTTATGGCGCGTGACATAAAAATCTCGGCCGCGGAGCATTGCTACCGCACGCTTTCGCGCAAGATCATCGGGCTCGAACTGAAGCCGAACGAACCGATCGGCGAGCATGCGCTGGCCGGGCTGCTGGGAGTCAGCCGTACGCCCGTGCGCGAGGCCCTTTCGCGGCTGAGTGCGGAAGGACTTGTCGACCTCCGGTCACGGGCAGGCGTCGTGGTGGCGCCGATCCGCATGGACGCGGTCAGGACCGCCCAGTTCGTTCGCGAACAGCTGGAGTTGGCGATCGTTGCCGAAGCGGCGCAGCAATCGAACCGCCGCGTCCTGCTCGGCATACGGCAAGCCATCGAGGAGCAGGAGCTTGCTGTCCTCGAGGACAACCCCGACCTGTTTTTCGAGTGCGACGAACGCATGCACGCGCTTTACTGCAGCCTCGCGGGCCGCGACGGAGTCTGGGCCTTCATCTCGGATGCCAAGAAGCATATGGACCGGGTCCGCCGTCTGTCGATACAGGCGGGGCAACTCGACCAGTTGGTCGAGGATCACCGGCGCGTTCTCGAGGCTGTGAGCGAAGGGGACGCGACCAAGGCCCAGGAGATCATGCGGCTGCATCTTCGGCGCGCGATGGTCGATCTGGGCGAGCTTGCTCAGCGGTTTTCGGCGTATTTCGCGTCAGATACGGCGGGCGATGCCCGTTAGGCCGCTTCTGTCGAGCGGTTGCTTCCCTAGCGCCTCCCAAACAGTTTTTGCAATTCGGCGTTGACAACAGCCGAAGGCGAATCTATTCACAGGTCATCACAAACCTATCTGATAGGTAGGAGGTTAACTTGATAGAGCTCAAGGCGGAGGAAGAGTCCTCATCCGGACGTTCCGGCGCGGATGGACTGCTCGGCGCCGTCGTGACTGCCGTGAAGGTCCATATTCGCGAGAACGGTCTTCAGGTCGGCGATTCGTTGCCGAGCGAGGGGGCCTTTGCCGAAAAGCTGGGCGTATCCCGCAGCGTCGTGCGCGAGGCCTATCGTTCGCTCGCGGCGCTGACGCTGATCGACATCGGTAATGGCCGGCGTCCGCGGGTGGCCGCGCCCAAGGCGGACGTGCTGGCCCTAGTGACCGACCATGCCGTGCATACCGATCAGGTGACGATCCAGCAGATTTTCGATGTCCGCCGAACTGTCGAGCGCCGCACCGTCGTGCTGGCAGCCATGCGCCGCACCGACAAGGAGGCCGCCGAAATCGTCGCGCTTGCCGAAGCGATGCAGCGGGATTTCGACCAGCCGGTCAGGGTCATGGAACACGATATCGCCTTTCACGAAGCGATCGGCACGGCGTCCCGCAACCCGATGTTCGCGCTGATCGTCGGCTCCTTCCATGTCGTGACGCGCCATACCTGGCCCATCGGCTGGGCGAGCCGCGCCAGCAATGAGACGCGGCAGGAAAGTATCGACGGCCACATGACCATCGCGCAGGCCATCGCCAACGGCGACCCGGCGAAAGGCGAGGAGGCGATGGTCGAGCATTTCGATCTGACGGTAAAGGCGCTTTTGGCGGCAGGAGTTTATTGAGCATGAAGATCACGGAACTAGAAACGGTCCGCGTCCGCGACTTTCCCAATATTCTCTGGGTCCGCATCCACACGGACGAGGGGCTTGTCGGACTTGGCGAGACCTTCTTCATGGCGCAGACCGTGGAAACCTACATTCACGAGGTGGTGGCTCCGAAACTCGTCGGGCGCGACCCGCTGGAGATCGACCGCATCTCGAAGGATCTGACAGGCTATCTCGGCTTCCGCTCGACCGGGGCGGAGATGCGCGGCAATTCGGCGGTGGATATCGGGCTCTGGGACCTTTTCGGCAAGGCGACGAACCTGCCGATCGCCCAGCTTCTCGGCGGCTTCTCGCGGCGCGAGATCCGCACCTACAACACCTGCGCCGGCAACACCTATATGCGCGACGCGAAGGGCCAGCAGACGGCAAACTACGGCATCGGCGGCCCGCGGCGCGACTATGACGACCTGAACGGATTTCTGGAACGGGCGGACGAACTCGCCGAGGATCTCCTGTCGGAGGGCATTACTGCCATGAAGATCTGGCCGTTCGATATCGCGGCGGAGAAAAGCGGCGGCCAGTATATTTCCGGGCCGGACCTGCGCAAGGCGCTGGAGCCCTTCGAGAAGATCCGCAAGCGGGTCGGCGACCGCATCGACATCATGGTCGAGTTCCACTCCATGTGGCAATTGACGCCCGCCATCCAGATCGCCCGGGCACTCGAGCCCTATGCCACCTTCTGGCATGAAGACCCGATCAAGATGGACTCGCTCTCCAGTCTGAAGCGCTACGCGGCGGCAAGCCGCGCGCCGCTCTGCGCGTCGGAAACGCTCGCGACCCGATGGGCCTTCCGCGATCTCATGGAAACGGATGCGGCCGGGGTCGTCATGCTCGACCTCTCCTGGTGCGGCGGGATTTCCGAGGCAAAGAAGATCGCCACCATGGCGGAAGCCTGGCACCTTCCGGTCGCGCCGCATGATTGCACCGGCCCTGTGGTGCTCGCAGCCTCGACGCATCTGTCGCTGAATGCTCCGAACGCGCTCGTCCAGGAAAGCGTGCGTGCCTATTACAAGACCTGGTATGCCGACCTTACGACGCAGCTGCCCACTGTGACGAACGGCATGATCACCATTCCGCCGGGGGCAGGGCACGGGGTCGACCTCGCTCTCGATCTCGACCGGAAATACGAAGTGTCGCGGCGCAGTTCGAAGGATTGAAGTTCGACCGGCTTGTATGGTAGTAGGCCAATGCTGCCGGGAGCGTGGAGGGGGGCCGGATGCAGAACATCAAACCGCAGCGCGTTCTGTCCGCGATCGAGGCTGTCGGTCCGCAGGTCTATCGCATCCTACGCGAGCAGATCATCCAGGCGGAGCTGGTGCCCGGCGCGCGCATTTCCGAAGCCGAGATAGCAAGAAGCCTCTCGATCAGCCGCCAACCGGTTCGCGAAGCCTTCATCAAGCTGGCAGAGGAGGGGCTGGTCCAGGTGCTGCCCCAACGCGGCACGTATGTGACGCGGATTTCGACGGCATCGGTCATGGACGTGCGCTTCGTGCGCGAGGCGATCGAGGCCGACATCGTGCGCCAGGTCGCCGGCGAGCATGAGGTGGCGATCGTCGACGAACTGCGCGAACAGATCGCTCGCCAGAAGCAGGTGCCGCATGACGATCGCGCCGCGTTCCTGCAGCTTGACGAACTCTTCCACCACACGCTCGCGACGGCCGCCGGCCGCGCCTATGCCTGGAGCGTCATCGAAAGCGTCAAGGCGCAGATGGACCGCGTCCGGTTCCTCAGCGTTGACGATCCGCAGATCGGCCGGCTGATCGAACAACACGAGCAGATCGTCGATGCGATCGCGGCAGGCGATGTCGGCGGGGCAGAGCGGGCGCTGCGCATGCATCTGCGCGAAATTCTGAAATCTTTGCCCGAGATCGCGCGATCGCGGGCGGAGTTCTTCGACGGCACGGGGTGACCGGCCGCCGCAATATGATCGATGTTCAACGGGAGGTAACGCATCATGATCAGGAAATTGATAGCAGGAACGGCCCTGGGGCTGACGCTGATGGCTCCAGCCGCCAGCGCGGAAGGTCTCAGCATCGCCTTCGTCAGCCATTCGTCGGCCTCGAACACGTTCTGGCAGGCGGTCAAGAAGGGCTATGACGACGCTTGCGAAAAAGTCGGCGCCTCGTGCCAGTTGATCCTCACGCAGACGGAAGGCGCGGTCGAGCAGGCCGTCGCCAATCTGCAGGCGGCAATCGCCTCCAGGCCGGACGCGATCTTCGTCGCGATCGTCGACAACAATGCCTATGACAACGTGATCAAGGAAGCCGTCGACGCCGGCATCCTGGTGCTCGCCGTCAATGTCGATGACAGCGAAGGCGCCAAGGGCAACGCCCGTAAGGCCTTCATCGGCCAGGGCTTCACCGCGGCCGGCTACTCGCTCGCCAAGGCCCAGTCGGAAAACTTCCCGAAGGAGGGCCCGCTCAACCTGCTGGTCGGCGTCAACGCGCCGGGCCAGACCTGGTCTGAGCAGCGCGCCGGCGGCGTCACGAAATTTCTGGAGGAGTACAAGGCCGAGCATTCCGACCGCGAGGTGAACATCACCCGCATCGATTCGGCCACCGACCTCGCGCTGACCGCCGACCGCATCGGCGCCTATCTCAATGCCAACCCGGACACGACCGCCTATTTCGATACCGGCTACTGGCATGCCGGCGTCGCCAAGGTCCTGAAGGATCGCGGCATCGAGCCCGGCAAGGTCCTGCTCGGCGGCTTCGACCTCGTGCCCGAGGTGCTACAGCAGATGGAGGCCGGCTATGTTCAGGTGCAGGTCGACCAGCAACCCTACATGCAGGGCTTCATCCCGGTCATGCAGGCCTATCTCTGGAAAACCGCCGGCCTGACACCCTCCGATGTCGATACGGGGCAGGGCATCGTCACGCCGAAGGATGTGCCGACGATCCTCGAACTGGCGAAGCAGGGTCTGCGCTGATCCGGCGCTCCCGATAAGCAACAGGCGTCTTGCCCGAGCTCGAAACCGGAGCGGGGGGGAATTCATGCGGCTTTCCGCCCGCATGCCGTCCCAGCTCTCGGAATCGATCGCGTTGACGATCTCAGGCACCCGACCTGAGATCGTCGTGATCGGTCAGGCACGACGCCGAACCATGAGTGGCAGCCCATGAAGCGATTTCTGAAAATCTATCTCGATAAGCCCGAGCTTGCCGGCCTTGCACTGCTGATCGTCCTCGTTCTCGTCTTCCAGGCGAAGTCGAACGGCATTCTTCTTTCCTTCGAGAACATGCGCGGCGTAATGGGCCTTCTGCCGGAAATGGCGCTCGTCGCCATCGGCGTGACGCTCCTGATGATCTGCGGCGAATTCGACCTGTCGGTCGGGTCCGTCTTTGCGCTGATGCCCATGTCGATGGCGGTGATACTGAATTCCGGCGTGCCCTTCACCGTCGCGGTGCTGCTCGGTCTCATGATCTGCGGGGCGATCGGTTTCATCAATGGTTATGTCACGCTGCAATTCTCGATACCGAGCTTCATCACCACGCTGGGGATGCTCTTCATCGCGCGCTCGCTGACCATCGTCATATCAGGCGGTTTTCCCCCGCTTCTGCCGTCCGACCTGCCGACCTGGCTTTTCACGGACTATATCTGGCAGGGCTCGCCCTTCCGCATGTCCTTCCTCTGGTTCGTGGTCATTGCCGCACTCGTGGCAGCGCTGCTGTCGCTCACCAATTTCGGCAACTGGATCCGGGCGACCGGCGGCTTCAACGAGGCCGCCGCCTCCATGGGCATTCCGGTCAAGCGCGTGAAGATCGTCTGCTTTATGCTCTGCTCGGTACTGGCGGGCTTTGCGGGACTGCTTCAGGTGCTGCGTCTCGGTTCGCCGCTGCCGTCGATCGGCGAGGGGCTGGAATTGCAGGCGGTCGCCGCGGCCGTCATCGGCGGTACGGCGCTCGCAGGAGGTATCGGCACGGTCTTCGGCGCCATCATCGGCACCCTTCTGATCCGCACGATCGACAACGGCCTGGTCCTTTCCCGTGTCGATGCCAACTGGTTCAAGTTCGCGATCGGGGTTCTCACCATGTTTGCCGTCATCGCCAATGCCTGGATGGGCAAAATGTCCCGCAAGATCAAGGTGGAGGCGCACAAATGACCACGCCAATCATCGAATGCCGCAACCTTCAGAAATGGTACAGCGGCGTGCATGCGCTGAAGAATGTCGACCTGACGATCCACCCCGGCGAGACCGTCGGCCTCGTCGGCGACAATGGCGCCGGCAAGTCGACGCTCATCAAGATTCTCTCTGGCGTCCATCATCAGGATTCCGGCGACGTGCTGATCGAAGGCCGCAAGGTGGCTCTTCGCAGCCCCAAGGATGCGATGCGCCACGGGCTGGAAACGATCTATCAGTACAATTCCATGGTCCCATCCATGTCGATCGCCCGCAATCTCTTCATCGGCCGCGAGCCTATGAAATGGTCGGTCTTCGGCATCGGCATCATGGACCAGAAGCGCATGCGCGCCGAAAGCATCCGTGCCATCGCCGATGTCGATCTGCATCTGCGCTCGCCGGATGCGCTGGTCGGAGAGCTTTCGGGCGGCCAGCGGCAGGGCGTCGCCATCGCACGCGCCATGCACTTCAAGTCGAAAGTGCTGATCCTGGACGAGCCGACGAACCATCTTTCGGTCAAGGAGACCGACAAGGTGATCGGCTTCGTGCGCGGATTGAAGGCGCAGGGCCTGACCGGGATCTTCATCTCGCACAACATGCAGCACGTTTTCCAATCCTGCGACCGCATCGTCGCCATGGCACGCGGCGAGATCGTGTTCGACAAGCCGACCGCCGAGACGTCGATAGACGAGGTTCACGCGCTTCTGTGAGGTAACGATGACAGAGCTTTCCGGAAAGACCACCCTCATTACCGGTGCGCTCGGCACCCTCGGCCGGGCCCAGGCCGAGCGGCTGGCGCGCGCCGGCGCCGCCTTGATATTGCTCGACAGGCCCGGGGCCGAAGCCGGGGAAGGCTTCGCGGCGCGTGTCGCCGCGGCTCACGGTGTGAGCGCGATCTATGTCGGCGAGGACCTCAACGACCTGGCTTCGGCGGAAAAGCGCGCAGCTACGCTTTCCCGCGAGCATGGCGGCATCGATATTCTCATCAACAATGCGGCGCTCATCATCAATAAGCCTTTCGAGGAATTTTCGCTGGAGGAATACGAGGACCAGGTCCGCGTCAACTCGTCGGCGGCTTTCGCGCTTGCCCGAGCCGTCGCGCCCGGGATGAAGCAAAAGCGCTACGGCAAGATCGTGAACTTTTGCTCCCTGACGCTGAACGGCCGCTGGGACGGCTATGTGCCCTATGTGGCGTCCAAGGGCGCGATGCTGGGGCTGACGAAGGCGCTTGCGCGCGAACTCGGCCCGCACGGCGTGCGCGTTAACGCGGTGTCGCCGGGCGCGGTGGTTTCGGAGGCGGAAGAGCGGGTCTTTGCCGACCACCTGCAACAATACAATGACTGGATCGTCGAAAACCAGTCGCTGAAGGCGCGCATCCAGCCCTCCGACGTCGCCGACCTGGTCCACTTTCTCGTCTCGCCGGCCTCCGACATGATTTCCGGCCAGAACATCGCGATCGACGGCGGCTGGTGATGCCGGCGATCGAGCTCTCCAACGGCGATGCACGCATCGTCCTGCGGCCCGATCTCGGCGCCGGGCTGACGGCATTCGACGTGCTGCACGATGGCTCCTGGCAACCGATCTTCCGCAGGGTCGATCCCTCCACCGCGCATCCCTTCGCGCTTTCGAACATTCTGCTGGTTCCTTTTTCCGGCCGGGTTTCCGGCGGCGGGTTCACGTTTGACGAAACCTTTCATGCCCTGCCCCGGAACGTGGAGACGGAGCCATACCCGATCCACGGGAACGGCTTTTCGGCCGCGTGGGACGTTGCCTCCGTGAGCGCGGATTCGATCACGCTCACCCTTTCGGCAGAAGGACCGGGGCCTTTCCGCTACGATGCGAGGATGTCCTACCGCCTGGAGAGCGCCGGCCTCGTGATGGAGCTGAGCCTCGTCAACCGCGCCAGGATCCGTCTGCCCTATGGCGCCGGTTTTCATCCCTGGTTCGTGCGCGAGCCGGATACGACGCTGCACGCGCCGGCCCGCGGCGTCTGGCTGGAGCAATCCGATCACCTGCCAAAGGCCTACGATGCCATAGCCGCACATCCGGAAATGGATTTCAGCAGGCCGCAGCCATTGCCGGAGCGATGGATCAACAACTGGTTCGACGGCTGGAACGGCAAGGCCCGCATCCACTCGCCGAGGCGTGGGCTCGTGGCGGACGTGGATGCGAGCGAGGCGCTGCGCCAATACGTCGTCTTTTCACCGGAAGCCGACGCCGGCTTCTTCTGCTTCGAACCGGTGACGCACCCCGTCGATGCGTTCAACCTTCCCGGCAAGGCCGAAGCCCGCGGCCTCAAAGTTCTCGAGCCGGGTGAATCGCTGAGCGTCTCCACGCGTGTCGCGGCGAAATCTGGCTGAGCATGTCGGTCGCGGGCTCCCGGGCGCCGCCCCGGGCGGAAAACCGTTGCGCAGCTTCGCTCGATTTGCCCTAGTGTTCGCCCGTCGACTATAGTCCTCTCCACGCTCTTTTTCCCGATCGGCACCCAATGTCTTTCCAAGAACGAAAGAAGCCTCGCGTCACGCTTCTGGATGTCGCGCGGCATGCCAATGTTTCCCGCGCGACCGCCTCTCTCGTTCTTCGCAAGAGCCCGCTGGTCGGCAGTGAGACGCGCGCGCGAGTCGAGCAGGCGATGCGGGATCTGGGCTATGTCTACAACATCGGCGCAGCCCGCCTGCGCGTCGAACGCAGCCAGATCATCGGCGCAATCGTCCCAAATCTCACCAATCCATTCTTCGCGGAACTCCTTTCAGGTATCGAGGAGGCTATCGGGGCCACCGGCAAGGTGGTCATTCTCGCCAATAGCGGGGAGAGGGTGGAGCGGCAGTCCATGCTGCTCCAGCGCATGCGCGAACATGGGGTGGACGGGGTCGTTCTTTGCCCCGCCGCGGGCACCGAACCCGACCTGTCCGAGCAGTTGGCCGCGTGGGGTATGCCCGTGGTCCAGGTATTGCGCCACATTTCCGCCGATATGGACTATGTCGGCGTGGACTATGCCGGCGGCATGCGCCAGGCGGTGGATTATCTCGCAACGCTCGGTCATGAGAAGATTGCGTTCGCCGCCCACGGCCCGGTTCATTCTGCCTATCGGGAGCGCGTGGACGGCTTTCGTGCCGCCATGCTGGCAAAGGGGTTCGATCCCGAGATCCTGATCCATTTGCCGGCACAGCTCGGAGAAATCGCCGGCTCGACCCACCTTCTGTTTGCAAAGGCCACACAGCCGACTGCCGTGATCTGCTTCAATCATCTTGTCGCTCTTGGCCTTGCCGCAGGACTTCACGATTGCGGACTGACGATCGGACGCGATCTCTCGCTGATCGGCTTCGACGACGTGGCTGACGCAGAGGCCATCCGGCCGAGACTGACCTCGGTCTCGACCGGCCCGACTGCGATCGGCGAAAAGGCGGCGCTGCTCCTTGTCGAGCGCATCGCCAATCCGGATTTGTCGCCGCGGCGCATGGTGAACGATACGACGCTGAACATTCGGCAGTCCTGCGGCCGGCCCGCCTGACCGCGCCCGATCCCGGACGTCATTTGCGGTTGACGCACGTCAGGAAACATTTTAGATCGATCTAACTGACGCATATCGCGGGAAGCGCGACGTGCGGCGGCGGTAGTGTGGGAGGAGGTCCCGGCATGTACGAGTTCAACTTCGCGCCTGTGCTCGCGTCCTTCGACCAGTTGCTGATCGGCGCCTGGCTCACGGTTCGCCTGTCATGTGCAGCCATGTTGATCGGCCTCGTCGTGTCAGTCTTCTGCGCCTGGGGAAAGACAGCAGGACCGGCGATCCTGCGTACCGTGATCGATGGCTATATCGAGATTATCCGCAACACGCCTTTCCTCGTGCAGATCTTCTTCATTTTCTTCGGCATGCCTTCGCTTGGCCTGAGGCTTTCGCCGAACAGTGCGGCGCTGCTGGCGCTGGTGGTCAACTTCGGCGCCTACGGCACGGAGATCATCCGCGCCGGGATCGAATCCATTCACAGGGGACAGGTGGAGGCCGGCTGGGCACTTGGCCTTTCGAGGGCCCAGATTTTCCGCTACATCGTCATGAAGCCGGCTTTGCGCACCGTCTATCCCGCGCTCACCAGCCAGTTCATCTATCTGATGCTGAATACCAGCGTCGTGTCGGTGATTTCGGCGGATGACCTGGCTGCGGCCGGCAACGACCTCCAGTCCGCGACCTTTGCGAGCTTCGAGGTCTATATCGCGGTCACTCTGATCTATCTTGCCCTGTCGGTCGGTTTCTCCGCGCTGTTTTACGCGGTCGAGAAAATGGCCTTCAAATATCCCCTCGGCCGTTAGGAGCACGGTCATGATCAGAGCTTTCGGCTGGAACGAGTTTCTCGTCATCGTCGCCGCGGCACAGTGGACGATCGCCCTTTCCGCGATCGCCTTTGCCGGCGGCAGCGTCGGCGGATTACTAGTGGCACTGATGCGCGTCGCCGATACGCGAGTGCTGCGTCTCTCCGCGACGGGCTTCATCCGGGTCTTTCAGGGAACCCCGCTGCTGATGCAGCTCTTTCTGGTCTTCTTCGGCATGAACATCTTCGGCTTTTCGATCAATCCTTGGATTGCCGCGACGATTGCGCTCGCGCTCCACGCCAGCGCCTTCCTGGGCGAGATCTGGCGGGGCTGCATCGAGGCCGTGCCGAAGGGACAGCGCGAGGCGGCGACAGCGCTCGGCCTGCGCTATTTTCGGTCGATGCGTCATGTGATCCTGCCTCAGGCGGCCCGTATCGCCGTCGCCCCCACCGTCGGTTTCCTCGTGCAACTCATAAAGGGCACCTCGCTCGCATCGATCATCGGCTTTACCGAGCTGACCCGACAGGGGCAGATCATCAACAATGCGACGTTCAGTCCGTTTCTGGTCTTCGGCACCGTTGCCGCCGTCTATTTTCTGCTTTGCTGGCCGCTGTCGCTGATCGCACGCCGGATGGAAACCCGTTTTTCCCGGGCAACGGCACGTTGACGGGCCCCGCCGGCGGGAGGGCCGGCATATGAGAAGGGAAGGGCTAATGAATATCTCGAGACGCATGGCAATATCTGTCCTCGGAGCTGCGATTGTCGCGGGTTTGGTGGCGCCCGCCGCAGCGCAGACGGTGGAGGCGATCAAATCGGCCGGAACGGTGAAGATCGGCATGCTGGTCGATTTCCCGCCGTTCGGGATCATGGACGCGAACAACCAGCCGGATGGTTACGATGCCGACGTTGCGAAGCTGCTTGCCAAGGAGCTCGGAGTCGAAGTGACGATCGTGCCGGTGACCGGACCCAACCGCATCCCCTACCTGCAGAGCAACCAGGTGGATCTGCTGGTCGCCTCGCTGGGCATCACCGAGGAGCGCGCCAAGAACGTCGACTTCTCGCAACCTTACGCAGGCATTTCGATCGGCGTGTTCGGCGCCGCCGACCTGGACGTCACGAAGCCTGAAGATCTGGCCGGCAAGACGATCGGCGTCGCCCGTGCCAGCACGCAGGACACGGCGACCACAAAGATTGCCCCTGAGGACGCCAACATTCAACGCTTCGACGACGACGCCAGTGCGGTGCAAGCGCTCCTTTCCGGACAGGTCGAGCTGATCGGCGTATCCAATGTCGTCGCCGCCCAGATCGAAGCCGCCGCCCCCGGGCGGTTCAATCAGAAGCTTCAGCTGAGCCAGCAGGTTCAGGGTATCGCCGTTCGCAAGGGATCGAGCGAGATGTTGAACTTCGTCAACGGCTTCCTCGACAAGGTCAAGGCGGACGGACAGCTCAATGCCATCCACGAGAAGTGGCTCGGTTCTCCGCTGCCGGAATTCGTCACTGAAGCGAAATAGAATGGAGTCCTCGCGATGAACACGGAACGCGAAAACGCCTCGCCCCCGGATTCGCGCGAGGCTTCGGACCCGGCCGTCCGCATGGAGGGCGTCAACAAGTGGTATGACGCCTTTCACGCGCTTAAGAACATCGACTTGGCGGTCGGCCGCGGTGAACGGATCGTCATCTGTGGACCATCGGGTTCCGGCAAGTCGACGTTGATCAGGTGCATCAACCAGCTCGAGACCATTCATTCGGGCAGGATCGTCGTGGACGGTCACGACCTGACCGCCGGCGGGCGGAACGTCGATCTGGTCCGGCAGGAGACCGGCATGGTTTTCCAGCAGTTCAACCTTTTCCCGCACATGACGGTGCTGGAGAACTGCACGCTGGCTCCCATGAAGGTTCGGGGTCTCGCCAAGGCAGAGGCCGAAGAGACGGCGATGAAATATCTGAAACGGGTGCGTATCCCCGAGCAGGCCGCGAAATATCCGGCGCAGCTTTCGGGCGGACAGCAGCAGCGCGTCGCGATCGCGCGGGCCCTGTGCATGAACCCGAAGATCATGCTCTTCGACGAGCCGACCTCGGCTCTCGATCCGGAGATGGTCAAGGAGGTCCTGGACACGATGGTGGATCTCGCCAACGAAGGCATGACCATGCTTTGCGTCACGCACGAGATGGGCTTCGCGCGAAGCGTCGCCGATCGTGTCGTCTTCATGGACCGCGGCGAGATCCTGGAGGTTGCGCCGCCCGATGCCTTCTTCGGCGCCCCGCAACACGAGCGCACGCGCTTCTTCCTCGGCCAGATATCCTGATGGCCACATCCCGGTAATTGGAGTTTCGAAACGTGAAACCAGATCTATTGCTCGTGGAGCCGATGATGCCGTTCGTCATGGACGAACTGCAGCGGAATTATACGGTTCACAGGCTTTACCAGGCCGCCGATCGGCCGGCGCTCGAAGCGGCGCTCCCGTCGATCCGCGCGGTTGCCACGGGCGGCGGCGCGGGCCTTTCCAATGAATGGATGGAGAAGCTTCCATCACTGGGGATCATCGCAATCAACGGGGTCGGGACGGACAAGGTGGATCTCGTCCGCGCGCGCAGTCGCAACATCGATGTGACGACGACGCCGGGTGTCCTTGCGGACGACGTCGCTGACCTCGGTATCGCGCTCATGCTCGCCGTCCTGCGAAGGGTCGGCGATGGCGACAGGCTGGTGCGCGAAGGCCGCTGGGCCGCGGGCGAACAATTACCGCTCGGCCATTGCCCGAAGGGAAAGCGGATCGGCGTACTCGGTCTTGGTCAGATCGGGCGGGCATTCGCGTCGCGCGCGGAGGCCTTCGGCATGTCGGTGCGATACTGGAATCGGTCCGCGCTTTCCGGCGTCGACTGGATCGCCCATCAGAGTCCGGTCGATCTCGCCCGCGATAGCGACGTTCTGGCAGTCTGCGTGGCGGCGAGTGCGGCGACGCAGAACATCGTCGACGCATCCCTTCTTCAGGCGCTCGGTCCCGAGGGTATCGTGGTAAATGTCGCGCGTGGCAACGTCGTCGACGAGGAGGCCCTGATCGAGGCGTTGAGGTCCGGAACGATCGCGGGTGCCGGGCTCGATGTCTTCGTCAACGAACCCGCAATCCGAAGCGAATTCCACGCCACGCCGAATACGGTGCTCATGCCGCATCAGGGCAGCGCGACGGTCGAGACGCGCATGGCCATGGGAAAGCTCGTGCTTGCAAATCTCGCCGCCCACTTTGCCGGCGAAAAAGCGCCGAACACCGTCAATTGAAGCGGGAGAAGATATCATGATCGTTCGCCAGGCCCTGTTCGAGGGGATCATCCATCCTGGCCGGGAGCAGGCATTCCGCGACTATGTCGAGGAGAAGCTGGTGCCTCTGTGGCAGGCCTTTCCGGGCGTCAGGGAAGTCCGGGTGCTCCATGCCGTCGACCGGGACGAAGGGGCACCGGTTTTCGCGATGATCCTCTCCACCATCTATGATGATCGCGCTGCTTTGGCGCGAGCATTGGAGTCGCCGGTGCGCTACGAGAGCCGCGAACTGACCAAGGGTCTGCTGGAGATGTTCGAAGGCCACATCCACCACCATGTGTTCGAGCTCGAAGCTCGACCAACGGATTGAGTTGTGCGCTGCTCACCGATTGCCGCCAATCCGTAGCACGTGCCCTTTCAAGGTACGAATAAGGCAAACGCTTGTGTCATTGCGGCGAGTGTCCGGGCAGGTGGCAAGCGGCCGATCGACTCTTAGAAGTTCGTCCTAACAATTTCGGCGGCACCCGGCATGCCACATACGTCGCGTATATTTGAATTGACAGACGCGGCGGACGCTGGTTCACATACGCCGCGTATGTAGAGCCGGCAACGATGTCACAATCACCCAGTGCCCGAACGTTGAAAAGGAATGAACAGATGACGCGACGCGACGCAATCTTTCCCGCCGATCGGCATGCCCTGTACGAAGCTCACGGATATTCAGCCGCGATCCGCTCCGGCGACCTCCTGTTCGTCTCCGGGCAGGTCGGCAGCCGTTCCGATGGTAGTCCGGAACCGGATTTCGGGCGCCAGGTCCAACTGGCTTTCGAAAATCTGCGGGCGACGCTGAATGCGGCCGGCTGCACCTTCGACGATATAGTCGATGTGACCACGTTCCACACCGACCCCGAGAACCAGTTCGAAACCATCATGGCCGTCAAGAATCAGATCTTCAGCGCTCCACCCTATCCCAACTGGACCGCGCTGGGCGTGAACTGGCTTGCCGGGTTCGATTTCGAGATCAAAGTCATCGCGCGCATTCCCGAGGCGGCATAGGATTTCGTGGACCGGAGCACCGGCACCGCCGCTCACTATCCGAAAGCTCAAGCATTCTGAGGCATCGTCGGAACTTGAGACCGAGCCCTTGCATTTCTTCGTGAACGACGAAGGAGGCTTAAGTGAAAACGGCGTTGGCGGTATTTGGCGGGTTCGTCCTGTCTCTCGCGTTGTTCCTGAGCGGGGCGGTCGTCGCAGTCTTGTTCCTTACCGGCAAGCCTGCGCGCCAGCCGCAGCTCGACGTGAACCAGGCGGAAATATGGACCAAGCAGCCGCAAGCAGTCGACAGGGCGTCCCAGCAATTCGAGCGACTGCCCGCCCGCTCCGCCCCGACCGACCTTAACGCTTCGAGAGAGTCTGAGACGCCCGCAATGGGCAACGAGGCCGAAAAGGAACGCGCCCCGGAGCCTTTGGACAAGACGGCCACCGCTTCAATTCAACCGCAGCCGGCGCAGGAGCAGCCGACGGCGTCGACAGTGCCCACCGCTCATGCGGAATGGTGTGCGAAACGCTATCGCAGTTATCGTCCGTTCGACAACAGCTACAGATCTTTCAGTGGCGGACGGCGGACCTGCAACTCACCCTACATGGATGCGTCGTGGGGGCCGTCGGAGGATATTTCGCCTGTAACGCGCGGTATCGATGCGGAAGAGGCCGATGCCCCCTCGACGCAGATGGAATACTCGGCCGACAATGGTGCCGACAGTGGCGAGGCAATCAGACTGACGCAGGAACACGTTGCCTATTGCTTCAGCCGCTACCGCTCCTACCGCCCGGAAGACAACAGTTACCAGCCTTACAGCGGCGGCCCGCGCAAGCAGTGCCGGTAACGAGGCGCCTGGGCGATCTGCACCAGGAGACCGCTCCATCCGACTGAAAATCATCTCAGGCAAATTTTGCATAGGATGCTGCGCGAATTGAATTGGTCAGCCCCGGCAAGTCGCTCCTATGTTCCGTGACGACAGCATGTCTCCTTTCATCGGACCGGTGAAACGAGACATGCGGCAAGTTGACGATTCTGCAGCGACCTTTGCGCGTCCCGAAGAGGCGCGGCGCTGCAGGGCAGCAGGCACAGCAAGGGGAACACATGGGCAGGATCGTCTATGTCCACGGTCAATTTCTGCCGGAGGAGCAGGCCCGCATCGGGCTTTTCGATCGCGGCTTCCTGTTCGGCGACGCCGTCTACGAAGTGATGGCGGTTATCGGCGGACGGATGATCGACAACGACCTGCATCTTGGCCGTCTGGAACGTTCGCTGAGGGAACTCGCCATTCCGCTTGCCCTCTCGCGCAGGGAGATTGCCGGCGTCCAGGCGGAATTGATCGCCCGCAACGGCTTGCGGGACGGCACGGTCTATCTGCAGGTCTCGCGCGGCGAGGCGGATCGCGACTTTCTCTATTCCGACGCGCTGGTGCCGCGGTTCGTCGGCTTCACGCAGGCGAAGACGCTGACCGGCACGAAGGCTCAGCAGGACGGCATATCGGTCGATCTGGCCGACGACCCCCGCTGGAGCCGACGCGACATCAAGACCGCCATGCTGCTCGGTCAGGTCATGGCGAAGCAGGCGGCGCGCGCCCGCGGTTTCGACGACGTCTGGCTGGTGGAGAACGGGCTGGTGACGGAGGGCGCATCCTCCACGGCCCATGTCATCACCGGTGACGGACGCATTCTCACCCGCGCGGCGTCGCGCGCGACGCTGCCGGGCTGCACGCAGCGTGCCCTCGCACTGCTCTGTGCCGCCGAGGGTCTCGCGATCGAGGAGCGCCCCTTCGCGCCCCACGAGGCGCAGGGCGCCGCCGAGGCGTTCCAGACCTCCGCCTCCAGCCTCGTCATGCCCGTCGTGCGCATCGGTGACCGGGTCGTCGGCAACGGCAAGCCCGGTCCGATGACCCGAAAACTCCAGGCCCTCTATCTGGAAGCGGCCGGCGTTCCGGTCTAAAGCACTTCCAGGAAAAGTGTGTAACGGTTTTCCGTCCGGAAGTCCGTTGGATCAAATGCTCTAGATCCGTTGGCTGGTTCGCTGAAACACAGAAACGTGATGCAGAGAGGGGCGATATGAAGACCGCACGCGAACTGGGGCTGATCCCGAAGGGCAGGCTGGAACCGGGGCCGGGCAATGCCATTACCGACGTCGCGGGCGTTTCGGTCGGCCACCGGTCGCTGCGCGGCGAGGGCCTCTTCACCGGGGTCACGGCGATCCTCCCGCATGCAGGCGACGTCTTCCGCGTGAAGCCGCGGGCGGCGGTGGAGGTCATCAACGGCTTCGGCAAATCGGCGGGGCTGATGCAGGTGGCCGAACTCGGCACGATCGAGACGCCGATCCTGCTCACCAACACCTTCGGCGTTGCCGCCTGCACCGAAGCGCTGGTCCGCCGCGCCATCGCCGCCAATCCGGAGATCGGGCGAAGGACCTCGACGGTCAATGCGCTGGTCTGCGAGTGCAATGACGGCAGCATCAGTGACATTCAGGCGCTGGCCGTAAGGCCCGCCGATGCCGAGGCGGCGCTGGACGCCGCGCGCACGGGGCCGGTGGAGCAGGGTGCGGTCGGCGCCGGCTCCGGGATGACCGCCTTCGGATTCAAAGCCGGCATCGGCACGGCCTCGCGGCGCATGCGGATCGGCAAGCGCGACTTCACGCTCGGCACGCTGGTCCTTGCCAATTTCGGCGCGGCGGGAGACCTCGTCCTGCCGGACGGGCGCCGGCCCGATCCGCGAGCGCCGGCCGATCCCGAGCGCGGCTCCGTCATCGTCGTCATGGCGACCGATCTTCCCTTGGCAGATCGCCAATTGCAGCGGGTCGCGCGGCGTGCCGGCGCGGGCCTTGCCCGGCTCGGTGCCTTCTGGGGCCATGGCAGCGGCGATGTCGCCCTCTGTTTCACCACCGCCGACCCGGTGGACCATGAACCCGCCGCGCCGTTCGCCACGCAGGTGCGGCTCGCCGACGGCCACATCGACATCGCCTTCCGCGCCGCCGCCGAGACGACGCAGGAGGCGGTCCTGAACGCGCTCTGCATGGCCTCCGCCATGCCGGCGCGCAACGGCCGCATCTATCCCTGCCTTGCCGACTGGCTGAAGGAGAACCCGTCCCCATGATCTTCGTGAAGGTCTGATCAGGCCGGTGCGGGTTCCAGGAGCCGCTGCGCAGTCGCCCATAGTTCCTCGACCTTGCGGTTGCGGCTCGCAGCGTGGCGGTAAAGGCGGATCTCGAGGTCGAGGTTCCAACCCTCGTCGGCAGAGGCAGGCACGAGGCGGCGCGCGTCGATTTCCTCGCGGGCCAGGCTCTCCGGCAGCCAGCATACGCCCGCGCCCGTCACCGCCATGTTCATTAGGCCGGCGCTGATCGTGTTTTCGTGCGTCGTACGGCGCCGGAAGGGCGGGCGGCGCAGCAGCAGGCGCGACAGGGCGACCCCGAAGAAGGAATTGAAGCCGTAGCTGAGATAGGGGATGGCGAGCCGCGGCTGCGCGATGGCGCGGTCGAGGAGGTTCAGTCCCGGCTGCGCGTCGCCGGACAGCACGATCTCCGCCGCGACCAGCGGGATCAGCCGGTCATGGGCGACCGTCAGCGCGGAAAACTGCCCGCTATCGAGATGAAACGGCACTTCCGGATGCGCATAGGTCAGGAAGAAATCCGCCTCATCTCCGACGAGTGCGTCGAGGTTCGCTTCGATTCCGCCGCGGTCCGGAATGAGCGAGGTGCTGAATGATCCACCCGCCGCTTCCAGCGTCTTCAGCCAGCGCGGAAAGAAGGTGACCGTCAGCGTATGCAGCGCGGCAAAGCGGATGAGGCCCGGCTCGTGCGGGAGACGCAGCACTTCGCGCGCCGCGTAGAAGGTGCGGATCGCTTCCTGTGCCACGGGCAGGAAATTGCGCCCCGCGGGCGTGAGTTCGGCCGGCATGGTCGCGCGGCTGATGAGCGTCGCGCCCAGCCAGCTCTCCAACTGCTTGATCCGGCGGCTGAAGGCGGGTTGGGTCACGTTGCGCAGCTCGGCCGCGCGCGAGAAGCTGGACGTGTCGGCAAGCGTCACGAAATCCTCCAGCCACTTGATCTCCATATCCGCTTCCTTTGCTGCACGCGTGCTGCGGCCGATCATAAGTCATTCAATCGAAATAGGTATGTCGATTCTGCATGGGTTGTTGCCAAAAGCGAATTGGCCAAGCCAACTGCAACCTTCCACGTTGCGTCTGGAGGAAATAGGTGCCGGCTCGTCCGGGACCGACAGGGGGAGTTGCGAATGGCGCTCGGAATAGAAGCCGATCTTATCCTCATCAATGGCCGGATCTGGCGCGGCCGGGAGGAGGGCATCAGCGAGGCTCTCGCCGTGTGGCAAGGCAAGGTTCTCGCAACCGGCAGCGATGCGGACATTTCGGGCCTGAAGGGGCCGCACACCGAAGTCATCGATCTCGAAGGCCGCCTCGCCACCCCCGGCCTCATCGACAACCACCTGCATCTCATCGCAACCGGCATGGCCATGGGCTGGGTCGACGCGACGCCCGCCAGCGCGCCGACGCTTGCCGCCCTGCTGGGCCGGATTTCCGACCGCGCAGCCACGACGCCGAAGGGCGGTTGGGTGCGCGCCCGCGGCTATGACCAGGTCCAGCTCGACACCGGGCGGCACCCGACGCGCGACGATCTCGATCGCGTGGCCCCCGATCACCCGGTCCTGCTGACACGGGCCTGCGGCCATGTCTCGGTCGCCAACTCCCGCGCTCTGGAGCTTGCCGGCATCACCGAGGCGACGGCCGTGCCGGAAGGCGGCGTAATCGGCCTCACGGAGGGCCGCCTGAACGGCTTCCTGGCGGAAAACGCCCAGAGCCTCGTCAGGGCGGCCATGCCGGCGGCAACGACCGAGGACCTGATCGACGGAATCGAGCGGGCAGGGCGATATCTGCTCTCCTTCGGCATCACCAGCTGCATGGATGCGGCCGTGGGGCAGGTCTCCGGTTTTGCCGAAATCCAGGCCTATGAGATGGCCAAGCTTTCCGGCCGGCTGCCGGTGCGCGTCTGGTTGACCCTGCTCGGCGATCCCGGCGTTTCCATCGTCGACGATTGCTGGCGCGCGGGCCTTCTTTCCGGCGCCGGTGACGACATGCTGCGCGTCGGCGGCGTCAAGGTCTTCCTCGACGGCTCGGCGGGCGGGCGCACCGCCTGGATGACGAGGCCCTACAGGGGCGAGCCGGACAATATCGGCGTGCAGATGCTGCCGGATGCGGAGGTCGAGGCGGTCGTCAAAGCGTGCCACGACCGCGGCTATCAGATGGTCTGCCACGCCATCGGCGACGGCGCGATCGAGCAGCTCATCACGGCCTACGAGAAGGCGCTTGCCGCAAATCCCGATCCCGATCGCCGCCATCGCGTCGAGCATTGCGGCTTTTCCACACCGGATCAGAATGCGCGCATGAAGGCAGCCGGTATTCTGCCTGCGCCGCAGATGGCCTTCATCCACGATTTCGGCGACAGCTACATATCCGTGCTCGGGGAGGAGCGCGGCCGGTCATCCTACCCGATCGGCACCTGGATGCGCATGGGCCTGAAACCGTCGACCGGCTCGGATTCGCCGGTCTGCTCGCCGGATCCGTTCCCGAACCTGCACGCGATGCTCACGCGCCAGACGGGCAGGGGCACGGTGTTGGAGGCATCCGAACGGCTGAGCCGCGAGGAGGCATTGCAGGCCTACACGGAATACGGCGCCTATTCGCAGAAAGCCGAGGGGGTGAAAGGGCGGCTCGTGCGCGGTCAGTGGGCGGACATCGCCGTCTTCGACAACGACCTTCTGGCTGCCGCGCCTGAAACCATCCTTTCGGACACAAAGTGCGTGCTGACCCTGCTTGCGGGCCGCGTCGTGCATGATGCGCGCTGACGGCCTGCCGGACTGAACCGAAACGATGCCGAGAACGGCACGAGAGGGAGAACGAAATGCTGAAGAGATTGACACTGGCCGCAATGCTCAGCCTCGGCGTGGCTGCCGGGGCGCTTGCCGCGGGCGAGCGCCATGGCGGTACGCTCGTCTTCACCGCGCCCTACGGCTCGAGCTTCGCCACGCTCGACGTGCAGTCGAGCCCCAACACGCAGGAAGAATTCATCACGCAGGCCATCCACCGTGCGCTCTACAGCTGGGATTCGAACCAGAACAAGCCCGTCCTGGAACTGGCGTCCTCGGAGGAGGTGTCCGAGGACGGCAGGGTCCACACCTACCATCTGCGTAAAAACGCCGTGTTCCACAACGGCAAGCCGCTGACGGCCGACGACATCATCTACAGCTACAAGCGCATCGCCAACCCGGAAAACGCCTTCCCCGGCGCAAGCTTCATCGCCGTCATCAAGGGCGCCGAGGACTATATCGCCGGCAAGGCCGACGAGATTTCGGGGCTGAAGAAGATCGATGACCATACGCTGGAGATCACCTATACCGGGACGATCAATCCCGGTTTCCCGCTGATGCAGAACACGACGGTCATCTACCCTTCGAATGTCGAGGACGAATCGACCTTCGGCAAGAATCCGGTCGGCCTCGGCGCCTTCGTCTTCAAGGAGCACGTGCCCGGTTCGCAGGTCGTCGTGGAAAAATTCGACAAGTACTACGAGGAGGGCAGGCCCTATCTGGACCGCATCAACATCGTGCTGATGGCCGAGGACGCCGCGCGCGACGTCGCTTTCCGCAACAAGGAAATCGACGTGTCGATCCTCGGCCCCACCCAGTACCAGGCCTATCAGGGCGAGGAGGGGCTGAAGGATCACCTCCTGGAAGTCGCCGAGGTGTATACCCGCAACATCGGCTTCAACCCCGCCTTCGAGCCCTTCAAGGACAAGCGGGTGCGCCAGGCGATCAACCATGCCATCAATGCGCCGCTGATCATCGAGCGCCTCGTCAAGAACAAGGCCTACCCGGCCTCCGGCTGGCTGCCGATTTCCTCGCCCGCCTTCGACAAGGACAAGGCGCCCTACGCCTACGATCCGGAGAAGGCAAAGGCGTTGCTCGCCGAGGCCGGCTATGCCGACGGCTTCGAATTCGAGGTGACGGCGAGCCCGAACGAAAGCTGGGGCGTGCCGATCGTCGAAGCCATCCTGCCGATGCTGAAGAAGGTCGGCATCACCGTGAAGCCGAAGCCGGTCGAAAGCTCCACCCTTGGCGAGGCGGTGACGACCAACAACTTTCAGGCCTTCATCTGGTCGAACCTCTCCGGCCCCGACCCGCTGAACGCACTGCGTTGCTACTATTCGAAGACGGCGCAATCGGCCTGCAACTACACCAGCTATGCAAGCCCGGAATTCGACAAGCTCTACGAGGCGGCACAGCAGGAACGCGACCCGGCCAAGCAGAACGACCTCCTGCGCCGGGCCAACAACATCGTGCAGGACGACGCTCCGGTCTGGTTCTTCAACTACAACAAGGCGGTGATGGCCTACCAGCCGTGGATCCACGGCCTCGTTCCGAACGCCACGGAACTGGCGATCCAGCCCTATGACGAAATCTGGATCGACGAGACGGCGCCGTCATCGCGCCAGTAAGACCTTGAGGGGGAGGGGGTAGCTGCGGCTGCCCCCTTATCGATTGTCGCCGCCCGTACGGGCGGCCAGAACGGGACCGCTCATGCTTCGTTTTACCCTGCGCCGCGTCCTGCAGATCATACCCACGGTCGTGGTGGTGGCGTTGCTCATCTTCGTCATCTTCAGCGTCGTACCAGGGACCTTCGCCGCAAGCCTCTTCGCCGACGGCAGGCGCGCCGCCGACCCGCAGATGATCGCCCGCCTCAACGAGGAATTCGGGCTGAACAAGCCGTTGATGGAGCGCTTCGTGACCTATGTCACGGACCTTGCGCAATTCGATCTCGGCACCAGTTTCCGCACCCGTCAGCCGGTGATCGATCTCATCAACGACCGTATGTGGGCCTCGCTGCAACTGGCGCTCGCCGCCATGGTCTTCGCCCTCGTCATCAGTGTGCCGCTCGGCTTCGTTGCTGCGCTAAGGCCCGGCTCCGTGCTCGATACGGTGACCATGATCGGGGCGGTGTCCGGCCTCTCCATGCCGCAGTTCTGGCTGGGTCTCCTGATGATGTATCTCTTCGCACTGCAGCTGAACTGGTTGCCGAGCTTCGGTTACGGCGACGGTTCCTTCCGGAACCTGATCCTGCCCGCTGTCACGCTCGGGGTCACGCCCCTTGCACTTCTCGCGCGCACCACGCGGGCCGGCGTCCTCGATGTCCTCAACGCCGACTTCATCCGCACCGCCCATTCCAAGGGCATGAGCGAGGCCAAGGTGGTGCGCTGGCATGTGGCGCGCAACGCGCTGGTGCTGATCGTCACGACCGTCGGCCTGCAATTCGGCTCGCTGATCGGCCAGGCTGTCGTGATCGAGAAGCTCTTCGCCTGGCCCGGCATCGGTTCGCTTCTGGTCGATAGCGTGGCGAGCCGCGACATTCCCGTGGTGCAGGGCACGATCCTCGTCATCGTGCTCTGGTTCCTGGTCATCAACACGGCCGTCGATCTGATCTATGCCGCGATCGATCCGCGCATCAAGCAGGAGTGACGGGAATGCGCCTCGGCTTCAATTTCTGGCTCGGTGCCGGACTGACGACGCTGGTGATCCTCGCCGGCATCCTCGCCCCGTGGATTGCGCCCTTCGACCCCGTGCTCGACGCGGACCTGATGAACTCCGAACTGCCGCCGGACGCCACCTTCTGGTTCGGCACGGACGGGCAGGGGCGGGACGTCTACACCCGCATCCTCTACGGCGCGCAGATCTCGCTGACGGTGGGCATCGTCTCGCAGGTGATCAACTCGATCATCGGCGTCACGCTCGGCATGACCGCCGGTTACTGGGGCGGCTGGTGGGACGATCTGGTGAATGGCTTCACGAACGTCATGCTCGCCATTCCCTCGCTGATCTTCGCGCTGGCGGTGATGGCGGTGCTGGGTCCCGGCCTGCCGTCGCTGCTCATCGCGCTCGGTCTCACCAACTGGAGCTGGACCTGCCGCATCGCCCGCTCTTCCACACTTTCCCTGAAGTCGCTGGGCTATGTGCAGGCGGCGCAGACGCTCGGCTACGGGGACCTGCGCATCATGTTCACGCAGATCCTGCCCAACATGATGGGACCGATCCTCGTCATGGCGACGCTCGGCATGGGCTCGGCGGTGCTTTCGGAAGCCGCGCTCTCCTTTCTCGGCCTCGGCATCCAGCCGCCGTTCCCGAGCTGGGGCTCG
The DNA here is from genome assembly GCF_052044265.1 of Sinorhizobium sp. 22678. Classification (NCBI taxonomy): domain Bacteria; kingdom Pseudomonadati; phylum Pseudomonadota; class Alphaproteobacteria; order Hyphomicrobiales; family Rhizobiaceae; genus Sinorhizobium; species Sinorhizobium sp. 22678. Next base: position 167,532 of record NZ_JBQEMS010000007.1, on the reverse strand, counting down.
ATGCTGACGGATGCGCGGCAGCTCATCCAGCTCGCGCCCTGGGTGGCCATCTTCCCCGGCCTTGCCATCTTCCTTTCGGTGCTCGGCTTCAACCTTCTCGGCGACGGCCTGCGCGACAGTCTCGACCCGCATATGAGGACGCGCACCCCATGACCGCGCTTCTGGACATCAAGGAACTCCACCTGGGCGTCGCGGTCGGCCGCTCCGTCAATCGTCCGCTCCTCAAAGGAGTCTCCTTCCAGATCATGCCGGGCGAGGCCTATGGTCTCGTCGGCGAGTCCGGCTCGGGCAAGTCGGTGACTTCGCTCGCCGTCATGGGGCTTCTCAAGAAGCCGCTCGCCGTTTGCGGCGGCGAGATCCTGTTCAAGGGGCAGAATCTGCTGGCGCTGCCTAAGCGCGAGATGCGGCGCCTGCGCGGCAACCGCATTGCCATGATTTTTCAGGAGCCGATGACGGCATTGAACCCGCTCTCGACCATCGGCCGGCAGATCGCCGAGATGTTCGTGCTGCATCAGGCAAAGAGCTGGGACGAGGCGCAGAAACTAGCGGTCGACGCGCTCGCCAGCGTGCGCGTGCCCAATCCCGACCGGCGAGCGCGCAACTATCCGCACCAGATGTCGGGGGGCTTGCGCCAGCGCGTGATGATCGCCATGGCGCTCGCCTGCAATCCGGACCTCCTGATCGCCGACGAGCCGACCACGGCGCTCGACGTCACCGTGCAGGCCGAGGTGCTGCGCCTGATCAAGGAACTCTGCGCCGAGCGCGGTACGGCGGTTCTCTTCATCAGCCATGATCTCGGCGTCATCGCCAGCATCTGCCAGCGGGTCGGCGTCATGTATGCCGGCTGCCTCGTCGAGGAGAACGAGACACGCGCGCTTTTCGCCGCACCCCGGCACGAATACACCCGGGGGCTCCTCGGCGCCCTGCCGCGCTTCGGCAGCCGCGGTCTGCACGGCCGCCAACGGCTGGTCGACATCGACAGCATCATTGCCGACCGCTCGAAGCTCACCGAGACCCGCTTCATCGCGCCGCGCAGCGCGGAAGAGGGGGGTCAGCCATGACCGACCTTCTGCTCGAGGTGGACGACCTGCATGTCCGCTTTTCCGTTGCCGGCGGAGGGCTGCTCGGAACCGGGCGGCGCATGCTGCATGCCGTCAACGGCATCGGCTTCTCGCTCGCCAAGGGCGAATGCCTGTCGATCGTCGGCGAATCCGGTTGCGGCAAATCCACCACGGCGCTCTCGATTCTCGGTCTTCAGGAGCCGACCGAAGGCGTGATCCGCTTCCGCGGTCAGCCGCTTACCGGGCCGGGCGCGCCCGGACGCATGCAGCGCGCCAAGGCGGTGCAGATGGTTTTCCAGGACCCTTATGCCTCGCTGAACCCGCGCCAGTCGGTACGCACCTCGCTCGCTGCGCCGCTCAGGCTGCACGGGATCACGGCCGCATCGGAGATCGCCGACCGGATCGAGATCATGCTCGCCAATGTGGGGCTGACGCCCGAGCAGGCGAACCGCTATCCGCACGAATTCTCCGGCGGTCAACGCCAGCGCATCGGCATTGCCCGCGCCCTGATCCTCGAACCGGAAATCGTCGTGCTCGACGAACCGGTATCCGCCCTCGACGTGTCGATCCGCGCACAGATCATCAACCTGCTGCTGGACCTGCAGGAAAAGCTCGGCCTCGCCTACCTGATGATCAGCCACGACCTGAGCGTGGTGGAGCATATGAGCGACCGGGTGCTGGTGATGTTCTTCGGACAGGTCGTGGAGGAGGGCGGCTGGCGGGAGATCTTCGACAGGCCTGCCCATCCCTATACGCGCCGGCTCATCGCTGCCATTCCCGATCCCGACGCGGCGCTGAACCCGCGGACGAAAGACCACTTTGCCGATGTGCCGCTTCCTGCCGGTCGCCGCTTCGCACTTGACGGCAGCACGGCACCGGACGTCTTTTCCGCGCCCCCACCCTCCGAACTGGTCGAGATCGCGCCCGGCCATCGGGTGAGATTGGTGCCAGCCGTCTAGCGCAATTCCAGGAAAAAGTGCGCAGCGGTTTTCCGTCCGGAATTGCGGAAAACAAAGGGTTAGAAAGTTCCCCGTCTCGGGGAAAGCGGAAATTCTAGTCCAGCGTAAAGCCCTGTCGCCCAAAACTTGCGACATGACTGCAAAAGGACTAGATTGCTATCATTGAAGGCAAATGTGAGGGTTTGACTATGGCGATCCTGACGGTTCGAAATGTGCCCGATGAAGTGCATCGCGCATTGCGCGTGAGAGCGGCGATGCACGGCCGCAGCACCGAGGCGGAAGTGCGGGAGATTCTGGAAAGTGCGGTGAAGCCCGAGCAGCGCGTTCGCATGGGCGATGCCCTGGCCGAGCTCGGCCGGCGATTGGGCCTGACCAATGACGATTTCGCAGTGTTCGACGAGATACGTGACAAGGCGCCGGCGCAGCCGATGAGATTTGAATGATTGTCCTCGATACGAATGTCGTCTCCGAGGTGATGAAACCGGCCGCCGATCCGGCCGTGCGCTCCTGGTTGAACGAGCAGGTCGCTGAAACCCTTTATCTGGCCAGTGTGACCTTGGCCGAACTGCTGTTCGGCATCGGTGCGCTGCCGGATGGTCGGCGCAAGAAGGCTCTGGCCGAAATGTTTGACGGCGTGCTCGAACTGTTTGGCGATCGCGTATTGCCGTTCGATATCGGAGCTGCTCGCTACTATGCCGGGCTTGCCGTGACCGCTCGAGCCGCCGGCAAGGGATTTCCGACGCCCGACGGATATATTGCCGCCATTGCCGCCTCCAGGGGATTCCTCGTCGCGACGCGCGATATCAGCCCGTTCGAAGCGGCTGGACTTACCGTGGTAAATCCTTGGCACCACCGATGAATCAGAAACCTCATCCACTGGTGCTTCGGATCGTTTCAGGCGGCGGCTAGAGAGCAGCAGATTGGTGAGCCGGGGGCCGTCGCTTTCAGCGGTGAGCAGAGCGTCTGCAACGCGTGGAAAGTTCGTGTGCGCCCACCGGCTCTAGCCTCCCCGTGTCGATACCTGCGTTTACTGTCCGATCGGAAGGCCCTGGAATTGCTCTACCGTTTCATCGAGCTGCACCCACTTATGTTTCGATTGCACGAATACTGACATGGCAGGCGGGGCGAAGTTCGGGTCGGCAAATGACCCTACCGCCACCCCGATCCAGGACGGCGAAGCATCGGCTTTCCAATAGAGGGTCGAGCCGCAGCTTGGGCAAAAATGCATCCGGACCTTGCGACCGCTCTCGGCAGTACGAATGTATTCCGTAGACACGCCAGATATTTCGACACAGTCAATCGAGTAGAACGCATTCGCGCTGAAAGGTGCACCAGTTCTTCGCTGACAGGCGAAACAGTGACACAGCGCGGTCAGTCGTGGCGGTTCGTTAAGCATCAATCTTAGAGCGCCGCAGGCGCATTGGGCAGTGGCCATGGAAACTCCTCCCGCTTGCACGGTGAGATTGCGTTTATTGAGGGCTGAAGCGCGGGCCCGAACCGCAATTCATTGCGGTGGGCGATGCGAAGGGCTGGACCTGATGCAATTTCAGGATCACAGAAGCTCGACTGTAGATCTCTAAAGCGCCGCGGTCTAGATGTGAGCTTTCGATAGGGTGCAGGAAATGGGGGCGGTCAACGGTACCGCCTGGATGACGTGGCCAGTCCGAGAATGTGCGAGTCAAAAATGTCGGGAACAAAACCGCGTCCGGTGCGTTGATGTCGGTTAAGCAATTTTGCGCACCTGGGGTCGCGCGTCGAGCAGAGTTGTCCCTCCATGACTCCGGCTGAGATTCAATCGATCCCTTGAAGAGCCGCGAGGGACTTGTTTTCATGTCGAATGTCGAAGAATTTCCGCTTACCGGTCGCGTATTGACCGAATACGAAGCGCTGATCACGTCAGCTCCAACTGCGCTCGATGCTATCCCGGGAGCCGTTTATGTCTGTGATCACGAAGGATGGCTCGTGCGCTACAACGCCGAGGCAGCCGAGCTTTGGGGTAGACAGCCATCGCTTAGCGCACCGCGAGAGCGGTTTTGTGGGTCCCAACGTCTTTTCCTTCCGGACGGCGCGCTCTTGGAGCATCAGGACTGCCCTATGGCTAAGGCGGTCAAGAACGGTGTCTCCACGCGCAACGCCGAGGTGATCATCGAAAGACCTGACGGATCCCGCATCTTTGCGCTCGTGAATATTCGCCCGCTCAGAGACCATCGGGGAGCAATTCAAGGGGCGATCAATTGCTTCCAGGATATTTCGCAACAGAAGCGGATCGAAGCGGAGGTCATCCGCAAGAGCAAGGACCTGGAGGACTTCTTCGAGAACAGCGCGATCGGGCTGCACATCGTCAGCGCCGCGGGGATCATCCTGCGGGCGAACAAGGCAGAGCTGGAGCTCCTCGGATATCCGGCGGACGAGTATGTAGGCCGGCACATCGCTGAATTTCACGCAGATCCGCCTGTCATCGGCGACATTCTTGACCGCCTGTCCTGTGGCGAAAAACTCGATCGCTATCCCGCCCGCTTGCGCGCACGCGATGGCTCGATCAAGCATGTGCTGATCACATCCAACAGCCGCTTCGATGACGGAAAATTCGTCAACACCCGATGCTTCACGACCGATGTTACCAGCCTGTACGAATCGGAAGACGCACGACGTGAGAGCGAGGAACGACTTTCAGCCACCTACCAGGCGGCGACGATCGGGATCGCTGAATCCGATGCGAATGGCCGCCTGCTGCGGGTCAATGACGCATTCTGCACCATGCTGGGCCGCTCGCGCGAACAACTCCTGACTATGACGTTCCTCGACTATACGCATGAGGATGACCGCGGTGAGGAAGCCCGCTCCTATGCGCGGCAGGTCAACGGAGAGATTGATACTTATGCAATTCGCAAACGTGCCGTGAAGCCCGACGGTACGGTCGTTTATCTCGATGTTTACAGTTCGACTGTCCGCGATCACGCCGGTCGTTTCCGTTATGGCGTGCGGGTTCTGCTTGATGTCACCGAAGCGAAACGCATGGACGACCGTCTTCGCGAAAGCGAACAGCATATGCGTGATTTGCTCGAGGCGCTGCCCGCCGCCGTCTACACCACAGATGCCGAAGGTCGCATCACTTTCTTCAATAAGGCGGCTGTCGAGATGGCCGGCCGCACCCCACAGATCGGAGATAAATGGTGTGTCACCTGGCGTCTCTACAGACCGGACGGCACCTACCTGCCGCACGACCAATGTCCAATGGCCGTGGCGCTCAAAGAAGACCGACCGGTCCGTGGCGAACAAGCCGTGGCGGAAAGGCCGGATGGGACCCGTGTGCCGTTCATACCGTATCCCACTCCGCTGCATGATGTCGCCGGCAAGCTCGTTGGGGCGGTCAACATGCTGGTGGACATCTCCGATCGCGAGAAGGCTGCGGAATATGCAGAACGGCTCGCGGCCATTGTCAGGTTCTCGGACGATGCGATCGTAAGCAAGGACACGCAAGGCATCATCCAGACTTGGAATAGAGGTGCCGAACGCCTGTTCGGCTATTGCGCCGAGGAAGTGATCGGAAAGCCTATAAACATCCTCATTCCGCCCGACCGCCAGGACGAGGAGCCCGGCATTCTTGAAAGGATTCGGCGAGACGAGCACATCGACCATTATGAGACGGTACGGATTCGAAAGGACGGAACCCTGATCGATGTCTCCTTGACGGTTTCCCCTTTGAAAGACGCCCGCGGTCGCGTCGTCGGCGCGTCAAAGATCGCGCGCGATATTACAGAAAGGCGACGCAGCGAAGAACACCGCAAGCTCCTGGTCAACGAACTGAACCACCGCGTAAAGAACACGCTCGCCACGGTGCAATCGCTGGCTGCGCAAACCTTCCGTGGTCTAAACGCAAGCCAGGATTTTGGCCGGTTCCAAAGCCGGCTCGTCGCATTGGCGAGGGCGCACGACGTGCTTACTCGGGAGAGCTGGCAGGGTGCAGATCTTCAAGAGGTCCTGCTCGCGACGATCAATCCAATCTGCGTGGAACCCCAGCAGCGCGTTGAGGCCTCCGGTCCGCCAATCCGGTTGCGGCCGAAAATGGCACTGGCATTGTCGATGGCTTTTCATGAGCTTTGCACAAATGCTGCAAAATACGGGGCGCTCACGAACGACGGCGGTCTCATCAAGGTCAGCTGGCATGTCAGCGATATTGAGAGTGCGTCTCACCTGCATTTACAATGGGAGGAGATTGGTGGTCCATCTGTCATAGTCCCAGCGCGGACGGGTTTTGGCACCCGCCTGCTCGAACGTGCTTTGGCTCGCGAACTCGGCGGCAAGGTCGATCTTGTGTTTGCGCCGAGCGGCGTGCGCTTTCACATCGAGGCGCCACTGGCATGACGTTCAAGCTTCTACAGGCCTGACGCATGACAGCGCGCAGACTTCGGGTACTCGTGGTCGAAGACGAATCCATGATCGCCATGCTGATTGAAGATAGTCTATGCGAACTCGGGCATGAGGTCGTCGCTATAGCCTCTCGGATGCAGGAGGCGCTCGATATCGCGCGGAAAGGTCAGTTCGACATCGCCATCATCGACGTCAATCTGGACGGGGAGCCCAGTTATCCGGTCGCGGACGTTCTGGCGGAACGCAACATACCCTTCATTTTTGCCACGGGCTATGGCAGCAAAGGCCTGGATACAAGGTACTCGAACATCCCCTTGCTCACGAAGCCGTTTCTGGACAGCGAACTGGAAACCGCGCTGGTGCAGATTTCAAAGGAAGTCTAGCGAGCAGAGGCCTGAAGATGTTGACGCGCAGCTTGCCGCAGCCGCGCAGTCGACGTGCACGCCAAATTGGTGGAGGTGATCGGTGACTGATGATCCCTATCAGATACTCGGCGTTCCGCGTACCGCCAAACCGGATGAGATCCGCAAAGCCTACCGCAAGCGCGCAAAGGAGCTGCACCCGGATCTGCATCCAGGCGACAAGGAGGTGGAAGCCAAATTCAAGGCGCTTTCCGCAGCCCACCATTTGCTGAGCGATCCCGAGCAGCGGGCCCGGTTCGACCGGGGCGAGATCGATGCATCGGGGGCAGAACGGCCGCAGCAGCACTTTTACAGGAACTACGCCGATGCAGACCACGCGCGGCGGTATGGGTCAGCGGGCGGAACCGGTGAATTCGAGGATGTGTCGGACATCTTCGCGGATGTTTTCGGGCGGGGCGGGGCAGGGGCTCGTTTCAAGGCGCGTGGGCAGGACCGTCATTATCACCTCGAAATCGAGTTCCAGGACGCGGCAAACGGCGCCCGCCGCCGCATCACCTTTCCCGACGGGAACACGCTCGACTTGGCCATTCCTGCCGGCACACGTGACGGCAGCACGCTCAGGCTGAGGGGCAAGGGGACACCGGGGATTGCTGGCGGGGAACCCGGAGATGCCTTGATCGAAATCAGCGTCCGTTCCCACTCCGTCTTCCGTCGTGAAGGCAACGACATCGAAATGGATCTGCCAATTACGCTTTATGAAGCCGTGCTTGGTGCAAAGATCGAAGTGCCGACGATCTCCGGCCGCGTATCGATGACCATCCCTAAGGGTTCAAATACGGGCGACATCCTGCGTCTCAAGGGCAAAGGGGTGAAGTCTCAACACGGCCCCGCCGGGGATCAGCGTGTTACGCTGAAGGTCGTTCTGCCGACGACGACCGATCCCGATCTCGAGCGTTTCATGGAAACGTGGCGGCAGAGCCACGCTTATGACCCGCGCGAAGCTCTACGGAGGGCCACATGAAATTGACGGAGAGGCAAGTCCTTGAACGGTGCGACGCTGTAACCCTCAAACAGCTGCGCCAGTGGGTGCACAGCGGCTGGATCGTGCCGGCTCAAGGCGAGAGCGGGCTCTCATTTGACGACGTCGACGTCGCTCGAATCCGCTTGGTTTGTGAGCTCCGGCGCGACATGAACGTCAACGGTGACGCTGTGCCGATCATCCTTGCGCTGCTGGATCAGCTCTATGGTCTAAGGCGGGAGCTTAGAACAATTGCGACGGCGCTGTCGAAGCAGCCTGATGAGGTACGCCAGCAATTGAAGCAGTCGCTCTTTTCGCATATTGGCCAGCAGCATTAGCCTGCGGCATCGCGATTTGTTGTCGCAAAGGCGCTGCAGACCGCTGGCCCAGGAGCGCTCTACCGGCCGCACTTTCCGAGAAGGTCGCCGCCGAATGGTGCGACCTCCGTCAGGCTGAACCACATAGAGGTTCGGCGATTTCCCGATAATTCGAAATGGCTAATATATAGGGCAACTCCGTTATGATATTCAGTTTGCTTCAGCAGCGAACCTCAAGGAGGCAAGCATGTTTCGGTTGGGCATTGGGTTCGCATGTTTCGCCACCTATGCTTTTGGGCTACAGCCGCTCGGGGCCGCTGCTGCCGACGATCCCGAAATTGCGCGGGGGGAATATCTCGTCACGATGGGCGGCTGCAACGACTGCCACACACCGGGATATTTTTTTGGAAAACCGGACAGCTCACGCTTTCTCGGCGGGTCGGATGTAGGCTTCGAAATTCCCGGAGAGGGTGTTTTCATCGGTCGTAACATCACGCCCGACAAAGAGACCGGCATCGGCAGCTGGACCAGGGAGCAGATTGTGACTGCCATTCAGACCGGGCAGCGCCCCGACGGCCGTATGCTGGCGCCGATCATGCCGTGGCACGCATTTGCGCAACTCACAAAAGAAGACGCAGGGGCAATTGCAGCATTCCTTCAAAGCCTGAAGCCGGTAAGTCACCAGGTGCCGGGCCCGTTCAAGCCAGGGGAAAAGGTATCAACCTTTATGTTCAGGATCTTGCCGCCGGGCGAAACCGCGGCCGCAGCGCCAAAATAGCCGTTGCACGCGGCTCCGAAGTCTTCCAGCGCCCCCGCCGTTCCCTTGGGCTCAGCCTTTGTGTTTACCACCCTGTGGGCTGCTCTTCTCGGCATTCTTGAGCTGATTGGTGAAGCTCGTCTCTACCTTCACCGGCGCCTTTTCCTTTTTCGGCTTCCGCGCCTCGCGGTTGCCTCTCACTTGTCCTTTAGCCATCGATGCGATCCTCTTGACGTTGAATTTGATGAAGCCGACCCGCCATATGGGCGGCCCCAATGAGAAACAGGCCGTGGCGTCCTATATGCTCTCAAATGAGCCGGTCGTCATCAGCCGCTTGAGGCGCGCGACGCCGCGCTCCCGTTGTGTCCGATTTCTTGTTCTCTTCCTTCGCGGCTTCGCTTATTTGCTTGGTACGATTGGTTTCGGCTTCCTTCAGTGAGGGCTGCGGGTCGGGCTTTCTCTCGAAACGAATCATTTGACGTTCTCCTGATCTGGCAGATTGAAGCGCTCCAAACAAACACGGGAGCGCTTTTCAGATTTTGCGCTCAGATGGCCAGAGCGGTGGCGCAACCTTGAACGCCGCGGCTGTCGGGTGAGGTCTGGCCCGGCATCGTCGCCCAACCGCCGGCCTCTACGAATTGACGCTTCTTGTAACCGTCGGTGATTGCCTTGAACTCGATCAGTTTTGCGGCCGCGTCCGGCGCGGCGTTGAACCGCTCGACGCATATGGCGGATGCCAGTTCACCGCGCGCGATGTCGGCTGCGGCCGCTGCCGCGGTGCGAGACGTGCCGCCTGTCACCCAGCCGCCCCAGTTGAAGCCGACGATCATCGTTGCGGCCGCCGTCGCGGCGCACGCCCATACGAGGATCGCTTTGGATGGCTTGTAATTGTCGAATTGCTGGGTGATTGACGTCTTGCTGCTGTTCTGCATGGCCATTGGAAGCCTCCCCCTCCGTCGTTGTTCGCGTTTCGCCGCCTGACCACCGGGCCGAACGGTTCAGGCACTGCTCTCAGTATCCCATACTGCCCATGGCGCCGTTTCCGGTGCCTTGGGGAGACTCCCTCTCGGGAATATCGGCGATCATGGCTTCGGCGGTGATCAGAAGAGCCGCGATCGAGCCCGCGTCCCGCAAGGCTGTCCGCACGACCTTGGCGGGATCGACAATGCCGGCCTTGATCATGTCGACATAGGTTTCCGTCTGCGCGTCGAACCCCTGATTGTGATCGCTGCCGTCGATAAGTTTTCCAACAACGATCGAACCCTCGACGCCGGCATTGTCGGCGATCTGGCGGATTGGTGCTTCCAGTGCCCGGCGCACGATCGAGATGCCTGCCGCTACGTCGGCGTTCTCGTCGGTGAGACCGACAAGGGCCGATTTTGCCCGTAGTAGCGCCACTCCGCCGCCGGGAACGATGCCCTCCTCGACCGCCGCGCGCGTAGCGTTCAGGGCATCGTCGATGCGATCCTTCTTTTCCTTCACTTCAAGCTCGGTCGCGCCGCCGACGCGAATGACCGCGACGCCGCCGGCGAGTTTCGCCAGCCGCTCCTGCAGCTTTTCCTTGTCGTAGTCGGACGCCGTCTCCTCGATCTGCGCCTTGATCTGGCTGACGCGCGCCTGGATGGAGGCTTTGTCGCCGGAGCCGTCAATGATTGTGGTGGTGTCCTTCTCGATCAGCACCCGCCTGGCGCGGCCAAGCATATCCAGCGTAACGTTCTCAAGCTTGATACCCAGATCCTCGGAGATCGTCTGGCCGTCCGTCAGGATGGCAATGTCTTCCAGCATGGCCTTGCGGCGGTCGCCGAAGCCGGGAGCCTTGACGGCCGCAATCTTCAGGCCACCTCGCAGCCTGTTGACGACGAGCGTCGCCAGCACTTCGCCTTCGACGTCTTCGGAGATGATCAGCAACGGTTTCCCGGTCTGCACCGCGGCCTCAAGGATCGGCAGGATAGCCTGCAGACTGCCGAGCTTCTTCTCGTGGATGAGGATATAGGGATCCTCCAGTTCCACGCGCATCTTCTCGGCGTTGGTCACGAAATACGGCGAGAGATAACCGCGATCGAACTGCATGCCCTCGACGACGTCGAGTTCGGTATCGGCCGTCCTGGCCTCTTCGACGGTAATGACCCCCTCGTTGCCCACCTTCTCCATCGCCCTTGCGATCATTTCGCCGACGCTGGCGTCGCCATTGGCGGCAATCGTGCCGACCTGCGCGATCTCGCTCGACGAGATGACCTTCGTGGCGCGCACCTTGATTTCCGCGAGGACGGCGGCAACGCCAAGATCGATGCCGCGCTTTAGGTCCATTGGGTTCATGCCCACCGAAACCAGCTTAGCACCTTCGCGAAAGATGGACGCGGCGAGCACGGTGGCCGTCGTGGTGCCGTCGCCGGCAAGGTCATTGGTCTTTGAGGCTACCTCGCGCACCATCTGCGCACCCATATTCTCGAACTTGTCTTCAAGCTCGATTTCCTTGGCGACGGACACGCCGTCCTTGGTGATGCGTGGAGCGCCATAGGACTTGTCGATGACGACATTGCGGCCCTTCGGGCCGAGCGTCACCTTGACGGCATTGTTGAGCAATTCCACGCCGCGAAGCAGGCGATCGCGGGCGTCAGTGGAGAAGATGATTTGTTTGGCGGACATTGTCTTTGGCCTGTTCGGGCTTGAGATAAGGGATCGAAATTCGAGGGATCAGGCAGCATTGGCGGTTGCGACGGTATTTGCTGCGACGATGCCCATGATGTCGGATTCCTTCATGATCAGTAGGTCTTCGCCATCGATCTTGACCTCTGTTCCGGACCATTTACCGAGCAGGATCGTGTCGCCGATCTTGACGTCGAGCGGGATCAGCTTTCCACTTTCGTCGCGGGAGCCGGGACCGACGGCGATCACTTGGCCCTCTTGGGGCTTTTCCTTGGCGGCGTCGGGGATGATGATCCCGCCCTTGGATTTGATGTTACCTTCGGCGCGTCGGATGACGACGCGGTCGAGGAGCGGGCGAAATGTCATGGGATTCTTTCTGCGACCGGCGTATAGGGCGGCTGCAACTCCTAAATAGCATCGACGGCAATCGATTAATAGGAGTGCCAAGAAATATTATTCGAAGCTGAATATGACCTGAAATCGGTGTCTGCAATTTACGCGAATTGTTGTCTGGGAGAAATGGAATTAATATTTTGACGTACTTAAATTACCTTTTTCCGCGGCAAGATATTAGTCAGGTTGAGTAGGAGACTGTGCCTTCGTTAGTTAAAAACACTTCGAGGCGTACCGGTGTACTCAGCTCATTTGGCCTAGCGGCGGGTGCACCGGTATGGAAAGGAACGCGACCACCTGGATTTATCTACCAAAGGTTGTCTTCGATTTTTCTGAAAACAAAAGGTTGACGCGGCCGCCGCTCTCGTCTATGAGAAGACATCGATACTTTGTTTGCCGATATTTGTTTTGCTGCGCTGTGCGCGTCTCTTGACGAACTTCCCTCTCTCAAAAGTCGAAACCCCGCTGTGCGTCGCCCAGCGGTGATCTATGTTGCTAAGAAAGGGTTCGTTATGACCACTGGCACAGTTAAATGGTTCAATTCCACCAAGGGCTTCGGCTTCATTCAGCCCGACGACGGCAGCGCCGATGTGTTCGTTCACATCTCTGCTGTTGAACGCGCAGGCATGAATTCGATTGTTGAAGGTCAGAAGCTCGGCTTCGAGCTCGAGCGCGACAACAAGTCGGGCAAGATGTCCGCAGGCCAGCTCCGCGCTGCCTAATGCTTTTTCGCCGCTGATGACCACGGATGTACTGGCATCGCGGCAAGAGGTTCGAAGAGGCCAGGCGAATGTCTGGCCTTTTTCCGTTGAGGCGGTCTTCGCGACCAAACGATATCAAAGGAACAACGATTGAGACACCCGAACGACAACGGCTTTGCCGAACGACGCAATGCCGCGGCAGATGCAAAGCGCCAGCTTCTGACAAAATTTGCATCCGCTCCCAAGCCGACCGACCCTGAAATGCAGGAAAAACTGGCTGCGCGCGAAGCGGCCAACCGTGCCAGGGAGGCCCGCCGCGCCGAGCGCGAAGCGCTGAAGACAGCCGAGAACGAGCGAATCCTGGCAGAAGCCGCTGCGTTGGCCGCGGCTGCCGAGGCCGAGCAAAGGGCTGAAGCCGAAGCCCGCCAGGCAGAAATTGCCGATCGGGTCTCGCGCGTCGTCGCCGACGAAGCGGCCCGCAAGGCTGAACGCGACCGCCGCTATGCGGCCCGCAAAGCCCGCCGGGCGTAACACTTCAACACCTGCTCCCGTTCCACGGGCGCAGCCCATTGCCCTGGCGGATGATCACGGGGCGAGCGAAAAACGGACCGGTTATAATGAGCGCACATGTCTATCCACCCGCTTCACTTGTTGAGGACAATGCTGGAGCGTGGTTGAAGACGCTGGCGAAATACCGGCAGCCCCGTCTGGGGCGTAGCGCCTTCGAACTGTTCGTCACTCTCGTTCCTTTCGCCATCTTCTGGGCAGCGGCCTCCTTTTCCCTGGCCCACGGCTTCTGGCCCGGGCTGATCGCGATCCTTCCTGCCAGCGCCTTCCTGCTCCGATTGTTCATGATCCAGCACGATTGCGGCCACGGCTCGTTTTTCGCCCGTCGGGGGCTCGATGACTGGACCGGCCGCGTGCTCGGGGTCCTGACCCTGACCCCTTACGACTATTGGCGGCGTGCACACGCCGCCCATCATGCGACTGCGGGCAATCTCGACCAACGCGGGGTTGGTGACATCACCACGCTGACCATTGCCGAGTACCGAGCCCTTTCGCCGACGAAGCGCCTCGGCTACCGGCTGTACCGGCACCCGCTCGTCATGTTCGGCATCGGGCCGGCCTGGCTCTTCCTGTTCAAGCAACGCCTGCCGTTCGGGATGATGAACTCGGGTGCTCTGCCTTGGATTTCGACCATGGGGACGAATCTTGCGATCGTTACGCTGGCCGGCTTGATGGTGTGGGCCGTCGGGTTGGGACCTTTTCTCCTGATCCATCTTCCGGTCGTGCTGCTCGCAGGTGCAGCCGGCGTTTGGCTCTTCTATGTGCAGCACCAGTTCGAGGAGACTCACTGGTCGGCGGGCGAGGATTGGCGGTTTCCTCAGGCGGCGCTGCATGGCGCCTCCCATTACGATCTTCCGCCGGTGCTGCGGTGGCTCACCGGCAATATAGGCATTCATCACGTGCACCACCTGTCCAGCCGGATCCCCTATTACCGTCTGCCGGAAGTACTGCGTGACCATCCGCAACTTGCCGGCATCGGACGGATCACCTTGTGGGACAGCCTCAAATGCGTCCGGCTCGTGCTCTGGGACGACCGGCGCCGGAGGCTGGTTTCATTCCGCGACGCCGCAGGGTCGCTGCGCCGCTCCCTTACCGAAGATGTACGAAAGACGACGACATGATTGAATTGACGCCAACGCAGATCCGGGGCCTTAAGCTTGCCAAGGACGGTGACGTGCATCCCCAGGGTGGGAAGAGGTGGACGCACCTGAATGCCCAGGTCACCTATGCAAGGAAGGACCGGTTCAAGGAACGGCCGCAGAAGATCAAGTTCCTGACGACCGCGACCCTGAACGAGCTGCGCGAGCACAACCTCGTGAAGGCGCTCGATACGGATGTTCCGCCCGAGGAGTCGGCTCACGGCATTACCATGGCCGGCAAGATGCTGCTTCTGAAGATCAAGTGAGCACGCCCCAGAAGAAGCATGGGGCGCGTGCGTGCGCTACCGATTTTGCTCGACGGCCGTGGAGATAGCTGCGAGGGCCGGCCGCGCTTGCAGCCCCCGCAGCGGCGGACGTCAGCCCTGCCGTTATGGCATCATGCCGCGGTACCGCTCACGCTCCCGTTCGACCTGATCGAGCGTGTACGGATCGGCATTTTCGTCGAAACGTGACCATCCTTCCTGGGCATAGATGCTTCTGCGGGCCGCAGGATCCACGATTTTGCGCTGTTTCAGGATCGCTTCTGCTCGGGGTGCGACACTGTCTTCGACCCTTGCCGTGACCAGAGTGCCCCCCCTGCGAACGCCTTCGGCGTAGACATGGGCGTCTTCTTCATCGACGCCGGATTCCGTCAGCGCACCTATCAGGCCACCAGCTGCGCCCCCGGCGATTGCGCCGGCGGCCGCACCGGCCGCGGTGGAGGCAAGCCAGCCGGCAGCCACCACTGGGCCAACTCCAGGAATGGCCATAAGGCCAAGCCCCGTCAGAAGGCCAACGACGCCGCCTCCGGCAGCGCCGAGGCCAGCTCCGGCACCGGCCCCTTCGGCCGCGTTCGAGCCGTCCGTCGAGTAGCGATCTCCCGTGTTGTTCGCGACGATGCTGATGTTGTCTGAAGGAACGCCTGCCGTTTCCAGATCGCTTACGGCCTCGCGAGCATCTGCATAGTCGTCAAAGAGCCCTGTTACGGTTCTCATATTCGTTCTCCCTTTCCTTTGGTGTCTGTGGACTACTGCGCCGTTACGTTGCCCTGATAGTCGAGAGCGACCGAAACGGATTTGCCCTCCTTCATCGCAGTTGCCTGCCACACACCCTTGTCATCGAGCTTCAATCCGCTGACCTCGGTGTATCCGGCCTCTTCGATCCGTTCCTTCGCTTGCGCTTCAGTAAAGCTGTTCGCGCCTTCGACCGGTGCCGTCGGGTTCTCAGAATCGGGCGTTGCGACAGCAGGCGTTTCTCCTTCCGCTGAAGGCGTCGTCTGCGCGAGTGAAGTCGTGGCCACGGCGCTCATCAGTGCTGCCGCGGCAATGATCATATTTTTCATGTGGTTACCTCTTCAGAAGACCGCGATTGATCCCCCGTCGCAGAAACACGCCGGGCGCAGAATGGTTCCCGGCGCGATGCTCCGGCCGCCATGCTGGTGGGCGGCTTGGCTTTGGCACCGGAAATGGCAACTGCTGCGGTTCCATGCAACGGAGCATCTGCTGGGCGGCGCCAAACACTGCCCTACCTACTTGCGAACAAGGTTCTTGCCTGCTGGTCGCAACCAGGTCGACCGCCGGGTGATGTGGTGGAGGGTGTGGTGCTGAAGTTCTCGCGTGGCGTTGACCAGGATCGTGCAGCCGCCGCAGGCGGCCTGCAGCAAATCGCGTTTGCGCGCAGCGCAGCAGCCGCGGCGCAGCCGTCACGTCTACCGACCCTCGTCGCAACCGCTGCCACGGTTGCCGTCCTCTATTTCGCCCGGGACGTCTTCCTGCCGCTGGCCATCGCCATTCTGCTCACCTTTGCGCTCGCGCCGCTGGTTTCGAGGCTGCGTCGAGTCGGTTGTCCCCGTTCGGTGGCCGTCGTCGGGACGGTGACGACGGCTTTTCTGTTCCTGTCCGCATTCGGCGCGGTCATAGCGATGCAAGTGAGCGAGGTGGCTCAGAACCTGCCGACCTATCAGTACAACATCGTCGAGAAGGTCAGGACCCTGAAGGAGACCGGATCGGAAAGCCAGATTTTTGAACGGATTGGCCGCGTCATAGAGAGGATCAGCACGGAGATCAGCCGGCCCGAACCAGAGGTGCGCGCCTCACCCGAACCGGCGCCGGAGACCCAGCCGTTGCTCGTGGAGATTTTCTCTCCGCAGCGGCCGGTCGAAACACTGAAGAATATCATCAATCCTCTGCTTGGGCCCTTGGCGACGACCGGCCTCGTCATCGTCGTGGTCATCTTCATGCTGTTCGAGAGGGAGGAGCTGCGCGACCGTTTCATTCGGCTGGTCGGCTACGGCGACCTGCATCGAACGACCGAAGCACTTCAGGACGCGGGCGCTCGCGTCGGCCGGTACCTGCTCATGCAGTTGGTCGTGAACATCACCTACGGCATTCCGCTGGCCATCGGCCTCTCGCTGCTCGGTATCCCCAATGCGGTCCTCTGGGGGATGCTCGCCATCGTGTTGCGCTTCGTCCCCTACATCGGGCCGGTCATCGCTGCGGCTCTGCCGTTGTTCCTGGCGTTTGCCGCGGCACCTGGATGGAGCCTGCTCGTCTGGACGGCGGCCTTGTTCATTGTCCTCGAGCTCGTGAGCAACAATGTCGTCGAGCCTTGGCTTTACGGTTCCCGCACCGGTTTGTCGCCGCTTGCGATCATCGTCGCGGCGATCTTTTGGGCATGGCTCTGGGGGCCGGTCGGACTGGTGCTGTCGACGCCGCTCACCGTGTGCCTTGTCGTTCTCGGTCGCCACGTCCCGCAATTCGAGTTTCTGGAGATACTGCTGGGCAACGAGCCCGTGCTCGATCCGAAGGAGCGCCTCTATCAGCGTCTGCTCGCCGGAGATCCGGATGAGGCCACGGACAATGCGGAAGACATGCTGGAGGAGAAGTATCTCGTCGAGTTCTACGACACGGTTGCTATTCCCGCACTGCTCCTGGCGGAGCGGGACCGCGCACGGGGCGCCCTGACGAACGCCCAGGCGGCTCAGATTGCCCAGAGTGCGAACACCCTCATCGCCAATCTCGAGGAGATTGCCGGCGAAGAGGAGGAGGAGGAGGAGGAAACGGGCGCGGAAGCGCAGGAAAATGGTGATGATGATGCGGACGAATATGATCTTCCCCTCGGCGACGGCAAGTCCGTCCTGTGCGTCGGAGGGCGCAGTGATCTCGATGACGTTGCCGCATCGATGCTCGCCCAGACCCTATGGATCCAGGGCGCGGAGGCGGCTCACGCCGGTCACGACGTCCTCAAGGCGGGCAATATAAAGGCTCTGAAACTCGAGGGGCGAAACGCCGTCGTCCTGAGCGTTCTCGACCAGGATTTCATGAGACATGCCAAGTTTACCGTGCGTCGGCTGAAACGCATGGCCCCTGCGGCGCGCATCGGGATCGTTCTGTGGCAAGAGGATGGCCGGCCGGACACAACAGAAAGAGACCAGCTCGTTGAATCGCTGCAGGCGGATTTCGTGGTATTCGGGATGGGCGACGCCGTCCGCGAGGCGCTTTCAGACGAATTGCCTCGGTCTTTGAAACTCGCCCATCCGAAGATCGCACCCGGATACGCCATGCGGAGAAGCAAGCGTGCGGACAGGGAAAGCACGGTCAAAGCGGACTAGATCGTGAGATGCCGAAGGGCACGTGCGAAGCTTACGCCGTTTTAAGACGTTCAGCTCAATGATGAGCAGCCCTGTCAGGAGGAGTGCGGATGAGGTTTGTGGCTGGCAAAGTCGCGGTTTTCAGGTGGATGCTGCCCTTGGCCATCGCAATGGCGTTGATGGGAGGCATATACCTGGCCGTCCGCTGGTCGGCGCAGCAATCGGACGCTGTGGCGGTGAAGCGGCAGCAACACCTCGTCGAGCTTGTCATCTCCAAGATGCAAGGCAGCATCGCCCATGATCAGGAGAGCGTCACCGTCTGGGATGACGCCGTCAGAAAAGTTTCGCAGGAATGGGATTCGCGGTGGGTTGATTCCAACCTGGGCAGCTGGATGAACAGCTATTTCCGACACGACGGCGCATTCGTGATCAGTCCGGACCGTAAACCGTTATACGCCTTTCTTGCCGGCCGGACTGACGAAGCTTTCAGCAACATAGAACCCGAAGCAATGCCGCTAATCGCCAAGCTGCAAGAGAGGCTCGCAGCAGGCGACGAGGAAGGAACGAGCGAGCAGGTGCTGTCCATCGGCGAGAGCGATCTCGTACGCATCGGGGGCCGCCCGGCGATTATCAGCGTGAAGCCGATCGTGTCGGACACCGGTGATATCGTTCAGGAGCCCGGCAGGGAATTTCTGCACTTGGCCGTCCGCTTTCTCGACGGCGATCTCCTGACCCATCTCGGTGAGGATTATGGTTTCGAGGACCTGCGCTTTTCTGTTTTGCCAGAACTCGGTCGGCAGCGGTCCTATGCTCCGATCGTTTCATCGTCCGGAGAAACGATAGGGTATTTCTCCTGGCTCCCGTTCAGGCCCGGTGCCGATGTGATGAAGGCCACGGCGCCGGTGCTTCTGGTCGCCGGCGCCCTCCTCTTTGCCCTCACCAGCGCGCTCAGTATCGTATTGCGGAGGCGGTCGAGACGTCTGCAGGAAAGCCAGGCGGAGCTCAACCATCTGGCGCGTCACGATCCGTTGACGGGCCTCGCCAACCGTGCGTCTTTCAACGGTCTGCTGGCGCGGGTCGTCGCTACGTCGACAATCGATCAAGCCAATGCTCTCCTGTACCTCGATCTCGACCGCTTCAAGCAAGTGAACGACACACTCGGCCATCCTGTTGGCGATCGGCTGATGGTCGAGGTCGCGAAACGGCTTAAGGAAACCGCTGCTGGTGCCGCCATTTCCAGAATTGGTGGCGATGAGTTTACCATCATCGTCGAACGCACCCGCCAGGATCAGGTGGAGAAGCTCTGTGACTCGCTGATCGCTTCGATCCGCCGGCCTTTCGAGATAGACGGACAGCCGATTCTCATCGGACTTTCGATAGGTGTGGCCGTCGCGACCGGGAATGGCGCCGACCCCGTCGAGATCACGCGGAAGGCCGATATCGCGCTTTACCACGCCAAGTCGGCCGGGCGGAACCGATACGCAGTGTTTGGCCCTCACATGGACGAACTGATCAGGACGAAGCGGGATCTGGAACAGGATTTGCGAGCGGCCCTGGATGCCGGCAATCAGCTCGAGGTCTTCTACCAGCCCGTATATTCGGCGCAGTCCCACGAGATAAGCTCGCTGGAAGCTCTTATTCGCTGGCGGCATCCGAGCAAGGGCAACATAGCACCGGATGCCTTCGTTTCGCTTGCGGAGACTGCCGGCCTCATTGATCGGCTCGGCGCTTTCGTGCTGAAGGAAGCCTGTTCTACGGCGAATGAATTTCCGGGCCTCGACATCGCAGTGAACGTCTCCGCGGTCGAGCTTGGACAACGGCATTATGCCGCCCAGGTTCTCTCACTGCTGCGGCAGTTCGGGGTCGAGCCGTCGAGACTGGAGCTCGAGATCACCGAAACGGCTCTCCTCGACGAAGCCGGCGTCTGCGAAAAAAACATCACGGCGCTACGCGAGTTCGGCGTCAAGTTCGCACTTGACGATTTCGGTACGGGCTTCTCCTCATTTGGGCGGTTGCAGCGCCTGGAGGTCGACCGGATCAAGATCGATCGCTCTTTCGTCCACGCCTTCGATCAGCCCGGTGGCGGCGTGGCGGTCGTGCAGTCCATCGTCGGTGTCGCACATGCGAAAGGCCTGCGCATCACCGCCGAGGGAGTCGAGACCGAGGAGCAGAGCGAGATCCTGCGCAAGCTTGGCTGTGACGAATTGCAGGGCTTCCATTTGTCCAGACCGATGCCGAAGAGTTCACTTCGTCAGCTTCTTGCGACAGAAAAGGCTCAAGGAACCTCCTTCTAGAGCACTTCCAGGAAAAGGGTGTGACGGTTTTCCGTCCGGAAGTGCGTTGGACCAAAGGGTTAGAGCATTTCAACGTTTCTATGAAACATCGAAATGCTCAGCTAACTGGCGGTCCGAGCGTCTGCACAGGGACACGCGGACGCTCTTGCCGCAAACCGGGCCGCAGTCCGGTGGAGCATCAACCGCGCCGCGCCGCCTCGATTGCAGCGACGTCTATTTTTTTCATGTCCATCATCGCCTCGAACGCTCGCTTTGCTTCGTCGCCGCCGGCCGCCATCGCGTCGGTCAGCACGCGCGGAGTGATCTGCCAGGAAATTCCC
Organism: Sinorhizobium sp. 22678; assembly: GCF_052044265.1. Taxonomy (NCBI): domain Bacteria; kingdom Pseudomonadati; phylum Pseudomonadota; class Alphaproteobacteria; order Hyphomicrobiales; family Rhizobiaceae; genus Sinorhizobium; species Sinorhizobium sp. 22678. The sequence goes on along the minus strand of NZ_JBQEMS010000007.1, from coordinate 147,038 downwards.
CATTTGTCCTTGCACCAGCCGCAGGCGCTTTCCTTGCCGCCATTGCCGACGATGGCATTCCAATAGCGATCGGTCTCTTCCTGATCGTCGGTGGCGATCTGGAAGGAGAAAGCCTCGTTGTGCTTGAATGCGGGCCCCCCGTTGAGGCCGATACAGGGAATGCCCGCAACGGTGAAGTCGACCGTCAGCACGTCGCCCTCTTTGCCCGCGGGGTAGTCACCGGGTGCGCGGTGCACGGCACGCACCGCGCTGTCAGGAAAGATCTCACAGTAGAAACGAGCGGCAGCCTCGGCGTCCTTATCGTACCATAGGCAAATCGTATTCTTCGCCATTGCGTGGTCCTTTCGCTTGGAAACATTCGGATTTGGGCCGCAAGCGGCCGCCATTGGGAAATCACCTGCCCGGCCGCCAGTGAACGTAGAGCTACCTCACGGAAGAGGCTCCCATTATGCGCTTCGAAAGTCGCACGGGATCACCAAGTATTCAATGCGCCCGCAAGAAAAGCCGGGCACATCGGCCTCGCAACGCTGCAGCGTCTTCACACAGCGCCGTTGGCGCGGCGTTGTGAGTGGCCGGTCGGTGGGTTTGGCCCTTCCCATGCACGTCTTGCACTGGACGACGCTGCTTAGCTCAGGACTTCGTCTTGCAAATCGCTCGCGCGTTCAACAGACCCCAGCCGAAGACAGGATCCTTTCCCGGTTCTCCGAGATCTTCGGCGTGTCCGGTCAGCCTGTCGCGGAGCAATTCCGGAGCGAGGTCCGCTTCAGATGCTTTCATCATCGCCACCGCCGCGGTCACGAAAGGGGCGGCGAAAGAGGTTCCAGTCTTCGGACGTGCGCCGCTGACCGAAGCTGCTGTCCAGACCGCCACGCCAGGGGCGGCGAAGTCGATATGCTCCCCGCGTCCGGCGCGTCGGTAGGGCCGTTTGCGCCTGTCGGTCGCGGTGACGGCAATGACCTCTTCATAGGCAGCCGGATAGACGGGCTCGGCTCTCGGACCGTCATTGCCCGCGGCGGCGACCATGATGATCCCGCGCTCCCCCGCCTTTTTGACCGCCTGTTCGAGCAGGAGATTGGGCGGGCCGGCAAGGCTGAGATTGATCACCTGAACCTGACGTTCAGCGAGGAGGTCGAGTGCGCGTGCCAGATCGAAGGCGGCGGAGCGGTCGTCTTGCCGCCCCGCCCGGTGAAACGCGTCCACGGCGATGAGCTTGCCACCCGGTATCAGGCCCGGCGTGCGGCTCGTGGCTGAGCCCACGAGCAAGGCCGCGACAGCGGTGCCGTGCTGCCTGCCGGACTCCGGCAGTTCTTCGTCGACGAGGCGGACGATCTCTACGTTGCGAGCCTCGAATGCGATGTGATCGGGGTTGATCGCCGTATCGACAAGGCCGATACGCACGCCGGCCGCGCAAGTACCAGGCCAGGTTTGAGCCGAGGGCCAGCCGATCACGTCGCGTGCCAGGCAGTCGCTTTCGACGCACGGGGCATCGGGATGCTGTTCCGGCCGGAAATAATGGTTGAAGTCGATCACCGCTTGAGGCGCCAAGGCGCGGGCCTGCTGCCGAGCGGCTTCCAGTGTCAGGCCTTGGGGAATGCGAAGCTTGATCACCTCGGCGTTGAAGGAAGCCATCGTGTTCCGTTCGAGGAGCTCGAAGCCTGCGGCCGCCAACCCGCCGAGTTCCGTCGAACTGAAACCCAGCCCGACGATCTCATCGGGCGCTCGTATTGGTGCGGCGGGTGCGGCTGCGCGCGAGCGCCGCGGGGCGGTCCGACGTGGCAGGAACTCTCGGAATGGAAACAGGCTCTTGCCGCCACTCCATCCGGCGCCGGCGCCGTAGGAGCCGGAGCGGCCGGAACCGCGCGAGCCGCGGTTGGCGTCATTCCCACCGTCATCGTCGTCGTCGGCCAGGGCAAGCCCGGTTCCGAGCACGTCACGCACGATCATGTTCCCGGGAGCCAGGACGTCGCCGGATAAGAGTGCGATTGCAGCAATGGGCGCGAGCAGGGCCAGTTTCGACGTGGTCAGCATCTGAAAACCTCAATCGGCTAGGTCAGGCGGATAGGAGGATAGCGCATTCCTTTGGACGGTGAGACCGCTACCTGTAGATTGTGTCAGAACGGCTGAGTCGTCGGTCTATTCCCTCTTCTAGCCAATTACGGAGTTTCGGGACATGAGCAGTGCGGTGAAGGATGTCGGCGAACGCCTCATGGCGTTCCTGCCCAATCTGCGCCGCTTCGCCATCTCGCTTTGCGGCTCGCGTGATGTCGCCGATGATCTTGTGCAGGCGGCCTGCGAGCGGGCACTGGCCAGTGCCGAGCGCTTCGAGCCGGGCACGCGCTTCGACGCTTGGATATTCCGCATCCTGCGCAATCTCTGGATCGACCAGGTGCGCCGGCAGAAGACCGCAGGCGTGCAGGAGGATATCACCGAGCGTCATGACATCGCCGGTTCATCCGGCGAGCGTGAAGCCGAAGCGCGGCTGACCCTCAAAACCGTCGCGGAGGCGATCACCGAATTGCCGGACGAGCAGCGGGAGGTGGTTCTTCTTGTCTGCGTCGAGGAGCTATCCTATCGCGAAGCGGCCGATGTGATGGGCATTCCCATAGGCACGGTTATGAGCCGACTGGCGAGGGCACGTAAGAGTTTGGCCGAGGCTGCCGGAATAACACAGTCGACCGGACGTTCTCAGTCAATAAAGGGCACAAACGAATGACAGGAACGGACTTCTCCGACGAGACACTGATGCGGTTCGCCGACGGCGAGCTCGACGCCGGGACGATCGCCGAAGTAGAACGAGCGATGGAATCGGATGACGAGCTGGTCGCGCGGGTGGCGCTCTTCATCGAAACGCGCCACGCTGCCAAGACCGCTATGGAGCCGCTGCTCGATGAGCCGGTACCTTCCGGACTCAAGCGTGCGGTCGAAAGAATGGTGACGGAGAAGACGTCGCCACCTCCTGTACCGGGCGCGGGCATCCTGCCTTTCCCACGCGGCGTTGCGAACGAATCTAACAGGAGGCGATGGCTCGCTCCCGTCGCTGCCTCGCTGGCGGCTGTCGTTGCGGGATTCGGCGGATATTGGCTGCGGGGAAGTGTCGAGGCACCGATCGAAGGTGGCTTGCGCGTTGCCGCCATAGGCAGTCCTGCGCTTGATGAGGCGCTCGCCACGGTCGCCGCAGGCGAGGAACGGCCGCTGCTGGGTTCCAAGCAACGCTTCCGGGCGATTGCGACATTCCGTGACAATGCGCAGGCGCTGTGCCGCGAGTTCGAGCTGGACTCGGCCGATGGCTCAACGGTGGTTTCGGTTGCCTGCCGCACCGGGGCCGAGTGGCGTGTGACCTTCGCCGTCATCGCACCCGTAGCGAGCGGCGGCTATGCTCCTGCATCTTCCACGGAAACGCTCGACGCCTATCTGACAGCGATCGATGCAGGGGCGCCGCTCGAGGCGGCGGAAGAGGCTAGAGCTCTCGGCGAACTCCGAGGTGCGCAACGGTGAGTGCATCAAAAATCGCGATCATGGAATAGAGGCGCGCACCGCCCGTTACTCCTGCGGACCGAAGAAGCGGTCCGGTTTTCATAAGGAGTAGATGAGATGACAATGAACTGGACGAACAAGGCGATCGCCGCCGGCTTGGCGGCACTCGTGGGCTCTGCCGCCGAAGCAAGGGAATATTCCTCCTCATTTCCCGGCGTGGAGCGCGCTTCGACGCAAACCGCCCAGACGACCGGCCGGACCGACGGCGAGATCATAGTCGCCGGCAACAGCTCATCCAATTCGAGTTCCAACTCCTCGAGCAATTCGAGTTCCAACTCGTCGTCCAACAGTTCCTCGAATTCGAGCTCCAATTCATCCTCGAACAGCTCGTCGAACTCATCCTCCAACCGTTCGTCCAATTCGAGCTCGAACCGGTCCGACCGGTCATACCGTCCGGGCAAGCTGTGGCACACAGGGCGCTGAGGTTGCGGGAAAGCTGACGGTGCGACAAGAGAGCGGGGGCCGGACATTCCGACCCCCGATTTTTTAAACCGGACCTTTCAAAGCGTTTTATGGTCTCGTTGAAAACAGTGAAACGCTCTAACCTTTGAAGCTGCGCACTTCCGGACGGCAAACCCTTACACACTTGTTCTGGAAGTGCCCTAGCGAGCGGCGCGCGCGGACTCGCGGTACCAGCCTTCTGCGGCGATGGTGTTTCGGTGGATCGTCTCGCGCTCAACAGCTTCCACGCGGGTTTCGGCGCGGATTTCTGCTGTGACTGCCGCATCGGCACGGCGGAAGGGTATCACCTGCACAAGCGGCGTTCCCTTTTCGACGACGTGAAGGCCATCCGGTGCCGTCGCGAAGAACGGAAAATGGATATGAGCGCTATAGCTGTCCGTATCGACAATCCCGGCCACGCATTCAAAAGGCTGTCCCGGGCGGTTTAGCGGCGGCAGAAACAGGCAACTCCATCCGGGCGGCGTGCGGATCGACCAGTAATTGTGAAACTTGCAGGGCGGGGAGGGCTCTTTCGGATTTCCCGCCACCTGATGGGCGCCGTGGTTGCTGACCATTACCCGGTCGAACTCCCAGCCGGCCTCGACGCTGCGGCCGTCATCCTTGATGTCAAGGCGCACCGTCGCGGCGATCGGCAGGATCCAGCCGGTGGTCATGGCATCGAGAAAGGGCATGCAGCGTTTGACGGTCAGACCGTTGTTGATTGCCGACAGGTGCCCTTTGTCGACCGCCGGCAGCCGGCGGAACCAATCAGGCAGAACCGATTTGGCCGGTACCGGCCGCGCGATGACGCCGTCGTCTTCCGGATGGCAGACAAACTGAATGACCCGCGGATCTTTCTTTAGGAAACTTAACATCCCGCTTCTCCCGTTGAATGGCCCGGGAGTAACGGAACGGCGAGGCTTCTATTCCGTCGGGGAGAGAATGAGCAGAAACTCGATGTGTCGACACTGTCGGTTCCTGTCATCGCCCTATATAGTTCCGAGAAAACAGAGTGCGATCGCTCCTAAGGAGAGAGTGCCTCGTCCAAGCGGAGTTCGCCGGTGAGCGTTGCCTTCATCAAGGAAGAAAGTGCCGAGACGGCCTCGGAAACACTGCTGCCTGACCGGCCGGTCTCACCCCATCCGAACCTTGTCACCGCAAAGGGATTGAAGGATCTGGAATTGCACCTCCAACAGGCTCGCGAAGCCTACGATGCCGCAAGCACGATCGAGGACGTGAACGAACGGCGGCGGCAGGCGGCGGGCCCCTTGCGGGATCTGCGCTACTTCGCGGAAAGAGTTCGAACGGCTCAACTCGTCTCCGATCCGGCTTCATTCGATGTGGTCGCATTTGGAAGCACGGTTACCTTCAGCCGTGATGACGGACGGGTGCAGAAATATCGGATCGTCGGAGAGGATGAAGCCGACCCCAAGGCCGGTTCGATCTCCTACGTGTCCCCCGTGGCAAGGGTTCTTATGGGCAAATCTGTCGGGGACATCGCGAGTGGCGGCGATCAGGAGCTCGAAGTGCTCGCCATCTCGTAGAGCGGGATGAGGAAAGTGTAACGGTTTTCGGTCCGGAGGTGCTTTGGATCAAATGGTTAGAGCATTTCAGTGTTTCTGTGAAACGTTGAATGCTCTGACCGATTAGAAGCAATCTCTCGGCGTGCGCGCGATGCCTACGCGCGCGCCTCGGCTCCTGCATAAAGACGCGCATATGTTTCGCGAAGCACGTTTTTCTGAACCTTGCCCATCGTATTGCGCGGCAGGTCGTCCACGAAGATCACCCGTTTCGGTTGCTTGTAGCGCGCCAGCCGGCCTTCCAGACCGTCGAGAATGGCGCGCTCGTCGATCGTCGCACCCGGCTTCCGGACGACCACGGCCGTGACGCCTTCGCCGAAGTCCGGATGCGGCACGCCGATGACTGCCGTTTCCACGACCCCCGGCATCTGGTCGATCTCGGTTTCGACTTCCTTGGGATAGATGTTGTATCCGCCGGAAATTACGAGATCCTTGCCTCGCCCGACGATATGGACGTAGCCCCGCTCGTCGATCTTGCCGAGGTCGCCGGTGATGAAGAAGCCGTCGGCGCGGAACTCCGCCTGCGTCTTTTCGGGCATACGCCAATAGCCCTTGAACACGTTCGGGCCCTTCACCTCGATCATTCCCGTCTCGCCTTTCGGGAGCGGCCTGCCGCTCTCCGGATCGGCGATACGAAGCGAAACCCCCGGCAATGGGAAGCCGACGGTTCCGGCGATGCGCTCGCCGTCATAGGGGTTGGAGGTGTTCATATTGGTTTCGGTCATGCCGTAGCGCTCTAGAATGGCATGTCCGGTCATCTGGGCGAAAGTCCTGTGGGTCTCGGCAAGCAGCGGAGCCGAGCCAGACACGAAAAGCCGCATCCCGGCGGTTGCCTCGCGCGTCAGCCCCGGATTCTGAACGAGACGCACATAGAAGGTCGGAACGCCCATCATCGCGGTTGATTGCGGCATCAGACGCAGGACTTCGCTGGCGTCGAATTTCGGCAGGAAAAACATTGAGGCGCCGGCCAGAAGAACGACATTCGATGCAACGAAGAGGCCATGCGTGTGGAAGATCGGCAGGGCGTGAATCAGCCTGTCGTCGGCCGTGAAGCGCCAATGGTCGCGAAGCGTGGCGGCGTTCGAGAGGAGGTTGTCATGCGTCAGCATCGCGCCCTTGGACCGCCCGGTCGTGCCCGACGTGTAGAGGATGGCGGCGAGGTCATCCGGACCGCGATCGGCGTTGCGGAAATCCGGTGCATTGCCCCGGGCAAGGTCGATCAGCGAGCCGCCACCTTTCTCGTCCAGCGTCTCGACCTTGGCGCCGTGATCGGCGGCAAGCTTCGAGATCCCCTCCTTTGCAGCCGGCCCGCAGACGATGAGCCGAGGCTCGGAATCTGCGAAGAAATAGTCGAGTTCGGCAAGCGTATAGGCCGTGTTGAGGGGAAGATAGACCGCGCCCGCGCGCAGGCAGGCGAGATAAAGCATCAGCGCCTCGGGGCTCTTCTCCACCTGCACCGCCACCCGATCGCCAGGCCGCACACCGAGGCTGTCGAGCGCGGAAGCGATGCGGCCCGAATGCTCCAGCATGTCGCCATAGGTCCAGCGGCCGCCGTCGGCCGTCAGGATGAAGGCGGAGTCGGGGCGCGCTGCCCGGCGTATGGCGTCGAACAGATGGTTGCTCATGAGGTGAACTCCTTGTTGCCTTTCCTTCCTGGTGCGTCGGCTGATCGGACGTCCGGGGGAAAGGCGTCCGGACCTGGAACGAGGCTGCGTGAACCCCTGTCGGCCGGCACCAGCCGGCGGATGGCGGGTGCGGCGACGACCTCGCCGCGGGTCGCAAAGACCTCGTGGTTGGTCTCGATGTCGTCGAGCTTGTAGAGATAGTTGACCATCATCCCGTGGGCCTGGCGCATCGCCCGTTCGGACCGGTCGCCCAGGAAATTGATGCGTTCGAGCCGTGCGCCGTTGCCGAGATGGAACCGGGCGACGGGATCGACGGTCTTGCCGTTGCGATTGCGAGCCCTGAGGAAATACCAGGCGGCCGCAGCCGTCAGGCTTGGCTGGATGGCCGCTGCGGTCTCCGGCTGATCGGCCCAATCAGGCTCGTCGAGCACCGCGAGCCTGCTGCGGTCGGCGGCGGATAGGGCGTTAGACGTTTCGGCCCGGCGTTCGCGCGACAACCAATCGGCAAAGCCCGGCACCGGCGACAGCGTCACGAAGGTGTCGAGGCGAGGGAGGTCGCGCCGCAGATCCTCCACCACCTGTTTGATCAGGAAGTTGCCGAAAGAGATGCCCCTGAGGCCTTCCTGGCAGTTCGAAATGGAATAGAAGACGGCTGTCGTCGCGTCGGCAGCGCGGATCGGCGCACGGTCCTCCTTCAGCAGCTCCGCGATGTTGGAAGGCATTTCGCGTGTCAGCGCCACTTCGACGAAGATCAGCGGATCGTCGACCAGCTGCGGATGGAAGAAGGCGAAGCAGCGCCGGTCCTCCGGCGCAAGCCGCCGGCGCAACTCGTCCCAGCCGCCGATATGATGGACGGCCTCGTAACGAATGATCTTCTCCAGAATGTCGGCCGGCGTCGACCAGCTGATCGGCCGCAACACCAGGAAGCCCCGATTGAACCAGGAACCGAAGAGATGCGCGAAGTCCGTATCGACCGCCTCCAGGTCGGGGTTCTGGGCTTTGAGTTCGAGGAGGTCCGCCCGCATGCGGACGAGGGTCGCGATGCCGTTCGGCGCAAGATTGAGCCTGCGGATCAATTCCTGGCGGCGCGGTTCTGCCGCCATGCTCATCTCAAGCAGCGCCTTCGGCGTCGGATCGGCGCGATAGGCGTCGATCGCCCGCTCCAGCCGTTCGATATCAGGGCCGAAACGAGAGAGCAGCGCCAACATGAAATCGCGCCGCTTGTCCTGATCGAAGCCTTGCCACCGATCCAGAATGTTCTTGGCCAGCGCCATGCCCGACGCCTCGCCTCGGCTCGACAGCAGCGTGTCGCAGAGCGCTTCCATGGTGCCGACCGGATTGACATCGCCGTTCCGGGCCGGACCGAGCGACAAGAATCGCCGGCCGCGCTCGGCAATGCTCTGCAGCATGTCGCTGAAAAATGACGTCGTGCTCATTGGACGGTTCCCAGCATCTGGTTCGGCAGCCACGTCGCGATGTCCGGAAAGACGCAGAGGAGAATGATCGCCAGGAACATGACGAGCACGTAAGGCAGGGACCCCCAGAGAATGTCCTTCGTCGGAATCTGCGGCGCAATGGCATTGATGACGAAAAGGTTGAGCCCGATCGGAGGCGTGATCAGGCCGACCTCCATGTTGATCGTCAGCACGATCGCGAACCAGTAGGGGTCGAAACCCGCCTGGGTGACGATCGGGAAGAGCATCGGTGAGGTCATCACGATGACGGCGACGGGGGGCAGGAACATGCCGCAAATCAACAGAAAGACGTTGATGATCAGCATCAGCACCCAGCGGTTGACCTCCATGTCCGCAATCGCAGCCGCGACAGTCTGCGTGATGAACAGCGACGACAGCGCGAAGGCGAAGAGCTCGGCAGCAGCCATGATCATCATGATCATGACGCTTTCCTTCATCGCCGACCCGAAGATGCCGGCGACCGGCCGAAACCGGAAGAGGCGATAGGCGACGATCACGACTGCCAATGTCAGGAATGCGCCCGCACCGGCTGCTTCAGAAGGCGTGGCGATACCGCCATAGAGTACGTAGAGCGTGCCGGCAATGATCAGCAGGAACGGCAGGATGCGCGGAAGGGCGGCCAGCCGTTCCTTCATCGAGTAGCGAACAAGGCGTGCATCGAATTCATAGCCCTTGCGTTTGCAATCGATGACGGCCCAGATCATGAACATGATCGTCAGCAGAATGCCGGGGACGATGCCCGCCATGAACAGCCGCCCGATGGAGGTCTCGGTCGCTATTCCGTAGACGATCAGCGTGACCGAAGGGGGAATGAGAATACCCAGCGTGCCGCCGGCGGCGATGGAGCCGCTCGCGACCGAAGCGGGATAGCCGCGCCGCATCATCTCCGGAATGCCCATCTTGCCGATCGCCGCGCAAGTCGCGGGCGACGAGCCCGTCATCCCGGAAAAGATGGCGCAAGCTCCGATGTTCGACAGAATGAGGCCCCCCGGGATGCGGTTCAGCCACCGGTCGAGCGAGGTGTAGAGGTCAGATCCCGCCGGAGACGAGGCAACCGCCGCGCCCATGAGGACGAACATCGGGATCGACACATAGGCCAGATTGGCGATGCCTGAAAACATCGTATCGCCGAGCACGTAGAAAATGCCGGCGCCGCTTTGCATGTAGAGCGCTGCGAAGGCGGCAAGACCCAGGGCGAAGGCGATGGGCATTCCCGTTGCCAGCAGCACGAAAAGACATGCAACGATCATCAGTCCAGAGACAGTCGGGCTCACTGAATGATCTCCTGTGGATGGCGGTCGGCGCCCGGGGCCGAACCCGGTTCGGCCGCGCCGGGGCCTATGGCTTCCGGGACTGCCGGGGCGGTGAGGAGCGTCAGAATCTGCGCGACATATTGCAGGCACAGCATGGCAAAGCTGACGGGTAGGGCAGCGAGCGGCACCCAAAGCGGCGGCGCCCAGACGCTGGAGTGTTTCCAGTTTCCCGCCCACGCGTCATGGAACTGAATCCACGTCGCAATCAGCATGACGACGCAGAACAACAGTCCGAGCAGGTCGGCGAGGATTCGCAGGACGTAGCGCGTGCGGTCGCCGACTAGCATCTCGACGACGTCGATGCCCACATGGCCGCCCTTGAGCAAGACGTATGGCGCGCCGAGAAACATGGCTGCGGTCGCAGAAAACACGACGAAGTCCGTCTGCCAGATCGTCGCCTGACGAAATACATAGCGCTGCATGATCATCTGGCAGACGACGAGCATCGCCGCAATGAGCAGGGCCGTCGCAATGGCCGCAAGGCCACGCGAAGCATTGCCGACAGCCTGTGTATAGGCTTTGAGCATCAGATCATCCCCGAGTTGCGCTGGAAGGAACGGCGCGCCGGAGCACGCCGTTCTGTCGGTCCGCCTTACTTCACGGCGAGCGCCTTTTCGATCAGCTTGTCGCCGCCGGGAACGTTGGCGGCGAAGTTCTTGTAGGACGATGCCTTGGCGAGTTCGAGCCAGGCATCGTAATCCTCCTTCGACATCTCGACGACTTCGACGCCTGCCTTCTTGTAGGTGTCGATCATGACCTGATCGCCCTTGCGGACCTCTTCGTTGAAATAGACTTCCGCTTTCTCGCCGGCAGCGAGGATCGCCTTCTGCTGCTCTTCCGTCAGGCCATCGAAGACGCGCTTCGACACCAGCACCGGTTCGTACATGAACCAGAGGGCGTTTTCCCCCGGCGCAGTGAGGCACTTGGCCTGTTCGAACAGGCGATAGGACACGAAACTCGCCGACGAGGTGTTCGCCGCATCCAGGACGCCGGTCTGCATGCCGGTGTAGATTTCCGAAGAAGGCATGGATGAGATCGAAGCACCGGCTTCCACGAGCATCTCCTCGAAGGCCGGCCCGGCGGCGCGGATCACCTGTCCCTTGATCGTGTCGGGGGAGGTGATGCAATTCTTCTTGGAGGCGAAGGCGCCGGAGAGCCACGCATCGGCGATCACCAAGGCGCCGGCATCCTCGATGACCTTCTTGATGTCCCCCATGAACTCGGAATCGTTAAGCCGCATGGCGCGATCGAAATTTCCCACGAGGCCGGGCATCAGCGTCGCGGAGAATTCCGGGTGGCGGCCCGAAGCATAATCCAAGGGGAACGAAGTCATATCGAGCAGGCCCCGTGTGACCGCATTCCACTGATCGTTCGGCTTGTAGAGCGACGACCCCGGGAACACCTGGATTTCGAGGCCGACATTGGCGGCGGCGACCTCGCGGGCGATCAGTTGCACCATCTCGTCGCGAATGTCGCCCTTTCCCCCCGGGAACTGGTGTGACGCCTTCAACACGGTCTGGGCACCCGCTGTGGAAGCGATCAAGCTGCAGATGGCCGCGATAGCGGAAGTCGTCAACTTCCGTCGAAAACTGCTCATTTCTTCCTCCCTGACATGCCGGCCTCCCGCCGGCTTGGTAGTAAGAGTGGATCCATCTTGCGTACCGTGTCAAGATTTTTGTATACAAGAGGAATGGTTGTTGCATACGGATCGGTAAGGGATGAGCGAGAACATTTTCTACAAGCTGCGGGACGATATCGAGAACGGCATCGTAACGGGCGAGTTCGAGCCGGGTGAACGTCTGGACGAGACGCAACTCGCCATGCGCTTCGGCGTATCCCGCACCCCGATCCGCGAAGCCTTGATGCAACTGAGCGCGATCGGGCTCGTCGAGATCAGACCGCGGCGCGGCGCCGTCGTCGTGGATCCGGCCCCGCAGCGCGTCTACGAAATGTTTGAGGTCATGGCTGAACTGGAAGGCATGGCCGGTGCTCTTGCCGCGCGCCGGCATACGGAGAAAGACAGCGCGGCTCTGTTGGCCGCCCACGAGAAATGCCGGGAAGCGGTCCTCAGCGAGGAGACCGATTGCTACTATTACGAGAACGAGATTTTTCATCGCGCGATATACACGGCGAGCCATAGCGGCTTTCTGGAGGAGCAATGCACGACCCTCCATCGCCGCCTTCGCCCCTATCGCCGCCTGCAGCTCAGAGTTCGCAACCGCATGAAGGTCTCGTTCAGGGAACATGGAGAGATCGTCGATGCCATTCTTTCCGGCAATGCGGATGGCGCGCGGGAGGGATTGCGCAGCCATGTGGCGGTCCAAGGCGACCGCTTCGGCGACCTTGTCGCAAACCTCTCGAACCGTGACCGGCGGAGCGGTCGGCTCGGATAGGAACCGGACGATGAGGCATTCCGGTCCCAATACAGTACCTGAGAATACAGGCTACGCGGGCCACTAAAAATTGCCGGTTTTATTTAAAATTCCTGGGTGTTTATTGTGGGTTGGGGGGATTCTTGGTTGACCTTGGGGCAGGTTCTCGAAACACTCCCGGCGGTTACGGCCAACACGTAGCGTCACGAAAGTGCGACATTGTGCCGAGTGTCGTGGAGGAACACAGGAACCATGACAAGGTCAAGAGGCTCCCTTTTTGCGTTCTTCTGCTTCGTTGTGGCTCTGTGTACGGGCATTGGCGCCAGTCCCCCGGCCTCGGCAAACGGCGATTCGGTCGAAATCTCGTCGAATTTTTCCCGGTCGATCAAGGTTGCGAAGGGCAAGACGGTCACGATCAGGGCCGTGCAGCGATTCGATGAGATCGTCATCGGGGATCCGGAGATTGCGACCGTAACCCCTCTGACCGATCGTTCCTTCTATATTCTCGGCAATGAACTGGGCTCGACAAGCCTCACCATTTTCGATGCGGAAAAGAATCCGGTCGGCATTATCGACATAGAGGTGACGCTCGATACGAAATTGCTGTCCTCGACGATCCGACAGTCGGTGCCGGGCTCGAGCGTAAAGGTAACCTCGGCGAACGGAAGGATCGTTCTTTCCGGCTCTGCCACGGACGCGGTTGCGGCTACCCAGGCTGAGCAGATCGCATCGCGCTTTGCCGGCGACGAGGAGGTCATCAATTCCATTAAGATCACGTCGTCCCAACAGGTACAGCTGAATGTCAGATTCGTGGAGATCAACCGCGACGTCGGCAAGGAGCTTGGAACCCAGATCAGTGCCGCCTATGCCTGGTCGAACGGGAGTGTCGAGTTCAACTCCTCCCCGCGCGCGACATCCAATACGCCGGCCGGCTCGCTTATCGGCAGCCTCATCGGAGAGGGCTACTCGGTCGATGTGGCGATCGATGCGCTCGAAGACAGGGGTATGGCCCGGCGCCTCGCCGAGCCGAACCTGATAGCGCGTTCCGGTGAGACCTCAAGCTTTCTGGCCGGCGGCGAATTCCCTATCCCCATCTCGGAGCAGGACGGAACCATTACCGTCAGCTATAAGAAGTTCGGTGTCGGTCTGGATTTCACGCCGACCGTGCTCAGCGATGGCCTTATCTCCCTCGACATCGAGCCGGAGGTATCGGCGATCGATAACACCGCCTCCTACCGGGTGGGAAATATCGCGATCCCGGGCTTCTCCGTCCGCCGTGCCCGGACGTCCGTCGATCTCAAGAGCGGCCAGAGCTTCATGATCGCCGGCCTCCTGCAGAGCGAGAACAATCTCATCACCCAGCGCGTGCCGGGCCTCGGGCAACTTCCCATTCTCGGCGCGTTGTTTTCGTCCAAAGCTTACCAGCGCCGCGAGACCGATCTCGTGATCATCGTCACGCCTCATCTCGTCAAACCGATCGATCCCCTCAAGAAGGTCGCCAGCCCGTCGGATCGAACGAAACGACCGACCGAATCTGAATTCTTTCTCGGCAATATCGATGAAGTGGAGGTCAACGGCAGGGGCCGGTCTGCGTCGAGGCAGGCGCGTGTCGTCCGCGCACCGAGTTCCGGCCATTTTCTGGAGCTCCAATGATCCGCAGAAGCAGCAGGCCTAAAGGCTTTCACGGCTTTCTTTTTCTTGCGTCGATCCTGCTTTCCGGGTGCCAGAGCTACGAATTCGTCCGCAGCGAAACGATAGCCCTGTCCGCAGGCGATGCAATCGCGGCCAATAGCGCGATGCAGATGGTCGATCCGTGGCCGCCAAGGGTCAAGCAGACCAGCTTGGTCACGCCGGCCGACCTGGAACAATATAAGCCGCAGGACGCGGAGCAAAACGGGACGAACGGGGGAAATGGTGAGCCTTATCCGAACGACACCACGACGCAGTAGCAAGAGGGCGGCGATCAGCGAATGGAGATGAGAATAGGCGAGTCCGGCCGCAGTGTGCTGGGCCGTCCGGGAGGAGAACGCCGGACCACGGAACTGGCCATGGCGATCGTCGCCGCTGTGCTTCTTTCGAGCTGTCAGACGTCGGAGGTGTTGTCGGGTGCCGAATTTGACCCGACATCCGCTCTGATGTCATCCGGAGACGTGAGCAAGTCCGATCTCGATCAGGGCAAGCTTCAATTCATGAACGGCAATTATGGGCTCGCCGAGAAGCACTTTCGAAAGGCGGTAGAGCTGCGGCAGGACAACGCCGAGGCGCTGATGGGATTGGCGGCCTGCTATGACCGCCTCGGCCGGTTCGATCTGGCGGACCGCGCCTATAGCCAATTGCTCAAGGTGGCCGGGCGCCAGCCACGCATCGTCAACAACATGGGCTACTCGCACTATCTCCGAGGCGAGAAGGCAAAAGCCCGCAAATTGCTGCTCGAAGCTCGTGCGGCATTACCGGGGGACGAGACGATCGAGGCCAATCTTGCCTTGTTGGACCGCAGTTGAGGGCATAGCGTCAGGCTCCCGCCGTCGGGCGATGTTGATCGGCTTCGCCTTCGCAGCTAGCTTCGACGGTCAGCAACTGGGTGACCGCCATGGCCAGTGACGTCCTTGCCCGTTCCTTCGGCAAAGAGGCATTCGGGCTCGACCCGCAGAATTACCACACGGCCCGGCCGCCCTATCCGGAGCTCGTCTGGGATGCGCTACGAAAGCGCGCAGGACTCCGAAGCGGTATTTCCATCCTCGAGATTGGAGCCGGAACCGGGCTGGCCACCGAACGCCTTCTTGACGATCGGCCCCAACGGCTTCTGGCTGTAGAGCCAGACAGGCGGCTAGCAAAGTTTCTTCGCGATCGATTGGACGAGGAAGAACTCGAAGTGGTGGAAACTCCCTTCGAAAAATTGAAAGTTCCGGAAAAGAGTTTCGATCTCGTCGTCAGTGCGACGGCGTTTCACTGGATTGATGCCGTTCCCGGCCTGCGGCGCATACAGCGACTGCTGCGAGACGGCGGTACCGTCGCTCTCATTTGGAACGTGTTCGGGGACGGTGTCAGGCCCGACCCATTTCATCGAGCAACGGCACACCTGTTCTCGGGCCATCGTACGAGCCCGTCCGGTGGCGGAACGACCCAGACGCCATACGGCCTCGATGTCGGAGCGCGACTGGCCGACTTGGAGGAGGCTGGATTTACGTCCGACGAGCCAGAGCTCATAGACTGGACCCTGTCGCTGGACCCGTCCGCTGTTCGACGCCTCTACGCGACCTACTCGAATGTCACGGCACTGCCGGAGGACGAGCGGGAAAGATTGCTCGGCGGACTGGAGAAAGTGGCCGAAACCGAGTTCGCAGGCGTTGTCACCAGAAACATGACCACGTCGGTTTACACGGGAAGACGAGAGTAACGGGGTGCAGGGGAGGGAGGATCAAACTCCCGGACCAGCCCTCACAAAGAGAGGGAGTGCTATGGCGTTGGATCGTGCCGACTTTTACGACGCAGAATTGGCGCGACACAATCGCCACCTGCGGGTTGCTGCCGACTTTGGCGCAGATGATCGGGTGCTCGATATCGGCTGCGGTGCAGGACAGACGACGCGCGAGGCCGCCCGCGCCGCGTCGCAAGGCGAAGCGATCGGTGTGGATATTTCCGCGGAGATGCTTGAGGAGGCAAGGCGACGGAGTGCCGCTGAGGGTCTGCGGAATGTGATGTTCGAGCAGGGCGACGCGCAATTTCACGGATTCCCGACCGGCAGTTTCGACCTTTGCATCAGCCGGTTTGGCGTGATGTTCTTTGCCGATCCGGCGGCGGCATTTGCCAATATCGGCCGGGCCATGCGCCCCGGCGCGCGCCTTGTGTGGATGGTATGGCAGAGCCGGGAGCGTAACGAGTGGTCGCGCGCCATCCGGCAAGCCCTGGCGCCGGCAATTGCGGTTTCCGCAGGTGCTGCCGACCCGTTTTCACTTGGCGATCCTCCGGTTGCCGCGGACCTTCTGAGATCGGCCGGCTTTACTTCGATCGACTTTGCGGACGTGCGAGAGCCGGTCTTCTATGGATCGGATGTCGATGCCGCGTTCGATGCACTCACCAGCCTTTATCTTGTGCAGGACGCTCTCGCGGCCGCAAATGAACCGCCGGACAAACCACTGCAGCGGCTGCGCGGCTTGCTTGAGGCGCATATGACCCCGAAGGGCGTATTTTTCGACTCTCGCGCGTGGATCATGACTGCCCGCCGGCCAGGTGGAGGCTGACTACGCCAAGAATGTCTGCGATCAGCAAGTGGTCTGCCAAGTGGACACTGTGTCGGTATCCGATGTTGGGAATGAGTGAGACGGCGAAGCGCGGTTGCCCGTTCCTTCGGCGATCTGGCGTGCCAAGATTTCGACCCCTGTACTATGAAAGAGACCACCGCTTCTTGACGTCTGCATTGTATAAGCTACAACTTGTCCTTGCGGCGTGACCACCTCTCCTCCTGAAGCGGGATGATCGTCATGTGTCAAAAATCCTCTGGATCGCAGCAGTCGACGCAATGTAAGGCTGCCGTGCATGCGGTGTCCTGTCCTGCAGCGTTGTTCCTTCTTGCGCATCCCGTTTTCACCTTGCTGCGCTCTGGCAGAGAAATGCTTGCAGCGGCTCTCGTGCTCGGACTTTGCGCGACCGCCAGCGCCGATGACGTGCTTTTCGAAAACGTCCACATCTTCGACGGAAAAAGTGCTGCTCTTTCGGCGCCGTCGAATGTTCTGGTCCAGGGCAATGTAATCGCCAAGATTTCGATAAGCCCGATCGAAGCCGAAGGCGCTGAGCGCATTGCCGGCAACGGGCGAACGCTGATGCCGGGCCTGATCGATGCGCACTGGCATGCGATGTTGGCTGCTTCCACCCCGGCAGAGGCAATGGGCGACGTCAGCTTCGCCAGTATCCTGGCCGGCGATGAGGCGACGGATACGCTGATGCGCGGCTTCACCACCGTTCGCGACGTAGGCGGGCCGGCGTTCGGCCTCAAGCGGGCCATAGACCGGGGCATCATCCCCGGACCGCGCATCTATCCGTCCGGTGCCATGATCACGGTGACCAGCGGGCATGGCGATTTCCGCCAGCTCACCGACCTGCCAAGGAGGACAGGCGGCCTGTTCACCCCGATGGAGACGAGCGGGGGTGCCATGGTCGTGGACAGCCCCGACGAGGTGCGTCTGCGCGTCCGCGAGCAGTTCATGCAAGGCGCCGTTCTGATCAAGCTGACGGCCGGCGGCGGGGTGTCTTCACCCTTCAGCCCGCTCGACGTCACCACCTTTACCGAGCCGGAATTGCGGGCCGCCGTGGAAATCGCCGAGAATTGGGGCACCTACGTCGCCGCGCACGCCTTCACCCCTGATGCGATCCGGAAGGCTATCGCTGCTGGTGTGAAGTGCATCGAACACGGCTTCCTCATGGATGAGGCCACCGCCAAGCTGATCGCCGAAAAGGACATTTGGCTGAGCTTGCAGCCACTTCCGGAATTGATGAGGACAGGCCTTCGCGAGGGTTCGGTCGAGCGTGCCAAGGCCGATGAGGTGTGGCCGGGTATCGGCAGGACGTACGAACTGGCAAAGAAATACAAGATCAAGACCGCGTGGGGCACGGATGTCCTGTTCTCCCGTGCACTGGCGAGGCAACAAGGAGCAATTCTTGCCTCACTCGTGCGTTGGTACACGCCTTCCGAAGCGCTCGTTATGGCGACGGGGACCAATGCCGAACTGCTGGCGCTGTCGGGCCAGCGCAACCCCTATCCGGGAAAGCTCGGCGTGATCGAGGAAGGCGCGCTCGCGGACCTCCTGCTCGTCGAAGGCAATCCGCTGGAGAATATCGACCTGGTGGCCGATCCCGCCAACAGCTTCAAGATCATCATGAAGGACGGCATGATCTACAAAAACACACTCGCCCAGTGAGCAACGACGGCCTGATGGCCCCACCGAAGACTGCTGTCGTCGCATGCTACTGATGGACTGAGGAGATCGTCTGAGAGGTAGGTGCATGCCCGCCGCAAGAATGAAGATAATTTACACTACCCAAATTCTGATAGCGACTCTGCTCCTCCTCGCAATGCTCTCGATGGCAAGTTCGATATTTGCCCCAGTAGCTTTTGCGCTATTTATCATCGCGCTTGTGTGGCCGACGCAGTGCCGCTTGCAGGCTATGCTCCCTCGCCACTTGGCGCTCATCATCAGCTTCCTCTTGGTCGTGCTCGCCATCGTCGCGTTCGGCTGGCTCATAGCCTGGGCATTCGGGCATGTCGGCCGGTGGTTCATCGCGGATGCAGCGCGTTTTCAGCAGCTCTACGATCAGGTTCGCCTGTGGCTCGAGGAACACGGCGTAGCGGTTGGCATGCTCTGGTCAGAGAACTTCAGCGTTGGCTGGATCGTGCGTACTGTACAGGCCGTAAGCGGCCGGCTTAACAGCACCTTGAGTTTCTGGCTGATCGCGCTCGTCTATGTCCTGCTCGGGCTGATGGAGGTGGAGGCTTTCGGGCGCAGGCTCGAGGCCATGCGAAACCGGACGGGCAGTACATGGTTTCTTCGTGGCAGCCAACAAACCGCTATGAAGATTCGCCGCTACATGATGATCAGGACCGTGATGAGTGTCGTCACCGGGCTTCTGGTTTGGATTTTCACCCGCGCTGTCGGGCTGTCTCTCGCCGAGGAATGGGGCTTTATCGCGTTCGCTCTCAACTACATCCCCTTTCTTGGGCCGCTTGTGTCCACCCTGTTCCCGACGCTCTTTGCTCTTATCCAGTTCGGGACTGTGGAGACCGTCTTGATTGTCTTTACGGGCTTGAACCTCATTCAGTTCGTTGTGGGCAGTTATATCGAGCCACGAGCCTCAGGCAGCGCGCTGTCAATGTCCCCTGTCATGGTCCTGTTTTCCGTTTTCTTGTGGGGTTACTTATGGGGGATCTTCGGCGCCTTCATCGGCGTGCCGATAACGATCGCGTTGCTGACCTTCTGCAACCAGCATCCGTCCAGCAAGTGGCTTTCAGAATTGTTCGGTCTGGAGATCGCAACCGACGCTTCGACGCCCAGCGGATAATGCGGTCGTCATCGTCGAGCCATGCTATGTGGGTCAAGCGATTACGATCGCGCCGATACCGTCCCGGCAGTCAGGTGGGTGGCGATGCCTGATTGTTTCCAGTTTTGTCCGGCCGGGGGAAAAATGCAAATCTCAGCCAAGCCACGCCATGCGCCAGAAAATCGATCCCCAGCAAGAGTGCAAGGAGCCAAAGGCCCGTCTTCGGGAACTCGGCCAGGACGACAAGTCCCGCGCCGGCCCCGAACGCTCCCGACAGCATCATCGGCCATCCTGCCTCACGCCAGTGGCTAATGCTGAGCAAGATCCTGACGGCGCCCGAGAGGAAGAACAGCAGGCCGACCGTGTAGGTTTGCAGCAAGTCTTGTGTGCGCCCTGAGCGGGCCACCATGTTCGTGAGGACTTCCATCACGCCCGAGCCGGCGACGTCGGTTAGCATCAAGCCCAGGGCGATATATAAAAATCCGAGCAGCGTTTGCCATGACAGGCCACCCCATCGTCTCGCCCAGAAGGCATATACGATTTCGAACACGCCAACCAAGATGGCGGCGGTTCCGACGAAGGCCGGAGTGACGACTGGTGCAAACGCCACATCCCCCAGGACGACCAGTCCCGCCAGAAGCATGACGCCGCCAAGGACCACCCGAACAGAAGGCGGGGGGCCGCTCGGGTCGCCACCTGCATTGACCGGCATGGGGTCGTAAGATGCCATGGCTTCCTCGTGACTCCGGCTGCTCGTTGCAAACACTATGCTCCGAGAAGCGGTGCGATCGTCGGCAAATCTTCAAAGGCGTCGGCGCATCGATCCGCGGGCGGATTGACCGTCTGTACGGACCTTGCGCCTGCAGTGCCGGGCGGCAGATCGCACTATCGCCGTTCATTTCGGCGAAGGACGTGGCCCGCGATGAAAGCTATACCGATGAGCAGAAGGACTACTCCTGCCAATCCGATTCCGAACGAGCCATATCGGTAGCCGGACGCCGCGAGGAGGAAACCAATAATGATACTCGCGAAGCCGATTAGCTTCATTTTCATCAGGTTGAAGTTTTCGCCGTATCCTGCCATGTGAGTATCCAATTTCTGCGCGTCCGGTTCAGTCGTCACCAGCGCGAACGGCGTCTAAGCGGCGCTCGCTTTCTGCAAGGCGTCCCGCAGCAGTTGCTCCTTGCTTTCATCCAGTGAGGTTTTCAGGATGGTGCCGCCAAATGGCGATATGTCCTTCAGAACCTTGTCCTCAGTCATCTCCTTCACCAGCACGAACAGCGCCGCATTGCCGGGCTGAAGGCCTCTGGCAAGTTCCTTCATGAAATCGTCGTTGATGCCCACATCGCTCAGCGCGCCCCCGATTGCTCCGGAGGCCGCACCTACGGCCACCCCGATCAGCGGGTTGAGGAACAGCACACCGACGAGCAGTCCCCAGAAGCTTCCTGAAGCGGCACCAGCCGCAGTGAGGTTCATCAGTTGATTCAACTTGACCTTGCCTGCGTCAGTCTTTGTCGCGATCACGGCGTCGCCCAATGTGAGCAAGTATTCTTTCTGCAGTCCAATCAGGCGCTGTCGGACTTCTTCGGCTTTGTCTTCACTGGGATAAATAATGGCAATCAGGCTGGACATGACTAACTCCCATTTACGTTAGTTGCGAAGCTTAGCGGCAACCTGGCGCGCACCCTGAATGCCCAATGGTGCCGGTCGCGCAGGCGTTCACGGCCTTCCGGGAATAAGGTTGCAGGGCGCGCCAGGCGGCAGGTTTCATCGGCACCTTGCGATGATGATTGTCCCGTCGGGCTGTCTGTATCTGCAGTTGCCACGGTTGTAGGACGGAGTCGTTGCAGTTCCGACCGCGGCCCCAACCAGAGCTCCGCCAGCCGCACCGGCGACGGTGCTCGTTGTGTTCCCTCCAATCAACTGGCCAGCCACCGCGCCTGTTCCGGCGCCTATCAGAGCTCCGCCCAGGCCGCGTTGGTTCTGTTCGGTGGCGCACCCACCGGCAAGCGCGGCCACAACCGCAAGCGTGAGAGGGAGTATCGTCCTTCGGGTCATGGCATTTCTCCTTGTGCGAGAGCGCCAATCTCTGGAAAATTATCGGGCTGAGAGATCAGACGATTCTCAGGGCAGGGCTAGAGGCGCTCCGGGCCAGCGACCGCCGATCTTGGTCAGTAATCCACCGCATCACGGGTAATTGGGCAGGTCATGCAATGGCCACCGCCGCGTCCGCGACCGAGTTCGGCGCCCGTAATGGTGATCACTTCAATGCCGGCTCTGCGTAGAAGCGTATTGGTGTAGGTGTTGCGGTCGTAGGCCAGCACCACGCCGGGCGAGAGGCAGACGAGATTTGCGCCGCTGTCCCATTGCGTCCGTTCGCGCACATAGGCGTTCCCGCCGGTCTCGACCACGCGCATTTCCTTGAGACCCAGGGCGTCCCGCACCGTTTCGACAAACGAGCCACGATCCCTGTGGAGCTCGACGGAGCCCGGCTTCTCACCCGGTCTGTAGGAGAATGCCTCGATTTCGTTGACAATGTCGGGGTAGATAAGCACGCAGTCGCGGTCGGCGAAGGTGAAGACCGTGTCCAGGTGCATAGCCGCACGTAATTTTGGCATTGCGGCGACGATCACGCGCTGCGCGGCGCCTCTTCCGAACAGGGTTGCGGCGAGCTGGCTGATCGCCTGCCGCGACGTTCGCTCGCTCATGCCGATCAACACGTTACCTTTGCCGATCGGCATGACGTCGCCGCCCTCGAGTGTGGCGAGCCCCCAGTCCAGGGTCGGGTCGCCCCACCAGACATTGACCTTGCCGGCGAAATCCGGATGGAACTTATAGATCGCAGTGGCGAGAATAGTCTCTTCGTGACGCGCCGGCCAGTAGAGCGGGTTGAGGGTCACTCCGCCGTAAATCCAGCAGGTGGTATCACGCGTATAGAGCGTGTTGGGCAGCGGGGGAAGGAGATACTCTGCGACTCCAGCAGCGTCCCGGATCAAATCCAACATTTCGCCGCCAATAGCCTCGGGGAATTCATGGGTCGAAAGTCCGCCTATCAGGGTTTCCGCAAGCTCCCGGTCGGGCAGCCCTTCGAGGTAGCTGCGGATCTCGTCAACGAGCTCAAGCCCGACCTGGTTGGGCACGACCTGGTTATCGAGTATCCACTTCCTGGCTTCGGGAAGTGCCACGGTCTGGGCCAGCAGGTTGTGCATCTCGACAACGTCGACGCCGCGGTCTCGCATCTTGGTCATGAAGTCGAAATGATCGCGCCGGGCGTTGTCGACCCAGAGGACGTCGTCAAACAGGAGGGCGTCACAATTGCTCGGCGTTAGCCGTTGATGAGCACGCCCCGGCGCGCAGACCATGACCTTGCGTAACTGGCCGACCTCGGAATGCACGCCGAAAGTGTGCTGGGTCGAGCTTTCAGAAGACATGGCAAATCTCCTTTTCAGATCGTCAGGTAGCCGGTGGACAATCCGATGATCGCGGCGATGCAGCCGATGACTGCAGTCGCGAAAATCAGCCAGTCGATGGATGTGTTGAAAACGCGCTTGCCCCGCTCCCGTCTTGCCCAGAAATAGAGGATCGTGCCAGGGGCATACAGAAGAGCCGACAGCAGGACGAACTTGATGCCGCCCGCGACAATCATGAAAAATGTGTAGACGGCGGCGATGCTGGCGATGATCAGGTCGCGGGTGCGTTCACGCGGCCGGACCTCGTAAGTCTCGGCGCGTTGAGCCAGCATGAACCCGAAGGCAGCCACGAACATGTAGGGGATCAGCGACATTGCGCTCGTCAAGTTCAGCATCAGCGCGAACGCATCCCGCGACCAGTAGGTGCTGATGACGAACAGTTGGACGATGATGTTGGTAAGCCACAGCGCCGCTGCGGGCACCTTGTTTTGATTCTCGGTGCCGAAAAGACGGGGCATGTCGTCCGTGCGCGCGGCCACGTAGAGCACTTCCGCGCACACCAACGACCAGGCGAGATAGGCGCCAAGCACCGAGACGATCACCCCGATGCTGATGAAAACCGCACCCCAGGGGCCGACGACGGCAGCAAGCACTCCGGCCATCGAAGGCTGGCTCATGGCGGCGATCTCGGGGCGCGTCAGGGCCGCATAGGGCAGCAGCGTGACCAGCACCATCAGCGCGCTGACTCCGATGAAGCCCATGATCGTGGCCGTTCCGATATCGGAGCGCGTCTGAGCATAGCGCGAATAGTTGCTCGCCCCTTCGATGCCGATGAAGACGAAGACCGTCGCCAGCATTGTTGCCTGGATTTGTTGGAGGAGGGTTGCCTCCGGCATCCCCTCGCCACCCCAGAAGTTGAGCCGGAACAGGTCGAGCTTGAAGAAAAAGAACAGGATGATGATGAAGGCAATAATAGGAATGACCTTCGCGACGGTCACGACGGTGTTGACAAACGCCGCCTGCTGGATGCCTCTCAAGATCATGAAGTGAAAGAGCCAGATACCGATCGAAGCGACGAGAATTGCGACGACAGTATTGCCGTCACCGAAGACTGGGAAAAAATTGCCAAGCGTGGACTTGATCAGCACCCAGTACGACACGTTGCCGATGCAACTGCCGATCCAGTAGCCGAAGGCGGATAGAAAGCCGGGATAGTCGCCAAAACCTTCTTTGGCATAGGCGAAAACGCCGGCGTCAAGATCGGGCTTGCGTTCCGCCAGCGACTGGAAGACGCGCGCCAGCATGTACATGCCGCCCCCTGCAATGCACCAGGCGATGATTGCGCCGAACGGCCCTGTTGCGACGCCAAACGTTCGCGGGAGCGAGAAGATGCCTGCGCCGACCATGGAACCGACGACCATGCCAGTCAGAGCAAACAGGGAAAGCTTCTGCGCCATCGCATTACTCCCGGATTCGCCGATGAAAGAGGCGTCTGCGGAGGTGCGGACGCGCGAACAACTCTGGAGATCGTTTGCTTGACAGGTGAAATTACGGATATCGCATGCGGCGTGGAATTTTGAAGATGCTATCTACTTCTGGCGCCGCATTATAGCGTACTTGAATTAATCACAATGTTAACGTGTAATACTCAAAATTGCAAGAGCGAACCGATTTGCTGATGAAAGGCCTGACGCAAGGACGTGCGATCTACATTGCCGCGCGTGACCTTCATACGGGTAAGGGACACTTAACGCTTTGCATCATTTTATTTTTTTCTCAATCTATATAGTGATGCGGCCGGTCAGGAGACCGTAGATGCCGACTAGGCATCCGGCCACTACCGCTGTGAAAACGAGCCATTCCCGAGGGCCGAACACCGGCTTCTTCTGTTCTCGCCTTGCGTAGACGAACAGGACCGTTCCAAGCGCGTAGAGAATGGCGGAAAGCAGCAGGAACTTCAGGCCGCCGGCATAGATCATAAATGCCGTGTAGACGGTGGCGGCACCCGCGAAGATCAGATCGCGGAGCCGCTCTTTAGGTCTGATGTCATAGGTCTCGCCCCGCTTGGCGACAAGGAAGCCATAGGCTGCCACCAGCAGGTATGGAACCAGAACCATTGCGCTCGTCAGGTTTACCATCAATCGAAACGCATCTTCCGAAAACAGGGTGCTAATGAGGAAGAGCTGGATCACGCCATTGCTCAGCCAAAGAGCCGCCGCCGGAACCTTGTTGCTGTTCTCCCTGGCGAGTACGCTCGGCATGTCTCCGTTTTTGGCGGCGCAGAAGAGCACTTCGACGCAGATCAGCGACCATGCGAGATACGCTCCGAGCACGGAAACGATCAAACCGGCACTGACAAAGACGGAGCCCCATGGCCCGACGACGGATTCCAGAACGGAAGCCATCGATGGTTGGCGCATGCCCGCGATTTCGGGTCGTTCCAGGACTCCGTAGGGCAGCAGGGTTACCAGCACCATCAGCCCCAATACGACTACGAACCCCAGTGTCGTGGCCACGCCCACATCGGAACGCTCGCGCGCGTAGCGCGAATAGACGCTGGCGCCCTCTACGCCGATGAACACAAAAACGGTGACCAGCATGGTCGCACGAATCTGCTCGAAAAGGCTCGCCTCGGGCATGTCCGCGCCGCCCCAAAAATTGGTGCGAAAGAGGTCGGTCTCGAACGCACCGAGCAGGATGACTATGAAGATCAGAATGGGCACGATCTTTGCCACGGTGACGACGGTGTTGATGGCCGCGGCCTCTCTGATCCCTCGCAAGATCATGAAGTGGAAGCCCCACAGCGCGACAGAGGAGACAAGCACAGCCGCGATCGTGTTGCCGTCGCCGAAGAACGGGAAGAACGCGCCGAGGGTGGCCTTGATCAACACCCAGTACGACACATCGGCGATGCAGCCGACCAGCCAATAGCCGAGAGCCGAAAGGAAGCCGGCATAGTCGCCGAAGCCGGCGCTCGCATACGCGTAGACGCCTGCGTCGAGGTCCGACTTGCGTTCCGCGAGCACCCGGAACACGTGAGCCAGAGTGAAGATGCCCGCCCCTGCGATGCACCAGGCCACAATCGCTCCGAACGGACCAGTCGCACTGCCGAAGGTGCGCGGCAGTGAAAATATGCCCGCTCCCACCATGGAACCGACGACGAGCGCGGACAGCGAAGCGAGCGAAAGTTTCTGAGCAGTGCTGGTCATGCGGCCTCCGATTGCGTTACGGTTGCCTGATTAAAAGCACTTTCTGATGAGCTGCCCCTACGTGTTAGGGCCGAAACGTTGTACCTCCTGCTTCAAAACTTCAAGCTGTAAAATCCTAGGGGACCCGGCTGGAGATAGTTGTGATAATCTGCGTCTGTCGCCAGTACCCAATGATCCCGGGTGGTCTAGCGGATTAGCGGCTCGTCAGTTCCGGTCCCTTCGCGGCGGTGGATCGGCGTTGTCTCCTTTTTGCGCCTCCACAAAACGAATGATGTCGTCGACCATGCGGGCGTCCCACAGATCGTTATGGCCGGCGTCGTAGATGAGCATCTGCTTGGGCTCGGGAGCGATTTGATACAGAGCGTCGCCTGAAGACAATGGGATGATGGTGTCATGCCGGCCGTGGATAAACAGCTTCGGTTGCCTCACCTCTGCGATTTTCAGATCTGAGCGGAAGGGATCCTTGGTGAGGAGCGCAACCGGGAAGAATGGATAGTAGGTCTGGGCGAGCGAGAGGACCGACAGGTAGGCAGACACGAGGATGACCGCGACTGCCGGCCGTTGTCCAGCCGTATTGACCGCCACACCGCTTCCCAGCGACTGGCCCAGCACGACGATCTCGTTTCCGGAACGTACCGCAAGCCAGTCGAAGGCGGCAATGCCATCAATCAATAAGCCATGCTCGTTCGGCGTCCCAGATGATCCCGGATAGCCGCGATAGGAAAGCGCGAGCAGGCCGATGCCGCGTGCGGCAAGAGCCTGGGCGAAGAAGCCATAATTGCTGACCCGGTCGGCATTTCCGAGGAAGAACAACACCGACGGCTGGCCGGGCTCGCTCTGGCTATAGAGGCCATGAAGCGCTTCTCCATCGCTCGTTTGGATGTACACGTTCTGCCCCCAGCTCGCTCGCTCCGGCGCCGAAGTTGCGCTTGCACCGGGGTAAAGGAGCGCGCGCTGGGACAGATACGTCACGCCGACAAGCGAGATGTATGCGAAAGCCGCCAATAGCGGCAAGATCAGCAGGAGTTTAGTGGCATTCACAGTTCATGCCCGCTGCTCGTCCGCTCCATTGAGATCGTCGGGTTAGTATGCCCAAATGGGACCTGCCATCACAACGTTCTTGTGTCGCCGGTGAGTCTCGACCCTGCTTACGCCGGCGGCATGCGTCCTGGGGAATGTAAAATTTCCTTCACTCCGACATGGAATAAGCCATTCTTGCGATCAGCTGTTGGCGTGAACTGCGGAGGCGTGACATGAGTAAGTCAAAAGACGAGGTAGAACGCATCGATTGGCTCGAAGCGGAACTTGCTGACACAATCGACGAGGATTACGAGCTCGAGCTTTCAGAGCCGGCCTTATCCGAGGAAATACGCAAGATTTACCGTAAAGCGCACCCTCCGACGCTTCCCCGCATGGACTATTTCCGCGCGCTCCTGGCGTTGCAGGCGGAGCTAATCAGGCTGCAGGACTGGGTCGTCTACCACAAGGAGAAGGTCGTCGTAATCTTCGAGGGACGCGACGCGGCTGGAAAGGGCGGCGTCATCAAGCGCATCACCCAGCGACTCAATCCGCGCATCGTGAGAACGGTGGCACTGCCGGCGCCGTCCGATCGCGAGAAGACTCAATGGTATTTCCAGCGTTATGTGCCACATCTTCCGGCCGGCGGCGAAATCGTCCTCTTCGACCGCTCCTGGTACAACCGCTGCGGCGTCGAACGCGTCATGGGCTTTGCGACCGAGGAGGAGGTCGAGCAGTTCTTCGACGACGTGCCGGAATTCGAACGCATGCTGGTGCGCTCCGGCGTTCGGCTGGTCAAATATTGGTTCTCGATCACCGACGAGGAACAACAACTGCGCTTTCTGACGCGCATCCACGACCCGCTGAAACAGTGGAAGCTCTCGCCGATGGACCTGCAATCGCGCGTGCGTTGGGAAGCCTATACCAAGGCCAAGGAAGAGACCTTCGCCCGTACCAACATTCGCGAAGCGCCATGGCACATCGTCGAGGCCAACGACAAGAAGCGGGCGCGGCTCAACTGCATCGACCATCTCTTGAAGCAAATCCCTTATGAGGATGTGCCGCACGAGGATATCACCTTGCCGGAGCGCATTTTCAATCCCAACTACGAGCGGAAGGTCCTGCCTCCGGAGCTTTATGTTCCCGCGAAATACTGACATCTCGGATACAAAGGCGCGAAAACATCCGGCGAGTCGTCACGGCGGGGATGGTCGCAAACCCGGCGTGGGGAAATTCACCGCAAATTGCTCTTCGGAAACAGTACGCGATCGGGTTCTGCGTTCATTCGCGCCAGCATTTCCTTGATCAGGCGTGTTTTGGTGCGCCCCGCTTCCTTCGGCGGCACGAGATAACGCACGATGGCCTCGAGCCAGGTGTTTTCGCTGACGCGAAAATGAACCACGGGATGCTCCTTCACCTCGAGTTCGTCCACCGGCGTATTCGAGAGGATGTGCTTATAGATCTTCACCTTCTGGCTCATGATGTCGCCGACCTGCTCTTCCACGACCTCTCTCATGGTCAGCGCCACGAACTCCAGATCGCTTTCATAGGCGAGCTGGAACTTGATTTCGTTCCAGACGTAGGGAAACAGCGGCCAGGAATAGTTGAAGACCGGCGTCTCGAACACGGTGGAGTTCGGAAACTTGATGATGCGTCCGCTCGGATGATCGGTCCAGAGGTACTCGCCGCCGAATTCCCACAGCGTCGTATCGAGATAGCTGACATCAATGACATCGCCATGGGCATCGCCGATGCGAATTCGGTCGCCGACGCGATATGGCGCCCTGGCCAGGATATAAATCCACGCGATGAAACTGGAGATCGGCATTTGCAGCGCAAAGCCGAGAATGAGTGAAATCAGGCCGAGCGAAACGACCGCGGCGTACCAGTTTACGAATAAGACCGAAATCGCCACGAAGACGATGGCGACCACGACGACCAATCGAAAAATACGTTTCAGGTTGAAACGCGAGACACGGTTGGGAATTCGGCCAATGAGAAAGACTTCAATGAGGTTCGAAACGGTCAGCATAATAAAAATGAGAAGGCCGCCCTTGACGTAATTCATCACGCGGAGGCGTAAGGGCGCGTCAAACCAATCCAGGCGCCAATTGATCAGGACTTGGACGCCAAAAAGCAGCAAGGCAGCGGCCGCGAAGCCAACCGTCCACCAGACGTCTTCTTTGCGAAGGCTGAAGCGAAATTTTTCCTCGGGCCTTTTCGCCTTCTGTTGCATGGTTTTTGGATCAGCGGTCTGTTGCGCGACCCGTTCGAGCCGGGAAAGGTTCTCCTGTTCCTTGTCGCGTCGTTCCATGGGTTCACCCCGGTGTCGCCATCCCCGTCCACACAGTCTAAGGCAGCGAGCAACCCATTATATCATCGTTAAACGCCGAAGTGGGCACCATCCATGTTCAGCACACTGGCCGAGTCGATGGCTGCAGTCCGCAATGACACGCAAGCTGCCATCCAAGGCGGCAAGGTTGGAGCTATTCGCAGGCCGATCCCGAACGTTGGAAATGACTCGCGTTCTCCGGGGACCGGGCGTTAACTGAGTTATCGTGACAGAGGAGGCTGACATGGCCATGTATCTCACTCGCTTCAGCTACACGCCCGAGACGTGGGCGCGAATGATCGAAAACCCGGAAGATCGCCGTGAGGCGGCACGTTCGTATATCGAATCCGTCGGCGGAAAGCTCCATGGGTTCTGGTACGCCTTTGGCGAGCATGACGGTTGGAATCTGTGGGAGGCGCCCGATAACGTATCGATGGCGGCCGTCGCCCTTGCCATCGGCGCAGGAGGCGCGCTCAGCTCTATCGAAACCACTCTCCTCCTCAGCGTCGAGGATACGATGGAGGCCCTTGGAAAGGCAAAGTCGATTGGGTATCGTCCCCCTGGAGCCTAGGCGTGGTGCACTCTTCCCACCCATATTGAAGGTGAGTGGCGCTTCGTGACTTCTCCGTTCGCCGTCCAAGTTCTCGTTGAAGTGCCGCCAGTTCCACGGCGTTGATGCACGGAAGTGCCTGACAGGAGATCGCCATGTGCTCCATGCTGAAAAGCATCGGCCTAGCTGTTTTGCTTTTGTTGTACACACTGACTGCCAACGCTGCTTCGCTCGTCATTTCTCCGACCTCGGTCGAGCGTGTTGCACCGGATCGAGCGGCGGTTTTGCATCTTAGAAACCAGGTGAGCCGCCCGGTCGACATCGAGGTGCGGGTACTTCGTTGGAGTAAGGAAGGCGGAGTAGAGCAACTGAAGCCGACCAACGATGTCGTTGCAAGCCCGCCATCAGCACGGCTGCCGCCGCACGGCAACCGCATCGTCAGTGTGGTACGCGTCAGCAAGGAGCCGCTACGCTTGGAGGAGAGCTACCGGGTGTTGATCGACGAGTTGCCCGATCCAAAGGGGAGTAGGTCGGGTGCCGAAAGCGTGGCCGTGCAACACGTTCTGCCAGTCCTTTTCCGCACTCCGGAAGCTTCGGCGTCGGAGGTTGATTGGAGTCTGGCACGCTCCCGCGGCTGGCTCATGCTCGTGGTTGAAAATAATGGGGCCAGGAGGCTGAGGCTGTCTGATGTGAAGCTGATGCAGGGCGGGGAAGTCATCGCCCGACGTGACGGGTTTGTCGGATATGTGCTGCCGGGCCTGACGAGGCAATGGCGAGTCGGCACGGAGGACAGTTATTCGGGCGGCCTTGTGACACTTTCAGCGAAAAGCAACGGCAGCGCGATCGATGCACAGCTTGGCGTCAGCGGTCGCTAGGAACTTGATTCGAGCTTGTTCATCTCGATCCGCGGCAGCGGTCAAGGACGAGCCGCGAGGCTCACGGTAACCGGTCTGGGCTCAGGATGAGCGCGGAAAAGCAGTTCTGAAACCACGTCCGAAGTGCTGCGATGTCATTGCGCTGTTCCAGCCCCAGGGCGGAGGCAAAATGATAGGCGTCGCCGGCAAGTGTTTGCGAGAATGGGGCTTCCAGCAAACCAGCAGCAAGTGCATCGGCGACAAGGACTCGACTGGCGATGACCACGCCCTGGCCGGCAATGGCCGCCTGGACGGCCAGCATGCTATCGGGAAATCGGGGGCCGGCACTAGTATCGAGGTCGGCGATGCCGGTCTGTTCACACCAGCGATTCCAGTCGGGTTTCGACGTCGGGCGACTTCGCCCGTCGATGTGGATCAGCGTGACGCGCCGCAGGTCCTCAAGTTGCGACAGACCGAGTCCTGGGCTGCAAACCGGCGTCATCACATCGCTGCAAAGTTGCGTGCTGGCTGCGCCGGCGAATGGACCACGCCCGTAACGTATCGCGGTCTCGATGCCCCCGGCGCGCAAGTCCTCAATCGTGTTCGACGTGTGCAACCGCAGGTCGATCGTCGGAAGGGCTTGGCGCAGCGCATCCATTCGCGGCACCAGCCAGTGACTCAGAAATGCTGTCGTCGACGTCAGGGTGACTGTTGTCGGCGCCGATTCTGCCAGCAGTCGTGCGACGGCCCGTTCGATTTCGCCAAAACCGGAGGCCGTCGCCTCGTAAAGCGCCCTACCCGGCGGCGTCAGCGTCACGGCTCTGGGCGTCCGGTCCAGTACGCGCAGGCCCATATAAGCTTCGAGCTGTTTGACCTGATGGCTGATTGCCGTAGGCGTGACCAAAAGCTCTTCGGCTGCGGCCTTGAAGCTGGCGCGGCGCGCGGCGGCTTCAAAGGCGCGAAGTGCGGACAAGGGAGGCAGGCGCAAACGTTGCATGCTGAATCCAGTTCATCTTAGAGCTGAGGATTTCGATTTTTATCCTTCAATAAGAAAAAGCTACAGTGATGAAAGCTACGCTACACTAAATTTAGCTCATTCAAGTCGGGGTACAAAATGGTTGAATTGATCGCAGGTCTCATCGATGTATTTGCGGATGTGCCGCTGTCGGGCAATCCGCTGGCCGTGGTACAGGACGCCGACGACCTGACCGACGACCAGATGCGACGGATCGCGCGCGAATTCAATCAAGCCGAGACCACATTCCTCATGCGGAGCACACGGGCGGACTGGAAGTTGCGATCGTTCACTGCGAGCGGTGCAGAGGTGTTCGGTGCGGGTCACAATGCCCTTGGGGCCTGGCTCTGGCTCGGGGAGAATGGCGATCTTGGTTCGCTGACCGCGGCCCGAACCTTTCAGCAGGAGATCGGCAGAGATGTTCTGCCGATCGAGCTCGAGTCGGTCGGCGGTCGCATCCATGGCCGCATGCGCCAGATGCCTTTGAGCCTGTCGGACCCGCTCGATGACGTCGCACCTCTGGCTGACGCTCTCGGCCTAGATCCCAGAGACATTTTGCCCGACCCGCCTGCACGTCCGGCCGATACCGGAGCCACGCACCTTATGGTGCGCGTCCTGAATGCGGATACCGTAGACAGAGCGCGGCCGATGGCCGACAAATTGCTCGCCGTTCTCGAGAAGACGCCTGCGGAGGGCTGCTATATCTATGCACTCGACGCCGATGCGCCGGATACGGCTTACGCTCGGTTTTTCAACCCCTCCGTTGGTCTCTGGGAGGATGCTGCGACGGGAACCGCGGCTGGCCCCCTGGCGGCCTATCTTGCCGCCACGGGAAACCTTACGAACGACGAACTGGTCATCGAGCAGGGCACCAAAATGGGCCGCCGGAGCATTCTGCGTGTCCGGCTTGCTCCCGTGCCGGAACTCTCCGGCGCCGGGATCGTCGTGGTCAAAGGAGTGATCCGGCTTTAGAGCACTTCCAGGAAAAGTGTGCAGCGGTTTCCCGGACACGGCGAAGCGTCATCGACAGAGCGCCTCCGCGTTTCAATGAAACACGGAGGCGCTCTGAACCTGCCGGAAGTCTGCCGTCAAAGCACGGAGACGTTTTCCGCCTTCGACTTTCCGGTCTTGCGATCTTGACCGACCTCGTAGCTGACCTTGTCACCCTCTTTCAGCGAACCGCCGTGCTGCAAGGCAGACACGTGAACGAAGACGTCCGTTCCGCCATCCTCAGGCGTGATGAAGCCAAATCCCTTGTCGTCGTTGAAAAATTTAACAGTACCTGTAGGCATGATAGTCCCTCCTTGCTCGCGCACTTTTGGCTCGCGTGCCGAACCTACAGCGCGAATGCTTTCCGATCAACGTCAGCAGCCGTTCTGATCGTTTTCACATGTGACTACATCACGAAATGGAGAAAAATCCCGCGGAGGTAGACGTGATGGCCCTCCGAGCGTCGGCGAAGTTGCGCGTTACCGTTACTTTGCCGCTCAAGGGCCGGAGCGGTGCGCAAGGCTCGCACGGCTGGCTGCGCGTTGTTCCGTCGGAAACAGCGCCGATACGAGAAGCGATGCTAAGAAAAGGGAATGTCACCGACCAGGCGCCCGGGCAGAAACGCCAGTATGCGTTGGCGATCGGCCTTTGACATCCTGTCATAGTAGCCACGAACTATAGCTTGCGGGACACAACGCGATTGCGGGTGCAGTCCGGGTCTTGTCGGCTACTCGAAGTAGGCAATCAGCTCAGGTGCAGAACTCGCTTGAAAAAGGAGTGTTCGTGCGATGGCCAGCAGCGCTGACAACAGTTTGTTTCGCTTCACGCATCTTCGTGCCGCGAAAACTCGACTCCGACGCCCTCAGTCCGGCGAGTCGCCGACAACATCGGCGCCGACCATCCACACGCCTGCGCCGACCTCCGTACGGCCAAAGCCACCCATCGGCTTGCCGACGTTCGATCCGGTACGCGAGTCCAGAGATCTGGTGAGCGCCAAGCGCGAATTCGAAAAGCTCGATCCGCTCCGCGATCTCAACCTGTCGGTTGACCGCGGTCTGTTCACGTTGCAGGCCAGTGCCATCGATCGTCTGTCTCCGAGGACGAAGTCGACGCTGGAAAAGCTCGGTCTGTCTTCGGCGGGCACCCACATCGGCGAGCTTGTCGCCGCGATCGATGGCGCTCTGACGCCGCCTCAACCGACGGATCTGCCCGGGCATCCGCCTGCCCCGAGTCCCGGTCCTGCCGAACTGCGCGCGGTCGGTGTAGCCGATCTGCTGGTGGTGAAGCAGCAAATCAAACGCTACGAAGCCGGCGAAATCGCGCACATCGAAAACGTTCTCAACGGCGAATCCAAGCTCCGTACGCACCGCCAGCTCAACCGAACCGAAGAGATGATCAGCGCCCTCAAGGAACAGGAGCACGAAAAAGAGACGGAGCTGCAGACCACCGAGCGCTTCGAGCTCAATCGTGAAACCACGCGGACACAGAAGGCCGATCAGAAGGTCGGCTTCGGGCTCTCACTCTCCGGCAAGTACGGCCCGACGGTCGAGTTCGAAAGCAAGCTCGATGTCAGTAATCAGACCAGCGAGGAAAATGGCCTTAAGAATTCCGTCACCTATGCCAAAGACGTCGTCGAGCGCTCCAAGGAACGCATTGTCGAGCGCGTTCGCGAAGAACGGCGACTCACCATCCTGCGCGAGGTCGAAGAAGTCAACGAGCATCGCCTCACCAATGAGAGCGGCGAGCATAGTGCCGGCATCTATCAGTTCGTCGACAAGATCTATGAGTCGCAGGTGTTCAACTATGGCCTGCGCCAGATGTTCGACTTCATGATTCCAGAGCCTGCGTCGTACCTGTGGCACCTCGAGCAGATGCCGCAGCCAGATCCGGAGTTGCCGATTCCGCCGATCAGATTGGAGGTCGAAGCACCGGACGCGAGCCACATCGATGAGGGCAACTATCTGCGCCTTGGCGCCCGTTACGGCACAAGGGGACTCAAGGCGCCACCGCCGATTTTTCTCGTGAGGAGTGCGAGCGTCGCCCAAGGCATGGGCAACGACTCAGAGGAGGATCAGCCTCGCAGCCGCAATCAAATCGAGGTCCAGATTCCAAAGGGCTACCGGCCCGTCTGGGCGTTGACGACGGTAATGGGGGTCACGGACGAGGACCCTCACTTCTCGCTCAGTGTCGGCAACGAGCACGATTACTGGCGTCCGGCTGCACAAGGCGAGCGGATCGATGTTGAAGAAGGCGACCTTCGCTTCTATCGGCCCAACGCCAACCGGGTAACGCTGTTCCCGAGCGACGGCGGAATTTACGCCGACGACGACAAGCTATACATCCACATTTTCGCGCACGAGACCGCGAACTACAGCGTGCACACCAAAGTCACCTTCCAGCGCAAGTCTGAGGCGCTGCGCGAATGGGCCACGTCGACCTACGACATGATCGCCGAGGCGTACTCCAATGTCTTGCTTGGGTATCAGCAAGAAGTCGAGACACTGAAACAGAAGAATGAAGCGGAAAAGGGACTCGCATTCGAGTTCGGGAATCCCCCGTCCGTCAACGAACGAATTATCCGGACGGAGTTGAAGAAGCATTGCCTCGCGTTTATCCGCAACGAACACGCCGGCTTGTTGAGCACCGCGCACACCACTGGCGGCTCGGTATACCCTCCACTCTTCCACATCGAGGATGCCAAAGCCGACGGAGCGATGGTTCGCTTCTTTGAGCACGCCTTCGAGTGGGATCAGATCCAATACGTGTTCTACCCCTATTTCTGGGCACGACCGGGGGGATGGGCCGACCGATTCCGCGCACGGAACATGGATCCCGAGCTCGAGGAGTTCCTGAAGGCAGGCTATGCGCGCGTCGTCGTGCCGGTGCGAGTCGGGTTCGAAGCGGCTGTTTCCTATTTCATGCAAAAGGGCGACGTGTGGAACGATGAGGGCGAGCCGACGATCGATCATCCCCTCTACAAGCCGATTGTCGATGAAATCAAAGAGCGCACGGGAGGCAACCTCGGCGAAGTGCCGGTCGGCGCTCCATGGGAAACGCGGCTGCCGACGACTGCCGTCCTGGTGCGCAAGGGTCACACACTGCCCGAATGGGAACGCGTTTCGCCGACTGAGTGGAACTGGAAGCCCAAGGTCTAGAGTTCAAGGCAACGACTGCAGTGTGCGGAAGGCGCGATTATGGTGAAGGGCTCGAGCGCCATCACTTTCTACAGGGAGGTGGACGACGCGATTGCGAGAAATCCTCCGAACGTGGGCGATCTCGTCGTCCTTAAAAAGCTGTGCGAAGCCGTCGAGGCCGACGACAAGTCGGCTGTCGCGCGATTAACGCGGGAGCTCGTCAATCTGTCCGGTGTCGAGGATCCTCTACATGCGATCTCTTACGAGCTTTTTCACGCGGTAATGGCCCGCATCCTCCTGAGTGGATGGTTCGAAGAGTTCGATCTCCTCATCAATTGGCCCCAAACCCGGTTTGGCACTAAGAACGAGCGAGTCGCGGATAACTGGAACGGCATCGTCACGATCGTGAAGGAGCAGCCTCGATCAGTGGGGCTCTTGACTGAACAGAATCGCGAGAAGGAGTGGCAGCGAAGTTTGAACGGCCTCGACGGTGCGATGCGACACTTCGCCAAGGTAGACTTGCCCCCGGCCGCCAGGATGGGTGCGCCGCCAGAAGGCCCCACCCTCTACGAGAGGATTCTCCCTGAGCAACTGCTGGAGACGATAGAGCAGTTCTATCGCATCTTGCAGATACTTTTCCAGCAGATGCTCGAACTCGCAGTGGTGAAACTCGAGAGAGATAATAATGACGCGGCCGGGCTGCGCAAGTTGCAAGATCTTCAACTGTCGCTGTGGATTCTTCTCAGTCCAAAGGACATTCAGAACGACGTGAAAATCAAGACAGTGCTTGATGAGCAGAAGGTTCAGAACAACCGCCGCACCATGATTCTCAACAAGATGATACGCGTGGCCGAATTCCGCTATGGACGTAGCGGCGCAAGGCCCCACCGCTTCCTGGACGCGTTTCCACCGCACGACTCTCGCAGCGTGATCTTCAATTCACTGGACCGTGAAGATAGGGAGGAGCCGTACGTCCGAGGCGAAAGGATCGGCAGCATCCAGGTGTCGAGGGATCGTCAACTTGCTTACTTCCTGGTTACTTACGGACACACATGGGATCCGAACCAGCGTCTGACGCAGGCGCACTTGTTTCGCCGCGCGCTGATCAAAGGTCGACATGGCGGGAGGCTCAGGCTCGTGGAAAACGACGAGTTGATCGCGTTCTTGTATAGCTTCTTCGCAGAGACACTCGCTGAGTTCACGCGCCAAGCCCCGACGGCAGTGGACAAGAGCAAGGCAGGCGTCAATGCTTGGCGTGCGACCGTCGACATGGCCAGCGTGTATTTCGGGCAAGTAACGACTCACTCCAGACTAAATCTGACTGAAGGTCCGCCGAACTATCTGACACATACGTTCCCGCGGAACCTCATCGGCCGATTGCTTCAGGACTGCGGTGTTCATGCTGTGAGATCAGCTTACATTTTGTTGTCAGTCTTGAATCGGATCAACGGGGTACATGCGGAGCTTGCCGGTCCGATTCGTGCGCGTTGGGTGCGTCTGCCGCTTCACGTCGGAATGCTGATTCAAACCGGCAATTTCGGGGTGGTCGTACAACATAACGAGTACGCCTCGGTGACCGACAACGATGAATTGAGCAGCATCAGGACTGCGTGGGAGCGGCAGCCTCACGAGAGCGACCCCTCGGATCCCAACGATGCTACGCTCAAGTTCCACGAGGATCTCACGGCAAATGGTTTCAGCAGCGATCTCGATATGCCGATCAGCTCGATTCCGATCCTTGAGGCTGGAGAGCCTGTTACGACGCACACCATCTGGAACTCGTATCAAAAGAAGGTTGTACCGTCACAACTGTTCACGCGTCTGGTTGGTGCGAGCAACGCTCCGCAGTACCAGTTCGACGTTCGCTACTTACGGCTCTCAGAGCTGGAGCGTGAGTGGTACAACAGGCATGTGCTCCGGTTCTGGAACACGGAGTGCTTCGCCATTTGGGAGAGCTGGGCGAGCGTTCTGACCAGTACCAAGATCAGTGACAAAGAATATGAAAAGCACAAGCAGGCATATATGAAGGGGCTGAACGAAGCATTGGATAGAGTTGAAGACAGCTACGAGCAGCAGATTCGACCCAAGAAGGACGAACTGAGCGACGCCCTTCGCGCCGACAGCAGGCTCCTGCTGCCAAGAGTGCGCATCGTCTCGGCGGCGCGCCTGGAAACCGTTTTGCCGGCGGTCGAGAAAGTCGTGGATCATTTAAACGAGATCTCGCAGCCGGGTTTCAGGCTCAAGCCGGATTTCGCTCCGCCTTTCGCGAGGAAGGAGGAAGTGCTTTTAGAGGTGCCATAGGGCGGGTGCGCGGCACCCCGCCAACTCAGTTCGAGGTCAAATGCCTTGCCTGGCTTAATCATGCCGGCGGGGAGCCGATCCACAGTCGTGCCTCCGCAACGCCGGCAGGTCCTGTTACTCAATGCAAGCCATCTCGCTCGATTCCAGCGACCTTGGATCAAAGCCGCCCGTCCTGGAAATTGATACTTGTCAACGGCTGCGATTCGGGGAAATCTCCGCCGGCTTCCCGGAGGACGACCATGGCCGAGACTAGTCACACGCCTGAGCAGGCAAGCCGCCGTGAGTGGGTTGGCCTGTGCGTCCTGTCGATCGCATGCCTGATCTATTCGATGGACCTGTCGGTGCTGTTCCTCGCGGTGCCAGCGATCGTCGCGGACCTCGATCCTTCCGCATCGCAACTGCTCTGGATAAACGACATCTATGGCTTCATGGTCGCGGGCTTTCTCGTGACCATGGGAACGCTGGGAGATCGAATCGGGCGGCGACGGGTATTGCTGATGGGCGCTTTTGCTTTCGGCGTCGCATCGGCCTTCGCGGCTTTTGCAAACACGCCGGAGCAACTCATTCTGGCAAGGGCTCTGCTTGGCATCGCGGGTGCGACGATCGCGCCCTCCACTCTGTCGCTGATCGTCAATCTCTTCAAAAACGAGGCGGAGCGAAACAGGGCGATCAGCATCTGGGGCACGGCCTTTGCGCTGGGCGGCCTCGTTGGCCCCCTCATCGGCGGAATTCTGCTACAGCATTTCCACTGGGGATCGGTTTTTCTGATCAACATACCAGTCATGCTCTTGCTTCTGGCCGTCGCCCCGTTTCTGCTGCCGGAATACAGGAACAATGATGCCGGCCGACTGGATCTGTTGAGTGTCGTGCTTTCGCTCGCGACGGTTCTGCCGATCATTTACGGCTTCAAGCATATGGCTGCCGACGGTTTCCAGCTTGCCCAGGTCGGCTATATCGGACTGGGGCTTCTGGTCGGCCTCCTGTTTGTGAGGCGTCAGCGACGCCTCAGCGACCCATTGGTCGACCTCGCGCTCTTCCGGGTGCCAGCCTTTACGGCCTCGCTGATGGTAAACCTCGCCGGTGTCTTCTTCGTCTTCGGCGTCTTCCTGTTTCAGAACCTCTTCCTGCAGCTTGTGCTCGGTCTGTCGCCATTGAAGGCTGCGCTCTGGTCCGCGCCATCGGCCTTCGTCTTCGCAGTCATGTCTTTTCAGGCCTACCGTTTCACCAACCGCTTCGGACCCGTCAGAACCGTGCTAGGCGGGCTTTTGATCAATGCGGCGGGAGCTGCTGCTATGGCTGTAGCCGCCTACGCCGAGAGCTTGATCGGGATCCTTGGCTCCAGCATGATCATCGGCTTCGGCTTCGTTCCTGTCGTCCTCACCACGACCGGCCTGATCGTGGGAACTGCACCGCCCGAACGGGCAGGCTCGGCTTCGGCCATATCGGAAACGAGCGCAGAATTTGGAGGCGCACTGGGAATCGCGGTGCTCGGCAGCTTGGCGACCCTGGTCTATCGTATGGCGATGAACCGCGCCGACCTGAGCGGCCTCGATCCCGTGCAAGCCGAGGCCGTTTCTGCTACCCTTGCCGGCGCAGTCGAGACAGCTCGGTCGATGCCGGGTTCAACGTCAGCCGTCTGGCTTGAGACTGCGAAAAGCGGCTTTTCACTTGGTTTCTCCATATGTTGCGTCGTCGCAACGGTGACGCTCCTTCTTCTCGCGATCGTCGCCCGGCGGGTATATGCCAGCGCACACATCGATGAGAGCACATTGGCCTCTCATTAGGTCACGATGATTTAGGAATGGCGAGGATGCGGTCTCGCCCAAACCTTTTGGCCTCGGCGGCGTTTATCCTCCTCAATCGAAGGAGGCATCAATGAAATCCGAAACCGGGCAGAAACAGCGCGACATCCAGAAGCAGGTTGAAGAGGCCGACAAGAAGGAAAAACCGAAGGCCTCAGGAGCCATGCAGGCGGGCGCTCGCCGTTATCCGGAGCCGCCATTTCCGAAGGTGCATCAGGACAAGCCGGGCTCAGAGGCTGATCTTCCCGTCGCGCCAATGTACGATGCCCCGTTTTACAAGGGTTCAGACAAGCTGAAGGACAAGGTGGCGCTGATCACGGGGGGTGACTCCGGCATCGGTCGGTCGGTGGCGGTCCTCTTTGCCCGTGAAGGGGCGGACGTCGCCATCGTGCATCTCGACGAATCTCAGGACGCAGACGAAACAAAGGCTGCTGTGGAACAGGAGGGACGAAAGTGTCTTGTGATCAAAGGCGACGTCAAGGATGCGAGCTTCTGCCGAAAGGCAGTGGAAAAAACGGTCATGCAGCTTGGACGCCTCGACATCCTCGTCAACAACGCCGCCTTCCAGGTCCACACGCGTGACATCGAGGATCTGACCGACGAACACTTCGACGAAACGCTGAAGACGAACCTCTATGGCTACTTCTACATGGCAAAGGCCGCTATTCCGCATTTGAAGAACGGCTCGGCGATCATCAACACCGGGTCCGTCACGGGCCTTACCGGCTCGAAGGAGCTGCTGGACTACTCCATGACCAAGGGTGGAATTCATGCCTTCACCCGCGCTCTTTCGGGACATCTCGTTCCCAAAGGGATCCGCGTGAACGCCGTCGCGCCCGGCCCGGTCTGGACGCCTCTCAATCCATCGGACAAAGAGGCTGAAGATGTGGAGAAATTCGGCTCCCAAACGCCGATGAAGCGTGCGGCGCAGCCAGAGGAAATTGCTCCGGCCTACGTCTTTCTCGCCTCTCCGCAAACGTCGAGCTACATCACCGGCGAGATTCTTCCGATCGTCGGCGGTTACTGATCTCGTCCTGTAGTTTCAGCGCTGCGGCGGTCACTGCCAAATCGCTTCTATACGCTGTCGTATTGACGTGGTCGCGGCGGCATAGTATACGCCACCGTATACTGAACATGGATCAGCACAATGAAATCGGATGCAGGAGTCAATCGCCTTCAAGATGGACGCGCCGGCCGTAGTGCACTTCTCATGGCATCCGCAGTCAATGCAGTTGCCGCCATTTACCACATCATTGGCGGGACGCCCGAGGTGATGTACCCCGTCTACTCGGCCAATCTGCCACCCGCCTCCGCCGGTGTGCTCGACATCTTGTGGTACCAGATGGCGGCGCTGATAGCGGGCGGTGCCGTGGCCACGTTGGTGGCGGCATTCCGTAGCGACTGGCGCTGGCCGGTAGCCTGGATAATCGGAGGCCATTTCCTGGTGGTCTCGGGTATTTGCCTGTTCTTCACCTTTGTCTGGTTCGGGAACCCATGGGGCCTTATTCAATGGGCGATCTTCGGCCCCGTAGGCCTCATCCTATTTTGGGCGGCCGCCCGGCCGGCGGAAACCGGAGCCGGCGCTCCAACCCTTTGAAACGACGCACTTCCGGGCGGAAAAGCGTTACACACCTTCCTGGATGTGCCCTAGCTTCGGCAGACGGGACGAAGCGTGAGGCGGGTCGAATGGCAGATAGACGAGATGGTCCAACAAAGGCCGATTGGGTCGCAGCCGGATTATCTGCTCTGACAGCCGGAGGCATTGAGGCGGTCAGGGTGGAGCGTTTGGCCGTGATTCTTGGCGTGAGCAAAGGCCCGTTCTACTGGCGCTTCAAGAATAGAGGTGAGCTTCTCCAGGCGATCATAGAGTTTTGGAAGCGTGACTTCACCGCCAATCTAATCGAACAGACAAGTCACTTCGATACACCGCGTGAACGCTTGGAGGCGTTGGCAGAACTCGCCGTCGTATCGACGTCTGGTGCTTTGGACGTCGCGAAAACAGAGTGCGCGCTTCGGGCGTGGGCGGCACGGGACCCCTTGCCGAGGGCGGCAGTGCGGGAGGTGGACGCGATGCGCACGAAACACCTCACGGAGGAGTTCAAACTTCTTGGTGCGCCGCACCCACTGGCGGAACAACTTGCAAAGGCCATCTACCTGGCACTCTTGGGGCTTTATACGGTTCGCCAATACACGCCAGAGCTCGCCGACGAGCAATCATTTCTGACCGGCGTGAGGATCGCGCTCGACGCTGCACAGATACAGTCTCATTCGACCGACGTCAGCGCGGCGGAAAAACAGGCTTGAGCCAGACATGTAAACACAATTTTCCTTCTCTGACCGCCAAATCGCCTTCTGGTCGTCGACCGAGATAGCTCAGGCAGTTGCGGGCCGGCCCGACATGGTGATCCGCGATCAAAGGTCTACGGGCCACGCCCTTGTCTCTTCCAGCGGGTAGCCCGTCTCAAGAAGGGATTTGACGCTGGCGAAGAGATGAGGCCATCCCTTTGACATAGCAGCGATAGCAACGGAGTTTTCCACTTCGGATTCTTGGATGACCGTCAGCTTTACCGACGTGCCGATCTCTTCGAGGACGTAGCTAACCTTGGAATGCCCCTCCTGGCGGAGCTCGTCATGAAGTTCGTCGCGCCAGGAAATCACAAGCTTGTTCGGCCGATCCGCCTCAAGGACCTCTCCCGAATCCGCTGTCCGCCCATCCGGAGCAACCAGCCGCCAAGGAGAGCCCCGCGACCAGTCGCTTTCTTGCCAAGTGCCCGCCCAATACTGACTGGTAACCTCCCTGGCAGTAAGGGCTTGCCAAAGAAGGTCAGGGCTGCAGCGGATGTAGGTGGAATATGTGAAACGTTCCTTCATCGGCCGGTTCCTTTCGGTGCTATTCGGCGAGAGCCGGAAATCGTCACGCCTCAGAACCGAGCGCCCTCTCCATTTCACGCTGGGCTTCGGCGTGAAGGGCCCAAAAATCAGGGATGCTTATTCCAGCGAGCCGTTTCTCAAGAACTGCAAGATGCGCGTGCCAGCCGCCACCGAAGTCGAGCGCGTCCTTAGAGCCACGAAGGCCGGTGTGGGTCAGGACTAGGCGCGTTGTTCCGCTGTCTATCTCGGTCAGCTCGAACGTGACTTCCCCCGCCTTACCATCCTCCCATGTGAAGGCCAGGAGCCGAGGTGGTTCAT
This sequence comes from Sinorhizobium sp. 22678, assembly GCF_052044265.1. Taxonomy (NCBI): domain Bacteria; kingdom Pseudomonadati; phylum Pseudomonadota; class Alphaproteobacteria; order Hyphomicrobiales; family Rhizobiaceae; genus Sinorhizobium; species Sinorhizobium sp. 22678. Next base: position 103,863 of record NZ_JBQEMS010000007.1, on the reverse strand, counting down.
AGCGAATAATGCGTTCCTGCCAACGATGGCCGACATATGGCTTGTACCGGTCCGGCGTAGGAACGACCTCGTCCGAGAGACGGTCGTGATCCATCGTCAGCCCGAAGGCGCCGCCAACCTGCAGGTCCGTTGGACCCGACATGAACCAGCGCGCGCGCAGGTCTGGATCAACGAGGTACTGCCAAACGGTAGCGGCAGGTGCCGCCAGGATTCGTTCAAAGCGAAGCATGTCGGGCGAGATCTTGTCTGCAGTCATTGATTCTGCTCCTCCTTCAGGGCCTGTTCAAGCGCGTCCAGGCGAACGTTCCAGAACCGCTCCCACTGGGCGAGCCAGTCGTTCGCCTCTTTCAGATTTCCGGCGTTTAGCCGGCACATATTCTGGCGGCCAACCTTGCGCCGTTCGATGAGGCCGGCCCGCGTCAAGATCGCGACATGTTTTGCGGCGCCGGCGAGCGTCATCTGGTAGGGCCGGGCGAGTTCGCTGATAGGCTTCTCACCAGATGCCAAAGCGGCAAGCATTCCCCTCCGTGTGGGATCCGCAAGGGCAGCGAACGTCAGAGTCAGCTTTTCGTCAACCATATGGTTTAGTATTGCTGAAATGGAATAATGTCAACCGATTGGTTGAGTATCACAGGTTCGCATCTTCGCGGAAAACAGTTCCTTCGACATGAAAGGCGGTTCGACGGTCTGCCGCAGGCGGCACCGATAGTCGGCCGAAATTCTCGAGGAAAACCGTTACCGGGTATCGCTCTAAGGCACCTGGGAACCCGCCACGGCGACATAAAGTGAATAAAGCGAGTGGGTTGCCGCAATGAACAGGCGGTTGCGCCTTGGTCCGCCGAATGTGAGATTGGCGACCGTCTGCGGAACCAGGATCTTGCCGATCAGCTTGCCGGCAGGATCGAAACAGTGCACTCCATCTCCGGCGCTCGACCATACGTTTCCGTTCGCGTCCGTCCGGATGCCGTCCGGAATTCCTTTGTCGATGACGCAGAAGACGCGTCCGTTCGCGAGCCGTCCGCCGTTGGTCAAGTCGAAGGCGCGTATGTGCCGAGGGAGGCGGTCATCGTGACTTGCCGATGAATCCGCCACGTAGAGGGTCTTTTCGTCGGGCGAGAAGGCGAGGCCGTTCGGCTGGATGAAGTCCGTCACGACCGCCGAAAGCTCGCCGGTCTCCGGATCGAGCCGGTAGACGTTGCGCGTCGGCTGCTCCGGGTCTGCGCGATAGCCTTCGTAGTCGGACATGATGCCGTAGGTGGGATCGGTGAACCAGATCGTGCCGTCCGACTTGACCACGACATCGTTCGGTGAATTGAGCCGCCTGCCTTCGAAACGATCGGCGAGCACGGTAATCGAGCCGTCCACCTCGGTGCGCGTGACGCGGCGCGTGCCGTGCTCGCAGGAGATGAGCCGTCCCTGCCTGTCGCGTGTATGGCCGTTGGTAAAATTGGACGGCTCACGATAGACGGAAACGCCGCCCTCCGGCGTCCATCGCAGAATGCGCTGATTGGGAATGTCGCTCCACAGGAGTTGGTTCGCATCGTTGAACCAGACGGGACCTTCCGCCCAGCGGCAGCCGGAATGGAGCTCGTCGAGACCGGCGCTGGTCACGATCATCTGCCGGAAGCGCGGGTCGTGGATTTCGTAGATGGAGGCCTCGGCCATGACAGTCTTTCCGTTTATCGCATGCCCCGGCGACCGCCGGCGAGCATGATGACGCTGATGATGATGAGGCCGGTCATGATGAGGCGAATGCCTGCGCCGAGCCCATAGGTGTTGAGCATGGAGACCACGAGGAACATGAAGAGCGACGCGCCCCAGATGCCGGGTACGTTGGAATCGCCGCCGGCGACCGCTGTGCCGCCGATCACGACGACGGCAATCGACATCAGAAGATATTCCGCGCCCATGTTGAGCGCCGCGCCGCCGGAGAAGCAGGCGAGCAGATAGCCGCTGATCGAAGCGAGCACGGCGCAGAACACGTAGGTGACGAAGCGCGTTCCGTCGACCGGTATGCCTGCCATGCGGGCGGCCGGCATGCTCTGTCCGATCGCCGAAATCCAACGGCCGTAGATCGTCTTCTCAAGCAGGATCCAGGCGAGGACGGAGATCAGGAAAGCGACGATTGCCACGTTCGGCACGCCGAGCGTATTCGTGGTGGTGAATTCCGCAAGCACGCTCGGGGGCTTGATCCGAAGACCGCGGTTCGTCCAGATTGCGCCGGACTGGACGATGAAGCTCATGGAGAGCGTTGCGATAATCGGCGGGATGCGCAGCGCCTTGATAAGCGTATAGTTGCAAAGACCGACGCCAAGACCAATGAAGACGGCAAGGAGAAGACCGGGCAGGATTAGGCCGTTTTCGACGTTCATCAACTTCAGTGCCACCGTGCCGGCGAGCGTCATGGTTGCGGGAACCGAGAGATCGATGTTTCCGGGGCCGAGGGTGATGACGAACATCTGCCCGATGCCGACGATCACCGAGAAGGCCGCAAAGGTAAGCGCTGCCTGCGACAGTCCGATCGTGCCGGCGCCGCCCGTTACCATGATCGTCAGGAACCAAACGACGAAGGCAGCAAGCCACGACCAGACCCAGGGTTTGCCGAACTGGCGGACGAGCGCGTTCATCGGCGTTTCTCCCGCTTCTCGAAGCGGTTCAGCATCAGGCGGAGCGCGAGCACGATGATCAGAATCGCGCCCTGGGCGCCAATCTGCCAGTCCGGGGAGATGCGCAGGAAGGAGAGGAACGAGCCGGCAAGCGTCAGCGTCAGCGCCCCGATGACGGCGCCGACGGGAGAGACGCGGCCGCCGATGAATTCGCCGCCCCCGAGAATGACGCCGGCGATCGACAGCAGCGTGTAGCGCAGCGCGATGTTGGCATCGGCCGAGGTGGTCAGGCCGACGAGGGCGATGCCTGCCAGGACCGCGAAGAGGCCCGCGAGGGCATAGGCGGTCGCGCGTGCCGCGACGATCGACCAGCCGGCGCGCTCCACCGAGCGCTGGTTGCCGCCGACGCCACGGATCAGAACGCCGAGCGAGGACCGCTTGACGATGAAATGCGCAATGACGGCGATGATGATGCTGGCGACGATCGCCATCGGGGCCAGGGGCGGCTTGACGGTCATCAGCCACCGCACCCAGTCGGGCGCCTGCCCCCCCGGCGCCGGCAGCAACAGCACCGCAAGCCCGCCCCAGACGAAGCTCATCCCGAGGGTGACGACGATGGACGGCAGGTTTCGTAAATGGATGACGACGCCGATCGCCGCATAGGCTGCGACCGCGCCGGCGAGGATCAGGATGCCTATTGCCGGCGCGTCCCGCAGGAAAGTCGCGGCCACGCAGGCGACGAAGCTGACGAAGGCGCCCATCGAGAGATCGAGATCGTTCACCGCCATCACGAGCATTTGCGCGATCGTCGCGAGCGCGATCGGCACGGCCAGGTTGAACAGCAGATTTAGGCCGATATAGCTCATGGCGCGTGGTTGAAGCCAGAATACCGCAGCCAGCAGCAGCGACAGCGATAGAGCGGGAATGACAAGGCGAATGGCCTCGGAGGACAGGCGAAACGTCATGCGGCTCCCTCGAAGGAGGCGGAGATAATGTTTGTCTCGTTGACGGCATCGCCGGCGAGTTCGGCCGTGACGCGGCCCTCGCGGAACACATACACCCGGTCGCAGAGGCAAACCTCGTCCATTTCCGTCGAATACCAGATGAAGGTGCGGCCGCGCGCCGCCTCCTCGCGAATGATCGCGTAGACTTCCTGCTTGGTACCGACGTCCACGCCGCGCATCGGATCGTCCATCAGGACGATCGATGCGCGCGTGGCGAGTGCGCGGGCGAAGAGCACCTTCTGCTGGTTGCCGCCGGAAAGCGACAGGATGGGTTTGTCCAAATCGGGCGTGCGGATTTCGATCCGTTCTTTCCAGGTCGTTCCCCTCGTCTTTTCGCCGGCCTCGAGGACGAGGCCGCGGCGGGACATGTCACTGAGCGAGGCGATGGAGAAGTTTCGCAGGATGCTCCACAATTCGAAAACCCCGTTGAGGCGGCGGTCGCCGGCGACGAAGGTGACGAGCGGATTGCGCTGCGGCAGCCAGTTGCCGGACCGGGCGGCATGCAGCGCGAGGAGGAGCTCGGTCTGTCCGTGGCCAGCCAGGCCAGCGAGGCCGATGATCTCGCCAGTGCGCGCCGTGAAGGGAATACCCGCTGCCGGATGGGACAGAACGACCGGCGCCGCGGATTGGTCGCGCACCGGACGCTGTCGGGTTTCCGCCTTCGTGACGCTCCCCATTGCCTCCACGAGGCCGTGATGGTCGAAGCGGTGCGCCGGACGTTCGGCGACGACGCGGCCGTCCTTCATGACGACGATACGGTCGGCGGTTTCGAGGATCTCGTGCAGGATATGCGAGATGAAGATGACGGATCCGCCACCGGCGATGAAACGGCGGACATGGTCGAGCATCTGACGGGCGAGGCTTGCATCGAGCGACGATGTCGGTTCGTCCAGGATCACCAGCCGCGGGGGAGTGCCGGCATCGGAAAAGGCTAGAGCGATTTCGACCATCTGCCGTTCGGCGATCGAAAGATCTCCCACGGTCCGGCCGCTGTCGATGCCATGGCCGGGGAAGACGGCGTCGAGGCTCTTCTCGATGATCTTCGCAGCCCGCGAACGCCAGCCGAAACCGCCGAGAGCGCGATGTACAAGACGGGTGTTCTCGACGATGGAGAGGTTGGGGCAGAGGGACAGCTCCTGAAAGACGCAACGCACGCCCCGGTCGCGGGCGGCATTGATGCCGTAGCGTTCCTGCCGCTCGCCGTCACTCGTGACGGTTCCGTGGTGCGGCGTGAGGCCGCCATTGATCACGCTGACGATCGTGGACTTGCCGGCTCCATTATGTCCGACGAGCCCAACGCATTCGCCGGGCATGACACGAAGCGTGACGCCGTCGAGCGCCTTGACTGCGCCGAAGCTTACTTTGGCGCCGTCGACCGCAATGATCGCCTTCGCTACGTCGTCCATACTGCTCGCCATCATCTGCTCAACAAGACTGCCGCGCGGTCATCAACGGCCACGCGGCAGCCACCGGGAGATTTACTTTGCCGACTCGATGACCTTGATCGCGTCTTCCTGCGTGTACTCCACATTGGCGACGCCACCGGCCTGGGTATTGGCAAGGTTCGCTTCGAGATTGTCCTGATCTATGCGCAGGAAGGGAACGACGAGGTCCTTCTTGACCTCCTTGCCGTCGAGGATCTGCTGGGCGACCCAGAAGGCAAGGGTGGAAACGCCGGGCGCGATCGAGACCGACATGGTTTCATAGCCGTTCGCATCCTTCTGCTCCTTCCACCACTTCAGTTCATCCTCGCGATTGCCCATCACGATGATCGGCATCTTCCGGTCGGTCGCGGCGATCGCCTGCGCGGCACCGTAACCATCTCCGCCCTGCGTCACCACGCCGGCAATTTCAGGCAAGCTCGGCAGGATGCCGGCAACGGCCTTCTGCGCAACGTCCTGCGCCCAGTCTCCGTGCACGGAGCCGGCGATCTTGAACTGTGGGAACTGCTTGACGCCCTCATGGATGCCGGCCGAGATCTCGTCGTCGACGAATACGCCGGCAAGGCCGCGGATCTCGAGCAGATTGCCGCCGTCCGGAAGTTTGTTCGAAAGATACTCGACCTGACTGCGGCCCATTTCCTTGAAATCGACGGCGATGCGCCAGGCGCAGGGTTCCGTCACGATGCCGTCGAAGGAGACGACGGTAATGCCGGCATCGCAGGCCTCCTTGACCGCGCCGTTCAGCGCCGTCGGTGAGGCGGCGTTCAGCACAATCGCGTCGTAGCCTTGCAGGATCATGTTCTGGATTTGCGCGGCCTGTTCCGTTGCCTGGTTCTCGGCAGTGGTGAAGGCGTCGGCAGAAGCGACGACGCCGGCCTTTACAGCTTCCCCCGTCACCTTTTCCCAGCTCGTCAGCATGGCCTGGCGCCACGAATTGCCGGCATAATTGTTCGAAAGGGCGATCTTCTTGGCCGAGGTCTCGGCAAATGCGGAAGCCGGCATCGCGGCGCAAGCGATCGCGGCGGATGCCAGAAGCATCTTACGGATGGTCATGTCTCTCTCCCTCATGATCGCCTGGCAGGCGATCGCTTCACCCGCCCGGCCAATCGGGGTCGAGTGAGATTGTTCTTGCACTGAGCTTCCTCCTCTCAGTAAGGGCAGGATGCGGGAGATCGACGGGCCTGTACAGGCGCAAGGCGGCAAGATGTTTGCGGGTTTTGCGAAACAAGCTGCGGGTTTACGCAAGACGGCGGCGCTCCCGCGGGCGCTTACTGGCGAAGCGACTGCGGCGGGTTGAGGAGCCTGCCGCTTCTGGAGGAAACCATGATGCTGCATCCTGCACCCGCAGCCATGTTCGATCATTATCTCGGAATTTCCCGGTTGCTTGCGGGCCAGCTCGACTTTCGCTCGGCCATTCGCTCGGTCGCGGCAGAGGTCGCGCACATCATCCCGCACGACCATCTCGATGTCTGCGTGCTCCTCGAGGACGGCAACTATCACACCGCCTATGAGACGGGCATCGAGACCGCCTGGGGCGACCTTGCCGGCGCACCTGTCGTCAACAGTCCGATCCGCTCCCTTCTATGGGGCGACGTGGACTTCCTGCTGGCCGACGACGCAATGATCGACCCGCGCTTCCATTTCGAAGGCGCATTCAAGCGGCCGATCGTCGAACAGTCGCTGAGGAGCCGCCTGCATGTACCGATGAAGGTTCAGGGCGCGATCATCGCGGCGCTTTCATGTTCCTCGCAGGAAGCGGGTGTCTACACGATGGAGGACGTCGAGCGGGCCCGCATTATCGCAGACCTGCTTACGCCCTATTTCTTCGCGCTGCGGGCGGCAGAGCAAGCGCAACGGTCGGCGATCGTCGAAGCGGAAGCCCGTGCTCGCGAGGAGGGCCTGCGGCTGGGTGCGTTGAAACTCACCGAAGCATTGGAGCAGGAGCGCCAGCGCATCGGCATGGACCTGCACGACCAGACGCTCGCCGACCTGACGCGTCTCGCCCGCAGGATCGATCGGCTGTCGCGCAACGGCGAGGTGGCGCCGGAGGCACTGGAGCCCGTCTCCCGCTCCCTGCAGCATTGCATGCAGGACCTGCGGCAGATCATCGAGCAGGCAAAGCCCTCCGTTCTGCAGCTCTTCGGACTTAGCCAGGCGATCGAGCACCACCTGGACCGCTCGACTCGGGACGCGGGCTCCATCATCGAATGGGGCCTTGCCGACGAGACGAATGGTGCGCTGGAACGGCTGGAGCCGACCGTCGTCGTCGCGTTGTTCCGCATCGCTCAGGAGGCGATCAACAATGCGGTGCGCCACGCTGCTCCGCTTGCCGTCAAGGTGCGGCTCGACGCGGGCGACGACCGGTTGTCGATCGAGATTTCGGACGATGGAACCGGACTTGCCAAAACGCGGGGACGGATCGGCGAGGGAATCGACAACATGAAGACCCGGGCGCGACTGATTTCCGCGCGTTTCACGATCGGTCCGGGCCACAATAATCGCGGCACCGTGGTCCGCGTGGTGCTGCCGCTCGCGCCGCACGACGCGGGCTCAATCGAGGAGAGGGCGGAATGAAGGTTCTGATCGTCGAGGACGACCCGCTGCATCGCTCCTACCTGCATGAGGCGGTCAATGCAGCCCTGCCGGAATGCGACACTGTGATCGAGGCGGAAAATGGAACTGTCGGCGAGAAGCTCGCTCGCGATCACAAGTCGGCGCATATCGTCATGGATCTGCAGATGGCGAGCCGCAACGGCATCGAGGCGGCGCGCACGATCTGGAAGGAGCGGCCGGAGACCCGCATCCTTTTCTGGTCGAACTATTCGGACGAGGCGTATGTACGCGGTGTCTCGCGCATCGTTCCGGATGGAGCTGCCTATGGCTACGTCCTGAAATCCGCGTCCGACGAACGGCTGAAGCTTGCACTGCGCTCGATCTTCGTCGAGAGCCAATGCGTCATCGACCGGGAGGTGCGGGGTCTTCAGCAGAAAAGCCTTGGCCAGACGAACGGCTTCACCGATTCCGAATACGAGATCCTCGTCGATATCGCACTCGGCCTTACCGACAGGGCCATTGCCAGGCGCCGCGGCCTGTCGCTGCGCAGCGTACAGAATCGCCTCCAGCAGCTTTACGACAAGCTCGACGTCTACCAGGCCGCGAGCGACGACAATGACGACGGCCGCTTCAATCTGCGTGCCCGCGCCATCACGGTCGCCTTCCTGCGCAAACTCCTGAACTACAGCGCGCTGGAGCGGGCGGAAGCGGAACTGCAGGAGTGGTTGGACGGAAAATAGACTCGACAGGCAATGCGGAAGCTTCGACGATCGCAGCAGTTGAGATCGGGATCCGTCATCATACCGTGATTTTGTCTCCCTGGAGGAAAATCACAGTTCAGAGCCCGCCGACCCTGGAGGGAGCGAAAGCGGGCTCGTGACGGCGATCTTTCGCAGCGCGGCTTTCTAGATGATTGTGATGCTGCCTCAGTGGGGCCCGAGGCTGGAGAACTTTTGGCGCTCGCGAATGTAAGCGATGGCGGCCGCCTCGAGGCTCGTGCATTCCTCTTCGGATTTGAGCAGGGCGGCGTCGTCTTTTGATGCCGCACATCGCAGAACGTCGCGGCGCAGGCAGGCGTGCTCGTAAACTTCGCACAGCTTCAAAAAAGTGAGGTCGTGAATCATCCAAGCACTGTCGCGCACATCAGGTACCGCCAACAGCAGTCGAGCCATTCCAGCCTTCTGTACGTCCATTGTTGCGCCCTGTATCCATCGACGAGGTTAATGCGCAATGGCTGCTGCTGAAAAATGGTTCCATCAGTGCATCGAAGCGGTGGTTTCTCGATCATTGCAGGCAGAGCAACCAGAGCCGCATTACCTCGGCGGCAATGACGGTCATTCCGAGGTTGCTTCAGGCCTATCGCCGGGTTGGATCAATGTTGAATTCTGCTCGATCGGCATTGCCGCCAAGGTCCTGATGTCCTCGGCCAGCGCGGCGAGCTGTGCCGCGATTTCCAAGAGGTCGGAAGCAGAATTTTCCTCGTCTTTGTTTTTCATATCGCGGTCGTCCATGTCCCAATTCCCAGGCAGCGGGTGGTTGCACAGCCTCGCGAGGCAGGGTCCGCCGTGGAAATCACAGGACCTCAGTCTAGCAGGGCACCAAACCGAGTGCGGAATCTAGCATGTCGTCCGTTTACGACGATGGGACATTGGTCCGAGACCAAAGCGCCAAAGGTCCTACGCCCAAACCGGCTGTTAGGACGGAAGGGGAATCGCATTTGACCCTGGTTGGACTTTCACGGCATCTGCCTCTTCCTTTCGAGCAATCGGCATCAGGTGAGCACGACATATTCGGTCAGCTGGCTGATCGTCGTATCGGCTTTCTGCACGTCGAAGACCTTCGTGCCATGGCTCATGATCACGAACCTGTCGCAGACCTGATAGGCGTGGTAGAGATTGTGGGTCACCAGCACGCTCGAGACATTCTCCGCCTTGAGCTTCAGCACCTGGTTTAGCAACGCTTCCGTCTCGCGTACGGAGAGCGCCGAGGTCGGCTCGTCGAGGAGCAGCACGCGCTTCTTGAAATAGACGGCGCGGGCGATTGCGACCGCCTGTTTCTGCCCGCCGGAGAGGTTGCCGACGAGCGTATCCGGGGAATCGATGCCGGAGATGTGCACGGCGTTTTGCAAGACTTCCATGGCGATGTCGCGCATCTCGCGCTGCCGGAGGAAGCCGAAGCGATCCGTCAGCTCACGACCCATGAAGATATTGCGGGTAATCGAGAGCGAATCGACCAGCGCGGTGTGCTGATAGATCGTTTCGATGCCGGCATCGGCGGAATCCGAGCGGCAGGAAAAGGTCGTCTTCTTGCCGTCGACGCTGAGATAGCCGTCCGTCGGCTTGTGGATGCCGGAGATGAGATTGACGGTCGTCGACTTGCCGGCGCCGTTGTCACCCAAAAGGCCGACGACTTCCCCCTCGCCGATATGGAAGCTCAGATTGCGAAGCGCGGTCAGCGCACCGAAGCTCTTCGAAATGTTGTGCAGTTCGAGAAGATTGGGGGTCGACATCACGCAAGACCTCGCCGCTCGATGAGATGGTTGAAGATTGCAGCCAGCACGATCAGCGTGGCGATGAACATGTCGAGGTAGAAGCCCGGTGCCCGCAGGAGAAGCAGGACGTCGGTAATCGTGTGGATGAGCAGCACGCCGAGAAAGATGCCGATGATCGATCCGCGCCCTCCGCGCAGCGACAGGCCGCCGATGACGCAGGCGGCGATGGCCTGAAGTTCCAGACCCGCACCCTGCCCAGGCTGCACGCTGCCAACGCGGGCCGTGGCAAGAATGCCCGCCACCGCAGCCATGCCGCCCGCAATCGCAAAGGCAATCAGTTTGACGCGGCTGGTGTTGATGCCGATCGCCTCGGCCGCAGCGCGATTGCCACCGGTCGCGAAAACGTGGTTGCCGAAGCGGTGGCGGTGTAGCAGCAGGTGAAAGCCTATGACGAAGAGGACGATCCAGATGAAGGCGGCGTTGACGCCGAACAGGGTGCCGGAAAAGAGGCTGGTGAAGACCGGCTCCGGATCGAAACGCACCTGGACGGCACCGTTGTAGAGCAGCACCGCGCCGCGCCAGAAGAGGAGCCCGCCGAGTGTGACGATGAAGGACGGCAGACCAAAGCGCAGGGTGATATGGCCGTTGAGGGAACCGATCAGCAGGCCAGTCAGAATACCGATAGGTGCTGCGACGAAGGCGCTCAGCCCCGCATTGACGAGCGAGGCCATCAGCACGGCCGTGAACGTGTAGACTGAGCCGATGGAAAGGTCGAATTCACCGGCGATCATCAGTACGCCGGCTCCAAGCGCGAGGCATCCAAGCACGGGGATTGCCTTCATCAGGATCGTCAGGTTCTGCGGTGAGAGGTAGCGGAACTCGTCCGGATAGAGGAGCGCGCCGGCGATGCAGACGATCTGCAGGGTCATGAAGACGAGAAAGATCGCTCCCGCCGGCATGCCCATGATCTGCTTGAGGATGGATTGTCTCTGGGTCCGCGAGCGTGGCGCGGCACTTTCGGCTAGGACAGGAGTCACGGTCTGGCACCCGATCGTTGGGGAAGGGGGAACCGGCCGGCCGCGCCGGCAGGCTCCCTCGGAACGCGGTTAGCGGTAGCTGCCGATCAGCGGCTTGACCGAACCGATGCGCGACTTGTCTAGGAAGGCGCCCTGGCCCGTGTCGATGTCGGTTGGTGTCAGCCCGTATTTTTTGGCAAGCGCGATCTGGGCCATCGGGTAGTAGCCCTGCAGATAGGGCTGCTGGTCCATGGTCGCGTACATCGCGCCGGATTCCACCGCATTTACGATCTCGACCGCAAGATCGAAACCGCCGAAGGGAATGTCTACGCCGGCGTCCTTGATGGCGCCCGCGCCGACGGTCGAGGTGACCGAGCCGGTGCCGAACAGCGCCTTCACGTTCGGGTTGGCAATGAGGAATTGCGCAATGATGTTCTGCGCTTCGGCGGGGTCGAGACCGGCTCGAACCGTCTCCACCTTGATGCCGTTTTCGGTCATCGCCTTCTCGATGCCGCCGCCACGGGCGACCGCAAAGCTCGCTTCCGGAATTTCGCGCGGGTTGAAGACGACGTCGCCGGACTTAAGGCCGAATTCCTTGATCATCCGGTTGCCGAGCTCATAGCCGGAGGCAAGCTCGTTCATGCCGACATAGGCCTGGCGACAGTTGCCCTTGGCGCCGTCGAGATCATCGTTGTTGAAGCCGATGACGATGATACCGGCCTTGACTGCCGCGCAGATGCTCTCGTCGAAAGCATCCGAACTGGAGATCGCGACGGCGATGCCATCGACGCCGCTGGCCGTCGCGCTTTCGATCAGGTCGTTCTGGCGCACCGGATCGTTGTTGGCATACTGCACGTCCAGGTCGACGCCGAATTGGGCGGCGGCGTCTTGCGCTCCCTTCACCACCGGATTAAAGAACTGCACACTCGGATCGAGATAGATGATCATCGTTGCCTTGACGTCTGCGGCGAGCGCGCTCGACGTCAACAAGGTGGCAAGGCCCGCAGCCAGCGCCGCGGTTCTGAGCCTGGTCAGTTTCATTGCGTGTCCTCCCTTTGGATGTGCATTGCGGGTCGCAAGACCCAAGTCTCGGCTGGCGGGCTCCGACCAAAGATCACGCCAGCCGAGATATTCCTCCTCCCGACCCCGACTGCGGCCGATTATGTGAACCAGGGCGCGGGGCGCCCGAGCGTCACGTGGACGCCTTTGAACTGGGAATATTCGTCAAAGCCGTAGCGGCCGAGCTCGCGGCCCAGGCCGCTCTTCTTGTAACCGCCGATCGGCAGCTCCGGCGTGCCGTCGATCACGCTGTTGATCCAGCATCGGCCGGCGCGGATGCGGCGGATGCTCTGCAGCGCGGTTTCGAGATTGGTCGACCAGACGCTGGCCGAAAGGCCGAACTCGGTGGCGTTCGCCAGCGCTACGGCTTCGTCCGGGGTCTTGAAGGTCAGCGTTGAAAGCACGGGACCAAAGATCTCCTCGCGTGCGATCGACATGTCGGACGTGACGCCGGCAAAGACAGTCGGTGCATAGTAAAGGCCGGCCTCCCTGCCGGTCCTTTCGCCGCCGAGCAGCAGTTCCGCGCCAGATGCGATGCCGGCCGTCACATAGGAATGCACCTTTTCGGCATGCGTCTCCGAGATCATTGCGCCGATCCTGGTGCGTTCGTTCAGCGGATCGCCGAAAGTCACCTTGCGCGAGATGTCGAGCAGGCGCTCCATCAGCGCATCGCGGATGCCCTCCTGCACCAGAAGCCGGCTGCCGGAAATGCAGCACTGGCCGGCATTGTGGTAGACGCCATAGGCGACGCCGTCTGCCGCCGCGTCGAGATCCGCATCGGCGAAGACGATCTGCGGCCCCTTGCCGCCAAGCTCCAGCCCCACGCGCTTGACGCTGCGCGCCGCGATCTCGCCGAGCTTCGTGCCGACGCGGACAGAGCCGGTAAAGGCGACCATGTCGACGCTCGGGTCTTCGGCCAGCACCTGGCCGGCGGGGTCGCCATAACCGGTGACGACGTTGAACACTCCATCGGGAATGCCGGCTTCGCGCGCCAGCTCCGCCATACGGATCGACGTGCCCGAAGTGAACTCGGAGGGCTTCAGCACGACCGTGCAGCCGCTGCCGATCGCCCATGGCACGCGTTCCGACGCGATGATGAAGGGGAAGTTCCAAGGCGTGATGATGCCGACGACCCCGACCGGCTCGCGCAGGACAAGGCCCAAACGATCGTCGCCGATATTGTTGTGGGTCTGTCCTTCCAGCGCTCGGGCCTGGCCGGCGGCATAGGACCAGAGATCTGCGCAGAAAGTGATTTCGCCGCGCGCCTGCGCGATCGGCTTGCCGACCTCGAGGCTCTCGATCAGAGCCAGCTCCTCCTGTCTCTCGAGGATGAGGTCGGCGACCTTGAACATCAGGCGCGACCGCTCTGCGCCCGACATGCGCGGCCACGGGCCGGTATCGAAAGCCTTCCGAGCGGCCGCGACGGCCTTGCGCACGTCGTCGGCCGAGGCCTCCGGCCATGTGCCGACCGTGACGCCGGCGTGGCCGGGGCTCACCCGATCGATCGTCCTGCCTGAAGCGGCATCGACCGACTTGCCATCGACAAGCATCTGGTAGCGGGATTTAATACGCAGGCGGGGATCATTGGAATCGGGTGCGATGAAATTGGACAGCAATAGCGTTCTCAGGCCGGCCCGCGCGGTGCCAGCCCCTCCCTGTTCGTCCGGTTTGCCGGATTTCTGTTGCGCCTGAATTGTATGGTACTGTATGGTGGTTCAAATTGGATGTCAACGGATGACGGCGGCGAAAGACATGAACCTCGAATCCCTGAAGATCGACACCGGCGAAACCGCCGCGGCCCAAGTCGAGCGGGACTTGCGTGAATCCATCATCCGGCTGGAGCTCGCCCCCGGAATGCGGCTTTCCGAACAGGAAATCGCCACACGCATGGGCGTGTCGCGTCAGCCCGTGCGCGAGGCGCTCATCGCGCTGGGCAAATCGAAACTGGTGGAAATCCGGCCCAACAGGGGCACGGTCGTCGTGCGGATTTCAGCCAGACAAATGATGGAATCCCGCTTCGTGCGCGAGGCGATCGAAGTCGCGGTGGCGCGTCGGGCCAGCGAGACATTCGATAGCTGGACGCGACGCAAGATCGACACGATCCTCGCTCGGCAAAAGACGGCGAATGAGGCGAATGACCACAATGCTTTCCGCCGGGAGGACGAGCAGTTCCATATTGCGATCGCCGAGGGTGCAGGCTGCGGCCTCGCCTGGAACGCCATCTCCGACATCAAGGCACACATGGATCGGGTCTGCAACCTCCAGCTGCGCCATCCGGACTCGATGAAGAAACTGATTGCCGAACACGAGGCGATCATCACCGCCATCGACGCGCGGGATGCCGACGCGGCCGCGGCCGCCATGCGCAGCCATCTCAACGGCATTCTGGCCGACCTGCCGCAGATCGAGGCGGACAATCCAGACCTGTTCGAGTGACCGTTTTCCGGCGTCTTCCTTTGATCGTAGCCGACAAAAACATGCAGCAGATCAAAGCGCTACAGCGACTTTTGCCCGTCCGATAAGACGCGCGGTGCTGTTGCCGCTGCGGTCACCGTTCCCGGTCGGGCCTTGATACTCCAGGTGATCAACGATGACTTCTGTCGATCATCGCGACAATGGTCGCGAAAAGCTCCTCCTGCGCCTGCGCCGCCGTGATCTCCCCCGTAGAGGCGGCATCCGACAGGGCGTTAGCAGCGCCGAGCATAGCCCAGAACCCCGCCGGTCCGATGCCTCGCCGCCCCACGAAAGCCGCCAGTGCCCTTCGGCACTTCTCGATGAAAGCCAGTTGATAGTCTCGCTTTACTGCCTCCAACTCGGGGGAGCCCGCAAGGGCTGCGAGCACGTCGGGCATTTCCCGGCCCTGCGCGAGCACACAGTCGACGTATGAGGTTGCGATGACCTTGGCTCGATCTTCGAGGGTCGGGCCGCTCCCGTCGAGTGCGGCGTCGATCATCTCGGTCTGCCGGGCGTCAAAATCCCGATAGAGCGCTATCAGCAGGCCATTGCGCGTGCCGAAATGATCATAGACCACCGGCTTGGCGACAGCAGCTCCTTGCGAAAGCCTTGGGAGCGTCAGGGCATCCGAACCTTCTTCGCGCACAAGCTGCCACGCCACGTCGAGAAGCTGGCGCCGTCGCTGCTCGCGACTGAGACGGACACGCTTGGCGGGAGGCTGCATTTTCTTCGGCCTGCTTGGCATCGCTATATACCAAAAGTACCTTACCTGAAGTATATAGTAACTGCCCTTCAATCGCAACCATCCACCGGCCTCGCGCCGGCGGCCGACTCCGCATGCCTTCGCATGCGGTTCCCAGAGGATTTGTGCCCATGACCGATACTTCACTTCCACGCTCCGCCGATCGAACCGCATGGCTGGGCCTCATCGCCATTTTACCCCTGGTCCTGCTTGTGGCCATGGACGGCTCGATCCTTTATCTCGCCATGCCGCATGTCACTTCGGCCCTCCAGCCGACCGCTGATCAGGCGCTCTGGATCCTGGACATCTACGGCTTCGTGGTCGGATCGCTGCTGATCGTTTTCGGGAATATCGGCGACCGCTACGGCCGGCTGAAACTCATCATGACCGGCGCGGCGGTCTTCGGTGCAGGGTCGCTCGGCGCGGCCTATTCGCAAACGCCAGAGCTGCTGATCGCCTCGCGTGCCCTGATGGGGCTGGGTGGCGCAACACTCCTGCCGTCCGGCTTGGCCATCGTCAGCGCCTTGTTCCCCGATCCGCGACTGCGCGCTCAGGCTATCGGCATCTTTGCGGCCACTTTCGCAGCCGGCTTTGCGATCGGCCCGCTCATTGGCGGCATGCTGCTGCGGCAGTTCGCGTGGGGCGCCGTGTTTCTCATCAATGTCCCCGTTGTCATCGGCTTCATGATCGGCGCACCCATCCTGTTGCGGGAGGTGCGCTCGACCGTCGGCGGCAGCATCGACCTGGCGAGCCTCGTCCTGTCCTTTGCCGGCATCTTGCTGTTCACCTATTCGCTCAAGCATGCGGCCGCCTATGGCTTCACTCCGACACAAATCCTTGCCGGAGCCGCCGGCATAATGGCGCTGGCGCTATTCGTTCTCAGACAGACGAGACTTGAATACCCGCTGCTCGACCTCGGTCTCTTCCGCGACCGCATCTTCTCTATCGCTATTCTGACGGGCCTTCTGTCGCTGGTCGTGTGGTCTGCTGCCGGGTATCTGTCGGGCGTCTACCTGCAATCGGTGCTGGGCATCGATGTGTTCGCCGCCGCGCTGTTGACCCTGCCGGGCGCGATCGTGCTGACGGCGACCTGCGTTTGCACCGCCCGCATCGTCGAACGGATCGGCCGGAAGACCGCACTTGTGGCAACGCATCTGCTGATCAGCGCCGGCGCTTTCCTGCTGCTTTTCACGACGACCGAGGCAGGCATTGCGGTCTTCGTCGCCTCCACCATGGTCGCCGGCGTCGGATATGGATTGTCCTTCAGCCTTGTGGCCGACATCGCGGTTTCGGCGGTTCCTGCGAGCCGGGCGGGTGCGGCGGGTTCGATAGCGGAGACCAGCAACGAACTGGGCAACGCGCTGGGTATTTCTCTGCTTGGATCTTTGGCGACACTGAACTTCCGGCTATTCGGCCCCGGTGTAGCGGGGACGCTCGATGAAACGCTCGATCAGCCCGGACTTGCATATCAAAGCCTGATTCAGGCTCAGGAAGCGTTCCTCACCGGCATGCATGTCGCGATCGGCACGGGCGGTCTCCTGACGCTCGCAGTCGGGGTCTTGGCATGGGTCTGGCTGCCGAGCAGGTTGCCGGAATGATGTTCCCGTCGCGTCGCATGACGGTCCTGTTCGCCTCGACGAAGGAAAGAGGAGATCACTTCGCCGTGAGGCACGGGCTTCGGCTTGAAACGGGACTGCGCCGCTCCAATTCCGTTCCAGCAGATTCGCGTGCATTCGGAGGGTGGCGATGGGCCTCTCATTCCGGAAAGCCGGTTTTGTCGCGCTCTTCTCAGCCGTGGCACTCGCCTGCGGCCTGCCCCTCGGTACGGCGCGGGCGGAACTGCTCGCGCGCGTGCCGTCCGCACGCGAGATGGCGGTGTGCGGCGATGTATTGTTCGTCGGAACCAAGGGCTCCTCGGTCTATGCCCTGTCATTGACCGGCGGCCGCGCCCGCAGGGTCGCCTCCGGATTTTCCAATGCGAACGGCGTTGCCTGCTCACGCGGCCGGCTGTTCGTCGCTTCGGGAAACAGCATAACGGCTTTCGAGATCGGCCGCGGCGGCACTTTGAGCGGCAGACGCGTTATTCGGCGCGACCTGCCGAATTCGGGAGCCCACGGCTATCGTTATGTCGCCGTCGGCCCGGATTCCCGCCTCTATGTCTCGCTCGGATCACCCTGCAACATTTGCATTCCCCGCGGGCTGCAAGGTACGATCGTCAGCATGAACCAGGACGGGTCCGACCTTCGCAAAGTGGCATGGGGTGTGCGCAACTCTGTCGGCTTCGACTGGCGCGGCGGCACATTGTTCTTTACCGACAATGGTGCCGACAGAATGGGAGACGATGTCCCGCCCGATGAGCTGAACGCTTTGCGGCCCGGCGGCTTTTACGGCTTCCCCTATTTCGGAGGCGAGGTGCCGCTCACAGGGTTCGAGGACGCTACGCCGCCCGCGCGCCAGATTCCCCCTGTCTTCAATTTTCAGGCGCATGTCGCAGCGCTTGGGATTCACTTCTTCCGCAGCCTGGGCGGCGATGCTCTGGTGGCCCAGCACGGCAGCTGGAACAGGTCGGTGCCGGTCGGCTATCAGGTCGTGCGGGTCCGTTTCCGCGGCGGCCGCCCGGTCTCGGCAACCACCTTCCTCAGAAACGTCGGTCGTCCGGTCGACGTCAAGGAAGCGCCGGACGGGTCCATCCTCGTATCCGACGACGCCGGCGGCGCGATTCACATCTTCAGGCGATGACGCCCCCACGCAAAGGGAGTCGGGAGGTCTGAAGCGCCTTTCGCCTACTGGTGGTTGAACAACCGAAAATTGCTTATTCCCTAAATCACATCGTTCGGATATTGCGCCTGTGCCGATTGAGGTAAGACGGCGTTAGGAGAACCATTGTGAATGTCGACGAAAAACTGGAACCCATTCTAACCGAAGTCCTGAGGCGTAACGGAGGTGAACACGAGTTTCACCAGGCCGTGCGCGAGGTCCTGGAGAGCCTCGGGCGCGTGATAGCCAAACATCCCCGTTACGCCGAAAACGCGCTCATCGAGAGGATCTGCGAACCGGAGCGTCAGATCATCTTCCGCGTGCCCTGGGTGGACGACAAGGGCCAAGTCCAGATCAACCGGGGGTTCCGGGTTCAGTTCAACTCCGCACTCGGGCCGTACAAGGGCGGGATCCGGTTTCATCCTTCGGTGAATGTCGGAATCATCAAGTTCCTCGGCTTCGAGCAGACCTTCAAGAACGCACTGACCGGGATGCCGATCGGCGGGGGCAAAGGCGGCTCCGACTTCAATCCCAGGGGCCGTTCGGACGGCGAGATCATGCGCTTCTGCCAATCGTTCATGACGGAGCTTCACAGGCATCTCGGCGAATACACGGACGTTCCTGCGGGTGACATCGGTGTCGGGGGCCGGGAGATCGGCTACATGTTCGGTCAGTATAAGCGGCTTACCAACCGCTACGAGGCCGGTGTCCTCACGGGCAAGGCATTGTTCTACGGCGGTTCGCGCGCCCGGAAAGAAGCGACGGGCTACGGAGCCACCTATTTCGTCCAGCGCATGCTTGGAACCAGGGCCTTGGACTTCGACGGCAAACGGGTGACCGTCTCCGGATCCGGCAACGTAGCGATCTATACCATGGAAAAGGTGGTCGAGTTCGGAGGGAAGATCGTGGCGTGCTCCGATTCGAACGGATACGTTGTCGACGAGGACGGCATCGACCTTGAACTGGTCAAGGAGATCAAGGAAGTGCGTCGCGAGCGGATCTCGGAATATGCGCGACTGAAAGGCGCCGGGGCTCACTATATCGAAGCGGGCTCGATCTGGGATGCGCCCTGTGATGTCGCGATGCCTTCCGCGACTCAGAACGAGCTTACCGGGAAGGACGCAAGGGTATTGGTCAAGAACGGTGTTCTTGCCGTGGGGGAGGGCGCCAACATGCCTTCCACGCCGGAGGCCGTCCGCATCTTCCAGGAGGCGGGTGTGCTGTTCGCCCCGGGCAAGGCCGCGAATGCAGGGGGAGTTGCCACCTCCGCTCTCGAGATGCAGCAGAACGCCTCACGCGACAGCTGGACGTTCGAGCAGACCGAGGCGCGTCTTGCAACCATCATGCAGGCGATCCACGATCGTTGCGCCGAGACCGCAGAGGAATATGGAGCTCCGGGAGACTATGTCCTCGGAGCAAACATAGCTGGCTTTGCCAGGGTGGCCGAGGCAATGGATGCCCTCGGCGTGATCTGAGGCGCAGGGGGCGATAATGCCGCTCCGGCTGCGTGCCGCGGGTGCTTGCGCACTTGCGTCACCCGGCCGGGCGGCTTGACTTCCCTGATACCGCGGGCGATCATCCGGCCATGCTGACGAACCGCGACATATATCCGCCTAACGCTCTGGGGATCCGCCTGATCGCAGGATCGTAACCCGGATCCGGCCTCGTCGCCCGCCGGATCCTGGGTGAACGCGGTCAGCACAATTCTCGCTGACATGCGCGACAATCTTCCCGAATATTTCAACTGCATGCACGCGGAAATCCCGTGCCTGTTCCGGAGGTATCGCGAACGATGTCCAGCATCATGGTCTCCTCGAATCTGCCCCTGCCTTTCATTGGAGCGACGGACTATTCTCTTCTCAGCCGCCTGGCCTATCAAGCCTTGTCGAGGGACTTCGACATCGCCGCTGAACTGATCGAAAAGCTGGAGCGCCCTTGCGTTCTGCCAGACGACCAGGTGCCGCCCGACGTCATCAGGATAGGGTCCGTGGTCACTTGCGAGGTCGAGGGCGGAATTCGCCGGACTTTCTCTCTCGTCCATCCTGATGACGTCGATGCCGAGGAGGGGAGGATTTCCGTCCTGACGCCGGTCGGAGTGGCGCTTCTCGGTCTCCGGTCCGGACAGGCGGTCGAGTGGTTCTCTCGAGATGGGCAGAGAAACCGTCTGACGGTCGCTCGGGTCGAGGACGACGTGACGGGCGAACTCGCCCTCTGAGGCTTCCGGCGCTCAAAAGGACTCGATCGAGGACTCCATGCACTTGCCCGGTAGCAGAAAGCGGAAACCTAGAGGAGGTTGCCTCACCGCAGGCTCGTAGCCCTGTGTCGAACCGCTCGCGGTCGGCACAGGGAGTTCCTGTCTCGTCAGCACGAGCAAAGGCCGACCGCCATGGTTGCGCCGTTCGTGCCCCCATATTTGCTCGAGAGGGCAGGTCCCACGACCCGACGGAAGCTGGAGTGATGCGCAATGTCGAGAGAAGCTTTCTGCCAACTGACTGCAGGAGACCTAAACATCCTGATGTCCATGCTGGACGAAACCGGCCACACGGAATCCTTTACGATTCTACTGCGCGAGAAGTTGAACTACGCCAGCGTGTTCTTCCGTGAAGACATACCTGAGAATATCGTCACGCTGGACACGCAGGTAGCCTACACCGTCAACGGCGTGTG
>NZ_JBQEMS010000007.1:0-83032 GCF_052044265.1 Sinorhizobium sp. 22678 | reverse complement strand
CCGCAGCACAGCGAGTAGACCTGCCGACTCCGCCATCTCCGTTCGGACGATGCGGGGTTTGGCGCTGCTTGGGCTGGCCGTCGGCGAGAGGACCGAGATCCTCGGAGAGGACGGCTGGCCCGAAATCCTCGCGGTCGAGCGCATCGTCCTTAAACCCGAGTCGGAGGCTCGCCTGCAACAGACGAGCAACGAACCCGTGCAACTGATCGACCACGCTCCGCAAGTGGTCAATTTCCGGCCGCGGCCCAGGAAAGCGGCCATTCCACATGACGATGATCCGGGTCCCACGGCCGCATGATCTTGAGGCAGCCGGTCATGGCTGTACAGGGCCAAAGATAGAGAGCAGCGATCTAACGCGACGGATCCGGTGATGTCCTCAGATCATCGAGAAAGTCCCGGCACCAGCGCGAGACGTCGTGTTCCAGCAAGTGATCCATCATTGTCTTCCAGCGATCCTTCCGCTCTTCCAGCGGCATGCTGAGTGCGCGCGCCATAGCGTTTGCGGTCCCCTCGATGTCGTAGGGGTTGACGAGCAGGGCACCTCTCAGATCACGGGCGGCTCCGGCGAAGCGCGAAAGCACGAGCACGCCCGGATCGTCCGGGTCCTGCGCGGCCACGTATTCCTTCGCAACCAGGTTCATCCCGTCTCGAAGCGGTGTCACGAGGCCGACTTTGCCAAGCCGGTAAAGCCCTGCAAGAATATTCCGGCCCACCGAGCGGTTGATATAGCGTATGGGCACCCAATCGACCGCGCCGAGCGCGCCGTTTACCCTGCCGGCCTGTTCGGCCACAGTGCGCTGCATGGCTTCGTATTCCGGCACTTCGGAGCGCGACTTCGGCGTGATCTGCAGATAGGTGACACGCCCCTGCTGGGCCGGATTGGCCAGGATGAAGCGCTCGAATGCGTCGATCCGCTGCGTGATTCCCTTCGAGTAATCCAGGCGATCGACACCGATGATCAGGCTGCGGTGCTCGATGCTTTCTCGCGCTTTCCTGACGGTCTTGTTGGTCAATGCCTTCTTGGCGAATTCGGCAAAGGCCGCAGTCTCGATGCCGATTGCATAGATGCCGCCCTTGAACACGCGGCCATAGGCGCTGAAGCGGCCTCCGCCGAGTTCATCGCCGATGCCTTCCCGCCGGAGGCAGCCGGCAAAGTTCTCAAGATCATGATCGGTCTGGAAGCCGACGACATCGTAGTGCGACAGGCCGCGCATGATCTCCTCGTGAACGGGCATCGTGAAGAGCACGTCGGCAGGCGGCCAGGGAATGTGGAGAAAGAAGCCGATCCGGTTCTTCAAGCCCATTTGGCGCAGTTCCGCGGCGAGAGGGATCAAGTGGTAGTCGTGCACCCAGATCACGTCATCGGGCCTGATGAGCGGCGCCAGCCGGTGGGCGAAGAAGCGGTTGACGCGGAAATAGCCGGCCATCTCCTTGCGGCCGTATTCGGCAAGATCAAGCCGGTAGTGACAGATCGGCCAGAGAACGCGATTGGCAAAGCCTCGGTAGTATTCTTCTACGTCGGTATCGGTCAGATCCGTGAGTGCATAGGTGATATTGCCTTGCTGCAACTGAGCAAGCGGCTGCGGCTCGTGCTCTCCGCTCGATTGTCCCGACCAGCCCATCCAGATGCCGCCATGCTCTTCAAGGGCGACTTTCAGCGCGACCGCCAGCCCGCCGGCAGGCACAATGCCGCCCTTGTCAGGAACGGGTACACGATTGGAAACAATGACGAGACGGCTCATGCCGAGTTCCTTTCATTCAAGAAAATATAGACTTGGCGCTCAAACGTTCAGGGAGAGAACGCGTTTCCGACGCAGACGATCCCGACGGCGGGAAAATCGCCGAGAGGATGCAACCCGCGCGTGGAGCGGCGACGGCCGCTCTGGTGTCGAAGGCGTATTCAGCGCCGATCATTCCATGGACGAACTGGATGAATAACGGGTTTCTCGGCGGTGCGCGATGATGTCCGCGCCGCCGCACTTTCATGCCCCACCCGGCTTCTGGCTGGGAGCTATCCGTTGAATAAAAAAAGGGCGGCCGGAGCCGCCACTTCATCATCAGGGATTTGAAACCTACGAACGCTTCCTGGAATTGCGCTAGAGCGGGATGAGGAAAAGTGTGTCGGTTTTCCTCATCCCGTGTCTCAACTTCTTGGAACCATTTGATCCAACGCACTTCCGGACGGAAAACACTTTTCCCGGAAGTGCTCTAGTGATTGTGGCGGGGCAGGTTCTTGGCGATCTGCCGGAAGTCTGCTGCACCTTCGAGCACCGCGCCGTCGGAAAGCTGGGTGACGGACTTGCGGTAGATGCGCTGCCAGGGCGTGGCATCGGCCGGTACGGCGGGAATGCCGTCCGCCTTGCGCCTTTCGATATCCTCGTCGGAAACCAGCATGTCGCAGCGACCCAGGTTGAAATCGATGCGGATCACATCACCGCTCCGCAGCCAGGCGAGACCGCCGCCGGCCGCACTCTCCGGCGAGGCGTTCAGGATGGAGGGACTGTCGGCTGTGCCGGATTGACGTCCGTCACCGATGGTAGGCAGGCTCCGGATGCCGCGTTTCAAGAGGTGATCCGGCGGCTGCATGTTCACGACTTCCGCCGACCCCGGCCAGCCGAGCGGGCCGGCGCCGCGGATCACCAGGATGGTGTTCTCGTCGATCTCGAGTTCAGGGTCGTTGATGCGCTTGTGGTAGTCCTCCGAGCCATCGAAGACCACGGCCTTGCCCTCGAAAACGCCCTCGCGGCCCGGCTCCTGAAGATAGCGCTTCCTGAAATCGTCGGAGACGACACTCATCTTCATGATGGCGAAGTCGAAGAGATTGCC
Organism: Sinorhizobium sp. 22678; assembly: GCF_052044265.1. Classification (NCBI taxonomy): domain Bacteria; kingdom Pseudomonadati; phylum Pseudomonadota; class Alphaproteobacteria; order Hyphomicrobiales; family Rhizobiaceae; genus Sinorhizobium; species Sinorhizobium sp. 22678. The sequence goes on along the minus strand of NZ_JBQEMS010000007.1, from coordinate 80,206 downwards.
CTTCAGTACCAGGAAGCCTGCCTTTTCCTTGAGGGGCTCGTCGAAGGGGCGAATAACTTCGCGATCCGTGGATTCGCGCCCTTCGAGGTTCTCGGCCATGGTTTTTCCCGTGACGGTGCAACAGCCGCCGTCGAGCTTTCCGGCCTTCAGGAGTTCCCACATGATCGCGGGTGTGCCGCCGGCGCGGTGATAGCGTTCACCGAGATAGGCACCCGCCGGCTGGATGTTGGCGAGCAGCGGGATATCGAAACCATGGACCTGCCAGTCGTCCGGATAAAGCTCGACGCCGGCATGCTTCGCCATGGCGGCAAGATGCGGCTGGGCATTGGTCGATCCGCCGATCGCCGAGTTGACGCGGATGGCATTGAGAAAGGCGTCCCGGGTCAGGATGTCGGAGGGCTTCAGGTCCTCGAAGACGAGTTCCACGGCGCGGCGTCCGGTACGATAGGCCATCTGCCCGCGCTCGCGATAGGCAGCGGGGATAGCGCCGCAACCGGTGAGCGACATGCCGAGCGCTTCGGCCATCGCGTTCATTGTCGAAGCCGTGCCCATGGTGTTGCAATGGCCGACGGAGGGAGCCGAATCGAGTGCTGCCTGCATGAACTCCTCGCGGTCGATCTCGCCTGCCGCGAGCTTGCGGCGCATGCGCCAGATCACCGTGCCGGAGCCGACGAGATCGCCTTCGTGCCACCCGTCGAGCATGGGGCCGCCGGAGAGCACGATCGCCGGGATGTCGACCGTCGAGGCCGCCATCAGGGCGGACGGAGTGGTCTTGTCGCAGCCGGTGGTCAGCACCACGCCATCCAGCGGATAGCCGTAGAGAATTTCAACGAGGCCGAGATAGGCGAGGTTGCGATCGAGGGCGGCCGTCGGGCGCTTGCAGTTCTCGAAAATCGGATGCGTCGGGAACTCGATCGGAATCCCCCCGGCATCGCGGATGCCGTCGCGCACGCGCTTCGCCAGATCCATGTGCACCCGATTGCATGGGGTGAGATCGCTGCCGCTTTGGGCAATGCCGATGATGGGCTTGCCGCAACGCAATTCCTCCGGCGTCACGCCGTAGTTCATGAAGCGCTCCAGATAGAGCGCCGTCAGATCGATATGGTCCGGATTGTCGAACCAGTCCTGTGAGCGCAGGCGGCGCTGGGGTTTGTCAGTCATGGCGGGACCTAATTCCTTGGGTTGAGCTTTTCGAGATGCAGAAGCAGTCCGCTGTGGTCCTGTTCGCCGCCGCCGGACTCGACGAAATCGGCAAATTCCTGCCGCACTTGCTTGGTCAGGGGAAGCTCGAGGGAGAGCCCATCCGCCATGGCCATCACGGCGTTCAGGTCCTTCAGCTGGTTGTTCGAAGCGCCACCGGGCACGAAGTTGCGCTCCACCATACGGGCGCCGTGCAGTTCGAGGATCCGGCTTTCGGCGAAGCCGCCGCGGATCGCGTCCCGAAAGGCCGCGCGAGAGGCACCGCCGGCTTCCACCAGGATCATGGCTTCGGCCACCGCGCCGATGGTGACGGCGACGATCTGTTGGTTGGCGAGCTTGCAGACCTGGCCGGCACCGCTTGGGCCAACGTGGGTTACGCGACCGAGCGCCGCAAACACGTCCTTCAGTCTTTCGACCGCGGCGCCATCACCGCCGGCCATGATGGCGAGCGTACCGGCGGCCGCGCCTACCACGCCGCCTGAGACCGGTGCGTCGAGGTGACGGATGCCCTTTTCCGCCAATCTGCGCGCATGTTCGCGGGCGATCTGCGGGGCAATGGAGCTGCAATCCACGACCATCGTACCTTCGGCTAGGCCATCGGCGACGCCGCGCTCGAACAGGACCTCGGATACGGCCTGGCCGTTGGTCAGCATGGTGAAAACGACAGCTGCGCCGGCGACGGCATCGGCCGGCGAGGCAGCGATTTCAGCACCGTCGGCGGCCAGCGGCTCGGCCTTGGCGGCGTCACGGTTCCACACCGTAACCGGAAAACCGGCACCGAGCAGGCGCCGCGCCATCGGTGCCCCCATCAAGCCAGTGCCGAGAAACGCAACCTTCGTCGTCCCGCTCACAGCTTCCCTCCCAGTTCGTCCGCGATGTGCACGCGGATGATCTCATCGAAACTCTTTTCGGCAGTGAAGCCAAGTTCGGTGGCGCGTTTGGCCTCGAAGCCCGGCGCCCAACCGGCGACCATCTTCATGATCATCTCGTCGGGTTCACGGCGGATGAGCTTCACGGCCTTTTCGCCGGCAACGCGGCGCAGCGCTTCGATCTGCTCGCCCACGGTGGCACTGAGACCCGGCATGGAAACGTTGCGCCGCGGGCCGACCTTTTCAAGGTCGATGGTCGCGCCATGAATGAGGAATCCGACCGCCGAACGCGGCGAAGTGTGCCAGTGGCGGACATCCTCCGAAACAGGCAGCACGGCTTCCTGGCCGACCAGCGGCTCGCGCAGGATATTGGAGAAGAAGCCGGAAGCCGCCTTGTTGGGCTTGCCGGGGCGGATGCAGATCGTCGGCAGGCGGATGCCGATGCCATCAAAGAAGCCGCGGCGGCTGTAGTCGGAGAGCAGCAGCTCGCAGATCGCTTTCTGGGTGCCGTAGCTCGTAAGCGGTGTAAGGTGATAATCGTCCGGGATGGGGAAGGGGAGCGGCGCTCCGACCACGGCGATCGACGAGGTAAAGACAAGGCGAGGCTTGTAGCCATCCTGATCGTGAGCAAGGCGGATCGCGTCGAAGAGATAGCGCGTGCCGTCGAGATTGATCCGGTAGCCCTTGTCGAAATCGAGCTCGGCTTCACCCGAGACGATTGCCGCCAGATGAAAAATGACATCCGGGCGCCCCGCGACTAGCTTCTCGGCTTCGCCGGAAGCGGAAAGATCGCCTTCGCGTGCAACGACGGTACCGGCAAAACCCTGCGGCCTTTCTGGTGTCACCACGTCCACGAGCGTCAGCTTCTCCACCGGCCTTCCGCCGAGAGCGCCGTCCTTGACGAGGCGCTGCGTGAGCTTGCGGCCGACCATGCCGGCAGCGCCGATGATCAGGATATGCATGAATGTTTCCTCCTTGAGTGAGGCCGCATGCGATCAGGTCTTCATGCGGTCGAAAATATGTCTTGTACGGTTGTCTGATAACCTTATATGCTTCGGTTGAAAACAGGAGACTGGCGGTTCGAGCGAAAGAATCTCGATCGCCTGCAGGCATATGGCGGACGCATTCGCAGAGACGCGCGAGGAGGGGCAAGGAGCATGACGAGCGCAGGCACGATAGAGGAAGCAAACGGCCCTGCGGAACTGCGCCTGGTGCTACGTCAGATGCTCGGCGAGGATATCGTGCTGAGCGAAACGGAGGAAATGCTCCGTTACTGCCGCGACTGGCATGGCGACGTAACCAGCGGCACCGTGGCGGTGATTCGTCCGCGCTCGACGGAGCAGGTGGCGGCGGCCGTGAAGGCCTGCCGTGAGCTTGGGCTTTCGATCGTGCCGCAGGGCGGCAATACCGGCCTCGTGCTCGGCGCGATCCCCGATGCTCCCGAGAGGCAGGTCGTGCTTTCCCTCTCTCGCATGGACCGCATCCGCAAGATCGATGCGGCCGACTTTTCGGCGGTGGTCGAGTCCGGCTGCATCCTGTCCGAACTCAAGGATGCGATTGCGGAGATGGGCATGTTCTTTCCGCTTGCACTCGGTGCCCAGGGAAGCTGCCAGATCGGGGGAAATGTTTCGACGAATGCCGGCGGCATCAACGTGCTCCGCTACGGCATGACCCGCGAATTGGTGCTGGGACTCGAAGTGGTCCTCCCGGACGGCAGCATCCTCGAAGGTCTGTCGACGTTGAGGAAGGACAATCGCGGCATCGACCTGAAGCAGCTTTTCATCGGTGCGGAAGGCACGCTCGGCATCATCACCGCCGTCTCCATCAAGCTGACGCCCTATCCGGATCACGTGGCCACGGCGCTGCTCGGTCTTGCCTCCCTGGAAGATGCCATCAAGCTCTATCGCCGGGCGCGTCGGGACTGCTGCGACCTGATGTCGGCGTTCGAATTCATGCCGCCGCTCGCCTTCACCTTGGCGCAGGAGGCGATGCCGGATTTGCCGATCCCGGTCTCGGCGGAATATCCAGCCTATGTGCTAATGGAGATCTCCGGCTCCGGCCTCGTCGATGTCGACGATCTGATGCAGCGCTTCCTCGAAGGTGTGATGGAGGAAGGGCTCGTCCTCGACGGAACGATCGCCGCCTCGCAGACGCAGGCGCGCAATCTTTGGTTGATCCGCGAGGGCATGAACGAAGGCCAGGCGAAACGCGGCGCTCATATGCGCACCGATATCTCCGTTCCGCTCTCGCAGCTGGCATCCTTCGTAGAGGAGGCGGAAAAGGCGGTCTCCGACGCACTTCCCGGCGCCGTCAGCGTTTCCTATGGCCATGTCGGCGACGGCAATGTGCATCTCAACGTCCTGCCGCCGGCCGGCAGTACGCCCGACGAGCGGATTGAATTGATCTACAAGGCCAAGACGGTCGTGAACGAGGTGCTCGATCGCTATACCGGAAGCATCAGCGCCGAGCACGGTATCGGGCGCCTGAAGCGACCGGATTTCGACGCCAGGCTGCCGGAGACCCGCCGAAAGCTGTTGACGGCGCTCAAGCATGCCGTTGACCCGGAGATGATCATGAATCCCGGTTGTCAACTGAGATTCTAAAAGGGAGAGCAATCTTGGCGGCAATGGATTTCGGCCAGATCAGCAGGAGCGAGCATTTGCCCGCGCGCATCGCGGCGAAGATCGGCAGGGAGATCACCGAAGGACGTATCGCACCCGGAGAGAAACTGCCGACGGAGCATCTGCTCGCCACGACCTTCGGAGTCAGCCGCTCGGTGGTGCGGGAGGCGATAGCTCAATTGCGAAATGAGGGCCTGGTGGAAACGCGCCAGGGCGTCGGTGCCTTCGCCACGGAAATCGAGCGCCGGCAATCGCTTCGTATAGAGCAGGGAGATCTCGCCAATCGGGGAAGTTTCCGGGATCTGTTTCAGCTCCGTATTCCGCTTGAGGTGGAGGCGGCCCGGCTTGCGGCGATCAATCATACGCCGCAGGAATTGGGCAAGATCGATGAGGCGTTGCAGCAGATGACCGGCGCGGAGAAATGGACGGAGCAGGGGATCGTCGCCGACCTCGCATTTCATCGGGCGATTGCGGCGGCCACCCATAACGAATATTTCCTGCTTTTCATCGGATTCATCGCCGAGCGGATCAGCCTGGCGATCAACGCGGCACGCGCCGCTGCAATATTGGAGGAGATCGTCGAAGTCACGATTGCGGAACATGTCTCTATCCGAGATGGCGTGGCGGCGCGGGATCCGGCCAAGGCCGAGGAGGCGATGCGCAACCATCTGAACGGGGCTGCGGCCCGCCTGGACCTGACGATCGAAAGCTTCTCGTCCTGAGGTTCGGGTCGGGCGGCGCAGCCCGTGAGGGGCGTTTCAGACTTTACTTACCGATGGCCTAGACATGGCCAAAAAGTCATACTAGAAGCAGGTCATCTCGTTGTCAGACATCCTGACAATAGGAGACCCGTACCTTCGAGGTACGAGATGAGCGGAGGATTTCTCGTGAGTTTCGAACAGGCACTGAGCGCTGAATCAATCCAGCCCGCGGACGCATCCGGCGCGATGCTCGTCGGGCGCGTCTGGTCCAAAACCGCCGGCGGACCCTGCCCGGTCCTGATCTCGGATGGAGAGGTTTTCGACCTGACCCCACTCGCAGCAACGATTTCCGAGCTTCTTGAGATCGACGGCCTTGTCGACGCGCTGCGCGACCCGTCGCGCTTTGCCAGCCTCGGCTCTCTCGATGCATTCCTCCGTGGCGAGGCGGGCGATCTTCTGGCGCCTGCCGATCTGCAGGCCGTCAAGGCGGCTGGCGTCACCTTTGCGGACAGCATGCTGGAGCGGGTGATCGAGGAGCAGGCCAAGGGCGATCCGCTGCGCGCGCAGGAAATTCGCGGCCGGCTGGCCCCCGTCCTCGGCGACAATCTCAAAGGCCTCGTAGCCGGCTCCGACAAGGCCGCCGAGGTCAAGAAACTGCTCCAGGAGCTTGGTCTTTGGTCGCAGTACCTCGAAGTGGGTATCGGTCCCGATGCTGAAATCTTCACCAAGGCGCAGCCCATGTCTTCGGTCGGTTGTGGCGCTTATATCGGTATCCACCCCAAATCCGACTGGAACAATCCGGAGCCGGAGGTGGTGCTGGCCGTCACGTCGAAGGGCAGGATCGTCGGTGCGACGCTCGGCAACGACGTCAATCTTCGGGACTTCGAAGGCCGCTCCGCACTGCTTCTCAGCAAGGCGAAGGACAATAATGCGTCCTGCTCGATCGGCCCCTTCATCCGGCTCTTCGACGGTGCTTTCACGATCGAGGACGTGAAACAGGCGGAAGTCTCGCTCGTGGTCGACGGCAAAGAGGGTTTCAAGATGACCGGCGTCAGCCCGATGTCGGCCATCAGCCGCAGCCCGGAAGACCTCGTTTCGCAGCTTCTCAACGACAACCACCAGTATCCGGATGGCGTGGTCTTCTTCCTCGGAACGATGTTTGCGCCCGTGAAGGATCGTCGGGGCGCCGGGCTCGGTTTCACGCATGAAATAGGAGACCGGGTCGAGATCTCGACGCCGCGCCTCGGACGCCTCGTGAATTGGGTTGATCATAGCGACCGCTGCCCGAAATGGAGCTTCGGCCTGGGCGCTCTGATGAAGAACCTGGCCGAACGCGGGCTCTTGCAGGCGAAACGGGAGGGGTAGATGCAAAAAGCGATTGATACGTTCTATAAACTGCTCGAGCTGCTCTTGATCGTGCTGCTCGCAGGCATGGCGGTGATGGTGTTCCTGAACGTCGTGCTGCGCTACGGCTTCAATTCCGGCATCAACGTCTCAGACGAGATGTCACGGTATTTCTTCGTGTGGCTCACCTTCATCGGTGCGGTTGTCACCTTCCGTGAAAATTCGCATGTGGGGGTCGAGACCTTGGTCTCGCTGTTCGGCCGCAAGGGCCGCATCATCTGCATGATGCTCTCCAATATCGTCGTCATCGCCGTGTCGGCGATCTTCTTCTGGGGCACCTGGAAGCAGTCGCCGATCAATGCCTCGATGGCCGCACCCGTTACCGGCATCTCGATGCTGTGGGTCTACGGGATCGGATATTTCACCGGAGCGGGCGTGGTCCTGATCGCGCTCGAGCGCCTTTTCCGCCTGCTGACGGGGCGCGTCACGGAAGAAGAAATCGCCGCCTTCGCCGGTGAAAACATGACTCTCGAGCAGCTGGCGGAGCGTACCTAATGACTCTTGTCGTCTTCATCGTTTCGCTGCTCGGCGCCATGGCAATCGGCGTGCCGGTTGCCTTCTCGCTGATGTTCTGCGGCGTCATGCTCATGTGGTACATGGGCATGTTCAATACCCAGATCATTGCTCAGAACATGATCGCGGGCGCCGATACCTTCACGCTCCTCGCCATCCCGTTCTTCATTCTCGCCGGTGAATTGATGAACGCCGGCGGACTGTCGCGGCGCATCATCGATTTCGCAATCGCCTGTGTCGGTCATATACGCGGCGGTCTCGGCATCGTTGCCATCATGGCGGCCGTGATCATGGCAAGTATCTCGGGTTCGGCGGCAGCCGACACTGCGGCACTTGCGGCGATCCTGATCCCGATGATGGCGAAGGCCGGTTACAACGTTCCCCGCTCCGCGGGCCTGATCGCTGCAGGTGGTGTCATTGCCCCGGTCATCCCGCCATCCATGGCCTTCATCGTATTCGGGGTGGCGGCGAACGTCTCGATTACGCAGCTCTTCATGGCAGGTATCGTGCCCGGTCTCATCATGGGTATTGCCCTTGTTGCCACGTGGCTGCTGGTCGTGCGCAAGGATGATATCCAACCGCTTCCACGCACCCCGGCGAACGAGCGGCTCCGCGCCACCGGGCGGGCGCTTTGGGCTCTTGGCATGCCGGTCATCATCCTCGGCGGCATCAAGGCCGGCGTCGTGACGCCGACCGAAGCCGCCGTGGTCGCCGCAGTCTACGCCCTTTTCGTCGGCATGTTCATTTATCGGGAACTCAAGCCCCGTGACCTGCCGGGTGTCATACTCCAGGCGGCGAAGACCACCGCTGTGATCATGTTCCTCGTTTGCGCCGCGCTCGTTTCTTCGTGGCTGATCACTGCAGCGAACATACCAGCGGAAATCACCGGCTTCATCTCTCCGCTGATCGACCGCCCGACGCTTCTGATGTTCGTCATCATGCTGGTCGTATTGGTGGTGGGCACCGCACTCGACCTTACGCCCACGATTCTGATCCTGACGCCGGTGCTCATGCCGATCATCAAGCAGGCCGGAATCGATCCTGTCTATTTCGGTGTCCTGTTCATCATGAATACCTGCATAGGACTGCTGACCCCACCGGTCGGCGTCGTATTGAACGTCGTCAGCGGCGTCGGCCGGGTTCCGCTCGGCAAGGTAATTGTCGGCGTGACGCCATTCCTGGTAGCCCAGATACTCGTGCTTTTCCTTCTGGTCCTGTTCCCGGACATCGTCATCGTGCCCGCACGCTGGCTCCATTAGAAGGGCTTTAACCCGCAACCCCTCACCAACAATCCAAGGGAGGATACCCCCGTGAGAAAACTGCTTCTTGCCACGACTGCCATCGCTTTCGGTCTTTCGGCCGCGGCGCCGGCTTTCGCCGAGTTCAACGACCGCAACATCCGCGTGTCGAACGGCATCAACGAAGACCATCCGGTCGGTAACGGCATCAAGGCGATGCAGGCCTGTCTCGATCAGAAATCCGGTGGCAAGCTGAAGCTCACCGCTTTCTGGGGCGGCGCGCTCGGCGGCGACCTTCAGGCGACACAGGCCCTGCGCTCCGGCGTGCAGGAGGCCGTCGTCACCTCGTCCTCGCCGCTCGTCGGCATCATACCGGCACTCGGCGTATTCGATCTGCCGTTCCTCTTCGGCAACGCTCAGGAAGCCTACACGGTGCTCGATGGCGATTTCGGCGACATGATGAACGAGAAGCTGGAAGCGGCCGGTCTGGTCAATCTCGCCTACTGGGAAAACGGCTTCCGTAACCTGTCGAACTCGGTTCGTCCGGTCACCAAGTGGGAAGACTTCGAAGGGATGAAGGTTCGCGTGATGCAGAACAACATTTTCCTCGACACCTTCCAGAACCTCGGCGCCAATGCCACTCCGATGGCTTTCGGCGAAGTCTTCTCGGCGCTCGAAACCAAGGCGATCGATGCGCAGGAAAACCCCTATGTGACGATCGATACGTCGAAGTTCTTCGAAGTGCAGAAGTACGTGACCGAGACGAACCACGCCTACACGCCCTTCCTCTTCCTGTTCTCGAAGCCGATCTTCGACAGCTACACGCCGGAAGAGCAGGCAGCACTGCGTGAATGCGCAGTGGTCGGTCGCGATGAGGAGCGCAAGGTCATCCAGGAGCTCAACAAGAAGTCGCTGGAGAAGATCAAGGAAGCTGGTCTCGAAGTGAACACCTTGTCTGCTGAAGAACAGGCTCGCATCCGCGAGAAGTCCATGGTCGTCTATGAAAAGCACAAGGCTGAGATCGGTGCCGACGTGGTGGACGCCATTCTCGCCAAGCTGGAAGAGATCCGCAAGTAAACAAAAGAACAGGCTGCGTCACGGTGCGTGGCCTTTCTCTATGCTTCCAGGAGACCCGCGGCCGCCCGGCCGCGGGTTTTATCCGGTTAGGATGATTGTCCGGTAGGGGCGGATCGATATAGCTTACAGAGCGATTCTTCGCTTCAACCTGCAGGCATATGGAAACGTCGCTTTATCTCCCCGTCAAAGGCTTTCTCGAAAAGGCAGGTTACGTCGTCAAGGGCGAGGTTGACGGCTGCGATCTCGTCGGCCTGAGCGACGACGATCCGCGCGTGGTCGTGATCTGCGAGCTGAAGCTGCGCTTCAATCTGGAGCTCATACTGCAGGCCGTCGATCGCGCTGCTGTCGCGGACGAGGTCTGGATCGCGGCGCGAGTCTCGGCCAAGGGAAAAGGTCGCGAGGCCGACAAACGCTACCGCGATCTCTGTCGCAGGCTCGGGGTCGGCATGCTCGGCATTTCCGATGCCGGCGACGTCAGCGTGATCGTCGGCTCCGTATCGCCGATGCCGCGAACCAATCCGAAACGGCGTTCGAAGCTCATGCGCGAACACCAGAGGCGGCGCGGCGATCCCGCAATAGGCGGGAGCACACGCGCGCCTGTCATGACCGCGTACCGCCAGCAGGCGCTCGGCTGTGCGCTGGCGCTGGAATCAGGCCCGCTGCGCGTGCGTGAAATCAGATCCGGCGTACCGGATGCCGGGAAGATACTGCTTTCGAATGTCTATGGCTGGTTTGAACGGCTCGACAGAGGCGTCTATGGCCTGACGGAGGCCGGACGCGAAGCACTGCAGCGGTGGCCGCAGCAGGACGCGCAGGCAAGAACGGCCGTCCCGGCATGATTTTTTGCCGACGCGCTGACCGCATGTGGGGTGCTCGATCGCATTATCGGTGGGTATGAGCATGGGGGAGGTGTTCACAGGGCAACTGGCGCTTTAGAGTTGGAGCACCTTAACGATGGGGACCGGATGACCTCTCAGCTCGACATGTGTGCCCGAGATGTGCGACCAGCAGCCGCGAGAACCGAGCGAAGCCGGGCCCGGCGGCAGGCATCGACCTCCCTTTCGGAAACCGAGATGCTTGCCGCGTTGAAGGCGACCGGTCGCTACAGGATATTGCGAAAGCTTGAAGCCCGCACGGTCGTGTCCGACGTGAGACCCGGCTTTCCCCTGAGGGGCGTCATCCTCGACACCGAGACAACCGGCCTCGATGCCCGCAGATGCGAGGTCATCGAGATCGGGCTGGTCGCATTCACCTACAACGCAGAGGGTGAGATCGGCGATGTGGTCGCTGTTTATGGCGGTTTGCAGCAGCCGACCATCGCCATTCCGCCCGACATCACCCGGCTGACGGGTATTACCGATGCCATGGTCGCCGGCCAGTCGATCGATATTGCTGCAGTCCAAGCGATCGTTGGGCCTGCGGATCTCATCATCGCCCACAATGCCGGCTTCGATCGGCCGTTTTGCGAGGCACTTTCGGATGTGTTTGTCCGCAAGGCCTGGGCATGCTCGGTCTCCGAAATCGATTGGAGCGGCCGAGGTTTCGAAGGCACGAAGCTCGGCTATCTGATCGGTCAGAGCGGACATTTCCATGACGGGCATCGGGCTGTGGATGACTGCTTCGCTCTCCTCGAGGTACTTGAGCAGTCTGCGGACGGCGCCAAGCTGCCGCCGTTTGCCGAACTTTACAAAGCGAGCCAGCGTTCACGGGTCAGGATTTTCGCGGAGAATGCGCCGTTCGACCTGAAGGACGTACTGAAGGCTCGCGGGTACCGCTGGTCTGACGGCAGCGACGGCCGCCCAAAATCATGGTGGACAGAGGTCGCCGAGGAGGAGCTCGAGGCTGAACTCGGCTTCCTTCGGAAGGAAATCTATCGCTGGGACGAGGCAGATCCTCCGACGCAGCGGCTGACGGCGTTCGACAGATACCGAGCGCGAAGATAATCGAGCATCGCGGTCGAGCGTGCCCAACCCATTCGGTGGCGGGCGGCCGCCCCCCCGGACCATCCTACGCCGAGCGAAGACCGTAAAGCCTTGCAATATCTTCCCGCATGAATGGCGCCCGATCCTTGTCGACCTGTTCCTGATAGGTCCGGGCATATTGATGGCCGGAATAGACGGCAGCGGCGATCAGGCCTGGCGCGAGGCAGTCGCCAAGGCGGGTGACGGTCTTGATGCCGGCATCGGCCCACTCGTCTTCGCGTGCTTTGAGTTCCAGCCACAGCGTTTCGTCCGGCAGGCGGGCGGTGACCGGGACGACAGTGGCGCAATCGACCGGACGGGTCCTGCCGCTGTAGACGCAGGATAGTTCCAGCTGGTCTTTCGTCCGGCCGGCGAGGGCCATGGCCGTGACGATCTCGACGCCGAGATCGATGAGGCGCTTCTGGATACGTGCCTGCTCCAGCGTGTTCCTGCTCCAGGGCGAAACCTGGGATTCGGGGGTTATGAAGGTGACCGTGCGTCCCCTCCTGGCGAGCAGTTCGGCGAGCACGCTGCCCATGTAGAAGCAATCGTCGTCGAAGACGATGACGGGGCCGTCGGCGGGCACCGCCTCGGCGCCCCCGGAGAGAATTGCGTCGGGAGAGACGAGGATGCCTTTCGACAGAAAATCGAGCGGCACCCGGTGGGTGCGGCCAACGCCGTCGGTGCGCCAGCTCGCTCCGGTCGCGATCGCCACATGGGGGATGCCGTATTGCAGTATGTCGGCGGCCGAAAGCGGACTGTGCAGGTAAAGCTCGGCATTGACGCGGGTGCTGAGTTGGCCGATGCGCCAGTCGCGCACGCGGCCCCAGGTCGCAAGACCGGGTAACCGACATTCGCGAGCAACGCGACCGCCCCATTCGCCGCCGCCTTCCGCCAGCACGACATCGACGCCGCGCTGGGCAAGCGCCCGTGCCGCTTCCAGGCCCGCCGGTCCGCCGCCGATGATGAGGGCGGGTTCGGGAGTTTCGGACACCGCGATGGTCTCCGGATGCCAGCCCTTGCGCCATTCCTCGCCAACCGTGGGGTTCTGCGTGCAGCGCATCGGCACGTTGGTATTGTCGCCGGAAGTGCAGATGTTGCAGCCGATGCATTCGCGGATGTCATCGATGCGCCCTTCCTCGATCTTCTTCGGGAGGAAGGGATCGGCGATCGACGGGCGCGCGGCCCCGATGAAGTCCAAAATGCCCTGCTTGATAACCCGCACCATGCTGTCCGGCGACGTATAACGGCCGACGCCGACCACCGGTTTGGTGGTGACGGATTTGACGAAGCGGATATAGGGCTCCTGGTAGCCTTCCTCGGAAAAACGAGCTGTTTGGCTATCGTTCGACCAGTCGGAGAGATTGACGTCCCAAAGGTCCGGAAGTTCGCCGAGCGCCGAAATGATGTCTTTCCCCTCTCCCTCGCAGGTGATCCCGGAGGGGCCCATCAGTTCGTCGACGGCAAGGCGCACCGCGAGCGCACAGGTGTCACCGATCGCCTCGCGCACATCATCGAGAATCTCTCGGAACAGGCGGAGCCGGTTTTCGAAGGAGCCGCCATATTCGTCGCTGCGATCGTTATGGCGGCGGGACAGGAAGTGCTGCAACACGCTCATGTCGTGGCCGGCATAGAGATAGACGATGTCGAAGCCGGCCTTTTTGGCGCGAAGCGCGGCATTGCGATACCAGCCGCGCATGTCGCTGATGTCGGCCTTGTCCATTGCGCGCGCCTGGACGGGATCGAGGCTGTCGCTGACGGCGTGCGAGGGAGCGAGCGGGATCATCCGGCTGAAACGGTTGGCGACGTGAAGGCCGTTGTGCACGAGCTGGATGGCCGCGAGGCTGCCATGGGCGTGGATACGTTCCGTGACGGCGGAAAGGGCCGGCAGATCGCCGTCGTCCCACAGACGAGCTTCGTTGGCAGGCGTCAGGTCCGATGTCGGGTGGATTTCCGCCTCCTGGGTGGAGACGACCGCCCAACCGCCTTCCGCCTTCGTACCGCGCAACTGGGCTTCCGCATTGGGGTAGCGGTAGCCCATGCCGGAACAGTGGGGCACCTGATAGAAGCGATTGCGCGCTGTGACCGGGCCGATCTTGACGGGTTCGAAGAGAATATCGAAGCGGGTGTCTCGAGGCATTTCCTTGGATCCTGAAGGGAGCTGCGTCCACGGCGCCGGAGCGCCGCGGTTGGGGTGGCGGCAAGATATCGGGAACCTTCCGTCAGGCAAGAGATTTGTTATACGAGTGTATAATATTATGCTGCGGCGAGGTTTCTGATGTGGTCCGCGGTGCGCATCCCTTCAATGCGGCCGACATGGCCCAACGCACCAGCGCCGAACTTCTTCGGCGCTCGCGGCGAGCATTTCGCCCCAAGGCGCTTTCCGGATTCACTGGGTTGGTCGGGCCACCAAATTATGAAGCTGCCGGCCGAGTATGCCGTCGGTATCGGCAAGATCGAGCACGACGCTCATGTGGTTGAGATCAGGAACCGGGAGCAGTTCGGCACTTTCGTCCCGGGCACGCAGCAGCTCACATAGCCCGGCCGCCTGACTCTGGAATGGCGTCGTCTCGTCCGCGCCATAGGCGATGACGCGCGTCGGGCAGGGGAGCTGCGAGCTGGTGAGAGGGGACCATGCGGCAGCTTCCATCGGTGTCATTTCCGCTTCGTGTCGAAGGAAGCTGTCCGGTATGCCTGACAGGTCGTAGATTCCGCTTAGAAGCAGCAAGCCTTGAAGCGCCGGCAGGGAGGGCGGGTAGGTTTCCTCGGGACCGGTTGCTGCGAGGAAGGAAGCAAGATGCGCGCCTGCCGAATGACCGCTGACGGTCAGTCGCGCAGGATCCGCGCCGAAATCGATTGCGTGGGCCTGAAGCCAGAGCACCGATCGCCGAACCTGATCCACCAGCACGTCCAGGCGGCTGCGAGGCATCAGGTTGTATTCGACCAGGGCCGCAATGCCCCCCGCCGCAAGAACCGGGGCAGCGACGAAACGATAATTGATCTTTTCGCCGGAGCGCCAATATCCGCCGTGAACGAACACATGCAGGGGCGCGCCGGCCTGCAGGCGCTCCGGCAAGATGACATCGACGACCTCGCGGGCGCCGGCGCCGTACGGTATATCTGCCCGCACATCNCCGATAGGGCCCGGCTGCGTTCGGCGAACTCTGCGGCGATGGTGTCGAAATCGGGCACGAAGTCGCGAATGCGGTAAAGGTCCTGTGCTGTCATCGTCTGCTCCGCCGATCAATAATCAACTGCATAATATTTCGGCTCCATGAATTCCAGAATGCCGGTCACGCCGCCTTCGCGGCCAAGGCCGCTCTGTTTAACGCCGCCGAAGGGAGCGGCGGGGTCTGACATCAGGCCCCTGTTGATGCCGAGCATGCCGGTTTCGATGCACTTGCCGACCGTCATCGCACGTTTGAGATCGCGGCTGTAGATGTACGCGGCGAGGCCATACTCCGTATTGTTTGCGAGGCGGATCGCCTCGTCGTCGCTTTCGAACTTGTAGACAGGCGCGACCGGTCCGAAGATTTCCTCACGTGCGATCGACGCGTTTACGGGGACGTTTTCGAGTACCGTCGGCGGATAGAAGTACCCGTTTTCCGTAAGCGGTTTGCCGCCGGTCGTTGCCCGCGCACCCGCGGCGAGTGCCTCTGAGACGAGCCGGTCGATCTTGCGGACGGCGTTTTGCGTGATCATCGGTCCACATTGCGTCTCGGGATCGTAGCCGGGGCCGATCTTCAGTGACATCATCCGCGCCGTGAGGCCGGCGACAAACGCATCATGGATGCCCGCCTGGACATAGAAACGATTGGCGGCAGTGCAGGCTTCTCCAGCGTTTCGCATCTTGGCGATCATCGCACCGTCGAGCGCCGCCTCGAGGTCCGCGTCGTCGAACACGATGAAGGGCGCATTGCCGCCGAGCTCCATCGAGCAGCTGACGACTGACTTGGCGGCTTCGGCAAGAAGAACGCGGCCAACGCCGGTCGAGCCGGTGAATGAAAGCTTACGAACGCGCGAGTCGGCGAGCATCGCATTCGTCATTCCGCCTGGATTGCTTGTGGTCAGCACGTTGACGACGCCAGGCGGGACACCCGCCTCTTCGCCGAGTCGGGCCATGGCGTAGGCCGTCAACGGCGTCTCCGAGGCAGGTTTCAGGATCACCGTGCAGCCGGCGGCAAGGGCGGGCGCGATCTTGCGCGTCGCCATAGCGGCAGGGAAATTCCAGGGCGTGATCAGGACGGCAATGCCGATCGGCTCATGGTCAACGAGGATATTGTGCGACCCGGAGGGAGTGCGCCGGAATTCGCCCGGAATGCGGGTCGCCTCTTCAGCGTACCAGCGGAAGAATTCGGCGGCATAAGCGACTTCGCCGCGTGCGTCGACCAGGGCCTTGCCGTTTTCCAGTGCGATGAGAGTTGCAAGCTCCTCGGCGTGCTGTGTCATCAGCTGATACCAGCGTCGCAGGATTTCCGAGCGCTGGCGAGCCGGAGTGGTGCGCCACCCTGCGGCAGCGGCATGCGCGGCATCGACTGCGCGCTGTGCGTCCTCGGTGGAGGCGTCGGCGACCTCGGCCAGCAGATTACCGGTCGAAGGGTCGAGAACGGCTATTCCGCTGCCGCTTTGCCATTTGCCGCCGATGTAGAGGCCCGCGGCATGCAGGGCGGGATCGGCGTAGCCGGAAAACTTGGCGTGGAAGGTCATGGAGGGTCCTTTCGATTCAGTTCAGGCGCGAGCGGTCGCCGCTATGGGCGGCGGCGACGAGGTTGCGCATCTCGTGCGGGTTCAGGGGGCGGGGATTGTTCTGGATGAGGCGTGCGATACCCGAGCTTTGTTCCGCCACCCAGTCGATCCGGTCTTCCTCGAGGCCGAGATCCCGCAGCGTGGCGGGAATGCCGATGCGTTCGAAGAGCGAAACGAGGGCAGGGATCACTTCATCCGGTCCGCCGAGCCCGGCCGCATGCGCGATCTGCGCGAGTTCGTCGCGGATGAGCGGCGCATTCCAGGTCATGACATAGGGCATGAGACAGGCGACCCCGAGGCCATGGGCCGTATGGGTGAGCGCGCCGACGGGGTACTGGATGGCGTGGGCCGCGGCAGTGCCCGCCACCCCGAAAGCAAGACCGGCGAGCGTTGCGCCGAGCATCACCTTTTCGCGCGCGCCGGCGTCGGCGCCGTCCTTGCAGGCCCTCTCCAGCCCCTGCCACAGGAGGGTAATGGCGCTAAGAGCAAAGTGATCGGAAATCTCGTTTTTACCGACGAAGACGCGCTGCTGCGCGATACCGGGGACGGGCTCGCGCCGGATCGCCGTGAAGGCTTCGATCGCATGCGTCAGGGCGTCCGCGCCGGCGATTGCAGTCAGGCCGGATGGGCAGGAGAGGGTGAGTTCGGGGTCGCAGATCGATACCGCCGGGATCAGATGCGGGCTTGAAATGCCAACTTTCAGGCTACGTTCGGCATCCGAAAGCACGGCGACGGGCGTCACCTCCGAGCCGGTGCCGGCGGTGGTGGGAATGGCGATCAATGACATCACTGGGCCTGGGACGACATGTTCGCCATAATAGTCCTGTGGCCGCCCGCCGTGGGTAAGGAGGAGGGCGACGCATTTCGCCATGTCGAGACAGGACCCGCCACCGATGCCGATGACGAGGTCCGGCGCAAAGCCCCTGGCCGCGGCAGCGCTCGCGATGGCCGATTCCACGGGGACGTCCGGCAGGGTGGAACTGTCCACCATCACCTCAAGCCCTGCCTCCTCCAGTCGCCGCACCAGCGTAAGCAGGTCGGCATCCACTGCAAGGCGCGTGTCGGTGACGATCAGCGCGCGTCGACCGAGCTTGGCGGCGATGCCGCCAAGGGCATGGCGCTGCCCGGCGCCGAAAAGCAGTTCGCGCGGCGCCCTTAGTGTGCCGAATAGGTTCATTCCGTATGTCCTCCGATGAATTCAGCGACCTCAAGGGCCGTAAGTTGGTCGAAAAGCGGCCGCGGCAGTTCGATGCCAGTCTTCGCTGCTGCAACGCGGCGTGCTCGTGCCCCGTCTCCCGGAATGGCGACTGGTTGCGCAGGGTCGAGCGGGCGGGATAGGCGCACGCGGTCGAGATAGGCGGCAAGTTGCGGTGTGCTACCCGCGCCTGCCGAAGGATCGATCAGAATGAGAAGGTCGCCTTTATTGGCGGGATGAATGTCGTCGAGCGTTCCATGCACATCAGGCGCCAGATTGGATCCGGCAAGCGCCGCGACAAGAAGCTCGATCGCAAGGCCCAGACCATATCCCTTCGCGTCGCCGAACGGCGCGATCGCCCCTGCCTGTGCCGCGTGCGGATCGGTTGTGGCGCGACCGTCTCGGTCCACTGCCCAGCCAGCGGGGATCGCTAGACCGCGCATCGCATGGTTGTTGATCTTGCCCATGGAAACGATGCTGGTTGCGAGATCCAGTACGAAAGGGCGGTCACCCGCAGGAATGCCGATCGCGACCGGATTGGTGCCGACCATGGCTTGCGTTCCGCCGAATGGGTGCACGAGCGCTTCGCTGGTCGACATGACAATGCCGATCAGGCCGTCTCTTGCGGCGGCCTCCGCATAATAGGCAAGCATTCCCAGGTGATTGGCGTTGCGGATCGCGGCAATGGCGAGTCCTGTCTCCTTAAGGGTGCGTTGCATGACGCGCAGGGCGTTCATCATCACGACCGGGCCCAGGCCGCGTTCGCCGTCGACGCTCAGAAATGAGTCTCTTCGCCAGATTCCGTTTCCGCGCGTCGTGGGGTTCGCGAGCCCTTTATCCAGCCGGGTCAGAAGCAATGGCAGGCGTTGCAGGCCGTGGGAGGGCAATCCGCGCAGCTCGGCCTCCAGGAGGAGATCTGTCTGAAGACTAGCGGCGTCGGCGGGAACACCCCGCTTTTCCAGTAGAGCGACGCTCAAATTCCTCAGGCAGGAGGGCGGCAGCCTCATTCGGTAATCCTATATCAGATCATATACGATATTGTATTTGACATGCGATATGTTATTTGCAACAAAACGTCGTATGTCAATAAGCAGTCGGAGAATGGCAGTGGCAATTGCAGCGGAGAGGGCAAGCAGGGGGGCTGGTATTCGCCCGACGAGTGTGGTCGAAGGCGTTTATGACAGCATCTATCACCGGCTGATGTCCCTCGATATTGCGCCTGGTGCACGCATTCCGATCGATGTCCTCGCTCGCGAACTCGGCGTATCCCAGACGCCGATCCGCGAGGCGCTGAGCCGCTTGGAACGCGAGGGCCTCGTTCGCAAAGAGCATCTGATCGGCTATAGTGCAGCCCCGCAATGGACGCGCAAGCAGTTCGAAGACCTTTATGCTTTTCGCCTGCTGGTCGAACCCGAAGCTGCCCGGCTTGCCGCCGTCAACATGACTGCGGAGGCGCTCCAGCAGCTCGAGAATTCCGCGGCCGACATGGGCCACGGCGAGGCGCCGGTCGATCGGAACACACGCTACTCCCGCTTTGCCCGCGCCGATGCGCAGTTCCACGACGCGATCCTGAAGATCGCCGGGAACGACGTGATCCGCAGCACTCTGTCGAACCAGCATGTCCATCTGCACATCTTCCGGCTGATGTTCCACATCCGGGTGACTCAGGAGGCGCTCGAAGAGCATGAGAGCCTGTTGGCTGCCTTCCGGGCGCGCGATCCGCAGGCCGCATACGATGCCATGCGCGTCCACATCGAACGCTCGCGCGATCGTTTGCTTTCGGCTTTCGAATGAACGCCGCCCTGCCTTCCAATGCGGTAGCGCCGCCGCCAAACCCTGCTGCTGTTGCCGCACTCGCGGCAGAGGGTCTTGGCAAAGCCTACGGTCCGATTACCGTCCTTTCGGGCGTCACGCTCGAGGTTCATGCTGGAGAGGTTCACGCCATTATCGGTGAGAACGGCGCCGGAAAATCGACGCTGATGAAGCTCCTTTCCGGCCATGTCGTCCCAACGGCCGGCCACCTGCTCCTGGAGGGCAAGTCGGTTGAGTTCCGAAACGCGGTGGAGGCAGAGAATGCCGGCATCGTACTCGTGCACCAGGAAATCCTGCTCGCTGGGGACCTCACCGTTGCGGAAAACCTGTATTTGGGTCGCGAGGTCGGCCGAGGTCTGCTGGTCAATGACAAGGCGATGAACAGTCGTGCCGCCGAACTCCTCGCGCGGGTCGGTTCAGCGGCCCGGCCGCGCGACCGTGTGGGTGAGCTGCCGCTCGCCCAGCGCCAGCTCGTGCAGATCGCGCGCGCCCTTCTGGACGATCGAAAGGTCGTCATCTTCGACGAGCCGACTGCGGTTCTCGCAAACGACGAAGTGGCGGCGCTGCTCGACATCGTTCGCAGCCTGCGCGATCACGGGGTTGCGGTGCTCTACATCTCCCATCGCCTCGATGAGGTTCAGGCGCTTGCCGACCGCGTCACCGTGCTTCGGGACGGCCGCATGATCGGGACTTGGCCGGCGGCCGGCCTCGGCCAGCGTGAAATGGCGGAGCTGATGGTCGGGCGGGAGCTGGAAATGCTCTATCCGCATAAGCGGCCAACCGCGACTGCGGCTCCGATCCTGTCAGTCACCAACCTTGCCGTCGACCACGGCTCGCAGAAGGTCTCATTTAGCGTCAGGCCCGGCGAGGTGCTGGGTATCGGCGGCATGATCGGGGCGGGTCGTACCGAACTGATCGAGGGCCTGATGGGTCTTCGTCCGTCAGAGGTTGAAAGCATTGTCCTGAACGGCCGGCAGATCGGGAGCCGTTCTGTCGGCACCTTAATGGACGCCGGCCTGGTTTACCTCACCGAGGACCGCAAGGGCAAAGGCCTGCTCCTGGAGGAGAAGCTCGGTCCCAACCTCACCCTTCAGGCGCTGGACACGATCAATCCGGGTGTCCTTCTGGATAAGCGGGGAGAGCTTTCCCGCCTTCGAAAGGCGGTGACCGATTACGACATCCGCGTGCGCTCGCTACGCCTCGAAGCCAGCCAGCTTTCGGGTGGAAACCAGCAGAAGCTGCTCCTTGCCAAGGTGATGATGGCCGACCCCTCGGTGATCATCATCGACGAGCCGACGCGCGGGATCGATATCGGCAACAAGAGCCAGATCTATGAATTCATCGACGGGATGGTGCGCGCCGGCAAAGCCTGCATCGTCATTTCGTCGGAAATGCCGGAACTGGTGGGTCTTTCCGACCGCGTTCTGGTGATGCGTGCCGGGAGGATCGTCGCAGAGCTGAGCGGCAATGAAATCAATGAGGAAAATGTCGTCTACGCCGCCACGACCGATGGCCGCGCAGACGTCGGGGAGGAGAAACATGACCGCAGCGACAGCAACACTCGCGCTCACTGACGACGGAGCGCGCATCCGCTGGGCCGATCTGGCGCCCTTCATCGCCCTTGCGATGATCGTGCTGTTCGGTGCGCTGGTGAACTCCAATTTCGTGTCGTCGGCCAACCTGATCAACGTCATTACGCGGAGCGCCTTCATCGCGATCATCGCCGTCGGGGCGACCTTCGTTATCTCGTCCGGCGGGCTCGACCTGTCCGTGGGCTCGATGATGGCCTTCGTTACCGGTATCATGATCATGGCGATGAACCATCTCGCCCCGGCATTTGGAACCTGGGCGATTCCGATGGGAGCGGGCGTCGCGCTGCTGGTGGGGGCGCTGTGCGGCCTCTTCAACGGGCTTATCGTGACCGTTGGGCGAATAGAGCCCTTCATCGTTACGCTGGGCACGATGGGCATTTTCCGCGCCTTCATCACCTTCATGACCGACGGCGGCTCGCTGCCTATCGATCGCAGTCTCCGGGAAGCCTATCGTCCGGTCTATTTCGGCAGCGCCTTCGGCATTCCCTATCCGGTGCTCATCACCTTCGTCGTCGTCGTGGCCGGCGCCTTCCTGCTCTACAAGACCAAGTATGGCCGCCGCTTGAAGTCGGCGGGATCGAATGTCGAGGTCGCGCGCTTTTCAGGCGTCAACGTCGCCGGAGTGCGAACCGTCGCCTACGTGATTCAGGGCTTCTGCGTCGCAATCGCTGCGATCTGCTATGTGCCCCGCCTCGGCGCGGCGACGCCAACGACCGGACAGCTCTGGGAGCTGCAGGTTATCACGGCGGTCGTGATCGGCGGCACGCTGCTCCGCGGCGGGCGGGGACGCATTGGCGGCACGGTGGCCGGCGCCCTCATCCTCGAGGTGATCGCCAACGTCATGGTCCTGTCGGACATGGTCTCGGAATACCTTGTCGCCGCCGTTCAAGGAGCGATCATCATCATCGCCATGCTGGCGCACCGCTTTACTGCCAACCGCTGAAAACAGCACCGACTTCGAAGGAGGAGAAAATGAAGTCTATTATCCGCAAGGCTGGACTCTTGTTATCGACGGCTACCCTGGTCCTGGCTCTGCCACTGGGCAGCGCTCAGGCCCAGGAGAGGAACGTGACTGTCGCTGTCTCAATTCCGGCCGCAACGCATGGATGGACGGGAGGAGTCGTCTACCATGCAGAGCAAGCTGAGAAGGAGGTCGAGGCCGCCTTTCCGAATGTAGACGTCGTGCTGTCGACCGCGTCATCGGCGACAGCGCAGGTCTCCGCGCTTGAAGACCTGTCGGCGACCCGCAAGCTCCACGCGCTGGTCATTCTGCCGTTTACGTCGGAGGAACTGACCGGACCGGTCGAGCAGATCAAGGAAAAGGGCACCTTCATTTCCGTGGTCGACCGTGGCCTCACCGACCCGACGATCCAGGACCTCTATGTCGCCGGCGACAACATCGCCGTAGGTGCCAATACGGCGCGGTGGCTTTCCGACAAACTTGGCGGGGAGGGCGAGATCGTTGTCTTGCGCGGCATCCCGACCGTGATCGACGACGAACGCATCAAAGGCTTTTCGGACGTCATCAACAAGACGAACATCAAGATTCTCGATATCCAGTACGCCAACTGGAACCAGGACGAAGCCTTTAAGCTCATGCAGGACTATCTTGCAAAGTACCCGAAGATCGACGCCGTCTGGGCCAACGACGACGACATGTTGCTCGGCGTCATCGAGGCCGTCGACCGTGCGGGCCGCAAGGACATCAAGTATGCCCTCGGCGGCAACGGCATGAAGCAAGTCATCGAAATGGTGAAGGAAGGCAACGAGCGCACACCGGTCTCGACTCCCTATCCGCCGTCGATGATCAAGTCGGCCATTTATATGACAGCGGCACAGTTCGCCGGTCAGGCGCCGATGCGCGGTTCGTTCCTGCTCGGTGCACCGCTTATCACTCCCGAGAACGCCGACCAGTTCTACTTCCCCAATTCCCCATTCTGAGTGTTGCCCGGCCTCCTGGCCGGGCATCGATCAACCACGAGAGCGGGGTGAGGAAAAATATGTGCGGTTTTCCACCCGCATCCCGTGTCTCGACTTATCCAAGGCAACAGGAGATATGACATGAGCGGCAAGAAGATCCTCATGCTAACCGGCGAATTCACCGAAGAGTATGAAATCTACGTTTTTCAAAAGGGCATGGAGGCCGTCGGCCACACGGTGCACGTCGTCTGCCCGGACAAAAAGGCGGGCGACCGTATCAAGACCTCGTTGCACGACTTCGAGGGCGACCAGACCTACACGGAGAAGCTCGGCCATTACGCCGACATCAACAAGACGTTTTCCGAGGTGCGGGTCGAGGAATATGACGCAGTTTATGCAGCAGGCGGACGCGGCCCGGAATATATCCGCACCGACAAGCGCGTTCAGGACATGGTGCGGCACTTCCACGATACGGGCAAGCCGATCTTCACGATCTGCCATGGGGTGCAGATCCTCATGGCCGTGCCTGGCGTGCTGAAGGGCCGCAAGGTCGCCGGCCTTGGCGCCTGCGAGCCGGAGGTGACGGCTGCCGGTGGCATCTACATCGACGTGGAGCCCACCGGGGCCTATGTCGACGGTAACATGGTCTCGGCGAAGGGCTGGACGGGCCTCGCCGCATTCATGCGCGAGTGCCTGAACGTGCTCGGCACGAAGATCATCCACACGTAACGGTTTGAGGGTGAGATCGACAACTGCGTGCCCTCGGGTAGTCGGCCCGAGGGAGTTTGCTGCCAAAGCCGGTCGGTATGTGCGCTTTTGCTGTACTAGGACGGCGGCTCGACCGGACGTCGTTCGTGTCGAACGCGTGCTCCATGATCGTGAATCGAGGCTGACTACTTTCGCAGGATTTTCTCCATCGCCTTCCCCTTCGCGAGTTCATCGATCAGTTTGTCCAGGTAGCGGATTTCCCGCATGGTCGGATCCTGGATTTCTTCCACTCGGACGCCGCAGATCACCCCTGTAATCAACGATCGGGAGGGATTCATCCGAGGTGCTTGCGCAAAGAAGTTCTGGAAGTCGGTGTTCTTCGCCAACTGATTGTCCAGGGCCTGTTGGCCATACCCCGTCAGCCAAGAGATGATTTCATCGACCTCTGCCTTCGTGCGTCCTTTCTTCTCAGCCTTGGCGACATAGTAGGGATAGACGCTCGCGACGCTGACCGAATAGATTCGATGCCTCTCCATGCGTCCTCCCGAACGTTCCCGATTCCTGCAGCCCAGAATAGCTGACTTCAAGACCACGACAAACGGCGACAATAAACAACCCTCCAGAGGTCGCCAAACGGCGCGGCATCCGTGTACTTGGCAAGTGCCGAAGAGACGGCCCACATGCCCTCCATCGTAACCGGCGGCCGCCAGCGGAAACGTTCTGTCTGCGGCAATGCCGGCGGTGAGAACTCCGGATGCGAGCGTCCACTTCTCCCACATGGTGGCGCCAGCCGAGGATTAGATGTCGTCCCCGTCGGGACTTATGGGCGCCACACACATGGATAAGGCATAAGGCTGCTCCTTGTCGGGCCGCGCTATGTGTGTTTTCCTGATGCCGCATTTGGTTGTTTCCAAAGAGACGGGAGCCTCGGAGCCCGCCGTTGCAATTAGCAGACTTGCTACTTAGACGAGGGACTTCTGGAATGGGTATAATCTGGACCATCATCATTGGCTTTGCCGCCGGTATCGTGGCGAAGATCATCGTGCCCGGCGAAAACGAGCCGAAAGGCTTCGTCCTGACGACAATCCTGGGCATTGTAGGGGCTTTCGTCGCCTCATACCTGGGGCAGGCATTGGGGTGGTACAATGCCAATGAGGGCGCCGGGTTCATCGGAGCCATCGTCGGCGCCGTGATCGTCTTGCTCGTATGGGGTGCCGTCGCTCGGCGCGCTTAATGGTTCACCAAGCAGAAAGGAACCGACAATGGCCTCATCTCGCAACACCATGCCGTCGCTCGCGGCGCTATTGGGCCTGCTCGCGGTCGCTGGCTACCAGAACCGGGACAAGCTGAGACAAATCTTTCACGACGCAAAGGGGGGCGCTCAGAACAGCGGTGGCATTCTCGGCGAACTCGGGAAGATGTTCGGTGGCTCGGAGGAAGGTTCGCTCAGCAAAGGCCTGGGAGAACTCGTCGATGCGTTCAAGAACGGTGGGAACCAGGAGGCGGCGGACTCCTGGGTAAGCGCCGAGAAGCCGTCTCAGGGCATTTCCGCCGAACAGGTCGAGTCATCGATCGGCAAGGACACCCTTCAGGAACTGGCCGCGAAGACGGGCCTTGATTACAATGAGCTGCTGAAGCGCCTATCGACATCGATTCCTGACGCGGTGGACAAAATGACTCCGAACGGTCAGTTGCCGCAGACCGATGAGGAAGTCCTCGGGCGATCGGCGGGTCCCACTTCCGCATAGCCAGGTCGGCGGGATGCGCCACGTGTCTCCCGCCGACGCGGCTCCCACGCTTCGGCACGTCTCTCGCGAACGCTGACTGCACGTCCCACCGCTGTTTCGGCGGGCGGCTATCTGCGCGAACGAAGGCTCGGCGAGCGAATCTTTGTGCGTCCCGTCCTAACGTTGCTCCGAGCAGGACCTGAATGATCCGGATGTCGGGCCGTTCTTCCAATAGGTGGGTTGGCGAAGCTGTGGCGTAGCGTGTGCGGCCCGACGCGCTTGGCGATGTCGGCGGCGTGGGCCGCCTCGACGACGATACGATAAAGCTGCCGCGTGCTGATCGGCTTCATTGCATGCTGTCCGGGGAACAGCCAGCCATCGCGATGCATCACCCCCCGCTGACGCCCGACCTTCCACCACTGGCGCAGCAACAAGAGCAGGTTTTGCGACAGCATGGCGTTGCGATACCGGCCGCCCTTGCCGCGCGAGACCCTGAGCAGCATGCGTTCGCTATCGACGTCGGCAACCTTCAACATCGACACTTCGCGACGCGAAGACCTGCACCATAGGCGACCGACAGAGCGGCTTGGTGCTTCAAGCAGGTAGTGGCGTTGAGGAGGCGGGCGACCTCGTCGCGGCTGAGCACCACTGGCAGCTTACGCGGGTGCGCCAGTTGAACGGCCTACGCGCCAGATCGGGACGATCGACCGTATGCGTGAAGAAGAAGCGTAGCGCCGACACGATGCTGTTCATGGTGGGCACGGGAATGCCGTCCTGCTGCTGCTCGATTTGGAACCGGCGCAGATCGTCGGAGATCGCTGTGTCTGGTGAACGCCCAAGGAACGTCGCCAAGCGCCGATATCGCGGAGATAGTTGCGCTGCGTCTCCCGTGATCGAGATCGTGGAGTTCCGCTCATTGCCTATCTTTACTAGAACTAGGGCACAGGTTATGTGCAGCGAAGGGCGTTCCGACGAACGCCTTCTCCAGCTCGGTTTCCAGGGGGCAACCCCACTCGCGTCGCTAAAGGGGTACCGTATGCGAAAAACGAAAAATACACGGTGCGCTGCGCATCATTCAAACCCCGGCGGGGCCGAGTGCCAGTTCTTGCCTGATTTTCCATGCGTGTATCCTAGCTGATAAAGTTGACGCATGTAGTCAAGGTCGAACGGCTCGTCAGATTTGACGTCGAATTCATCCGGTATGAATGCCAGGTGGTAGTTGAGGCCGTCCCGTTTCGCTCCCAAATAGATCCGATACATGTCTCCTATTCCCTGCGTGCGGATTAGTGCCGAGATAGATCTACTGGCAATCGGTATGAGGCGAGGCCTGACCGGATCGTAGACCGGGTTGAGTGAAGCATTACGGATCACATACACGTCGGGGGGACCTGGCACCTCAAGTTTGCGGGTGACCTGTCGCCAATCGATGCCCGCCGGATAGAGAAACACTTGCGTGGTTGTGCCGCCATCGACATGGAGTTCGTCGAATTTCTTCCCATTGGTCTTGACGTTAATCAGGACCGGCGGGAAAGCACCCGGAATGGAGGCCGACGCAAGCAGCACGTCATGTATGAGGCCGGCAGCAGCAGGGTCCCGACTGTTGGCGATCGCGCCGATGTTCCAGAGCACGGGGCGGCCGGCGTCAAGATTTGTCGTGCCGATGAACAACCGCCTTCCCTTCCTGTGTTCCGCCGCGATTTTAGCGATCATGACGCTATCCACATAGCTCGCGATGAGGCGCCGCAATGGCGCGGAATCGGCCGCGGACGCAGCCGATACGATACTGAGCAGAGGCCTCTTCCTAAGGAGATCTTTTGTTGAGTACTTCGTGTAGACCTCCGTGAGCTCATCATCATATTCTGGACCGAGAAAGGCGAAGGGCGCGATGAGCGAACCTGTGCTTATACCGGTCACCATCGTAAACTCCGGCCTGGTCCCGGAGGCTGTCCATCCATTAAGTAACCCTGCGCCGTAAGCTCCGTTTTCGCCTCCCCCCGACAGCGCCAGATAAGCATGGGGCTTACCGTATATGCCAGGGAATCGTCGCATGAGAACTTCCTGCGGCGCACCGATCATGGCTTCGAACCATACCGGTTCTTCGTCCCCCCATATGCGAATGGAAGAATCGGCTGCCGAAGGGGTGATCAGCGCGTTGGCGCGAGCGACTTCCGCCTCGGGTAGTGCCACTCGGGCGATGCTGCTCATACAACCAGCGAGAACTGCTGCCGCCACGGCCACAATCGAAACCCTAGCGATTTGGTAGATCGGCAAACGAGCGGAACTTGCCTGGGGAACCAGGGCACTCCTCATTGTCGTAATGAACCGATTCAGGGTCACCTTTGAACACTCCCGCGACACCGCAACCTCAAGGCCCACACCATGACTGTCTTCGACGCTGCAGTGATGGTTTAACCTTGACCTGATACGACAGTCAGTCAACCGATTTTCCTCGGGCACGACCATTTGAGTAGGAACGGGCACGTCGGCGTCGGCAGTGCTCGGTAACATTCCTCAGTGAGGCAATAGGGGGGGTCAGTTTTTCATTTCGCCCGACTGATTCCGACGTGCCCGATCTTGATTTGCGGACGACTGGATCATCATCAGCCTTCGCGCGTCGTGGCGACTACTGGAGAGGGGACTCCGAGTGGCGGAATGGCACGGATTCGCCATTTGGTGGTCGAGCTCCGATCTATTTTGCCGGCGCCTCCGCCGCCAGTGCGGCCAGATTCTTCTTGGTGATCGCGTCGCGCGTTGTTGCGGCCGCCGCCGTCGATTGAACGTCGTCGCCGGCGACCTGAACAGTTGGCGAGGCGAAGTGAATGCCATTAGCGTCGAATGCTTCTTTGATCAAGGCTTGAGCGCGGCGTCGGATCTGCGATTGAAATCCTGGCTTGGTGGTCATGGCGAAGCTTAGGGTAATGCCGTAGTCGCCGAACTGCTCGACGCCCTTCATCTTGACGGTCTCTATCACCGTCGGCCCGAGTTCGGGATCCTCCAGTAGCGTAGCCCCGACGCCCTTCACAACCTTCTTTACCCTGGCAATATCGGCATCGTAGGAGACGTTGATCATGAACTTGTCGATCACCCAGTCGCGGCTCATGTTCTGCACGGCGCCAAGCGTTCCGAAGGGTACTGTGAAAACAGGTCCCCGGTGATGACGCAGCTTGACGGAGCGTATGCTGAATGATTCGACCGTTCCCATATAGCTGCCGCTCTGTATATATTCGCCGACCCGGAAGGCATCGTCCATCATGTAGAAGATGCCGCTGATGATATCCTTGACCAAGCTCTGCGAGCCGAAGCCGATGGCGACGCCAAAGACTCCCGCGCCGGCTATCAACGGACCGACTTCGACGCCAAGGCCGGAAAGAACCATCATGCCGGCAACGACGGCGATGAAGGCTGCGAGGAAGTTGCGCAGGATCGGCAGCAGCGTCCGCAGCCGCATACTGCGCGCAAGCTGCGCCGGATCCGCGACGTCTATACTGGCTCTATTAATCCGGAGACTGATGTATTCCTTCACCAGTTGCCAGATCAGATCTGCGGCAAGCAGAATGACGACACCAGCGAGGACGCCGCGGAAAATCCGATTGAATTCATCGTCCTGCATCATCGCTGTGCCGTTGAACCGGAAGACCACGGCAAGCCAGGCAGCAGCCAGCACGATAATTATGAACCTTGCACCCCGGTCGATCAGGACATTGCGCATAACGGGAGCGTCGTCAGGAGCCGAAACAAGGAGCATCGCCTTGGTCAGCGCGCTAGTGGAACGCAACAGCGGCGGCAGGGCCAGAATATAAACGCCGACCCAAAAGAGCACCTTCATGCCGGCGACCCAGAGCAGCCACAGCAGAACGAGGAAGGCAATGATAATCGCATTGTGCAATGTTCGCCGTGCTGGCGTCATCGCCGCTATCGGGCGGCCCAGCGTGGCTTCGATTGCCATCGCCAGGACAACGAAGCCGAGAGCGGCTGTAACGAGATCATTGACGTCATCTGGAAACGAGAGCGCCCGCATCAGATCCCGGACAGCCCACAGGAAAGCCAGTGCGCATATGAAAAGAACGGACCGTCTATACCAGAAGTGAGCCATGCGCGGGGCGACGCTGGTCCCATTTCCCTCCTGTGCGACTTCAGTCGCGACCTCAAATGCAGGCTTGAATGCCGCCCAGACAATTGAAATCAGCAGGCGGGCGACAATCCAAGCGATTAGCAGGGGCGCGACGGCCGCCTCCAGGTTCGCCGGCCAATCGGAAAGCGCGAAAGCCGAGACGCTCGCGATGGCGAAAGCCATTACGGGCACGATACGCGTTAAGGCGGCAAGGCTGTGCCCGAATCGGCCCGAATGTGCCTTTGCACTGCGGCGTAGGAGGTAACGCAGGAGAAATTCCGCGCCGTAACCGATAAGGAGTATGAATACCAGGCTCCTGAGGATCGGCATCGCGCCCTGGTTAGGCATGTTGCTCGCTATGCGGGCCTTCGCCGCCTGCCATTCCGGGACCATTCGTGGCGCGGCATCCCGCAAACCGCCAAGGTGCCGCCGGATCTCTCCGATCCATCGCGAGGCCAAGCCGGCCGCTGGCACCGCGGTCGACGGCGGAACTGTCTGCTTCGTCGAGAGCCATTCGCGTACTTCCGGATCATCAAGCAACTGAAATAGCTGCTGTACTTTGGCGGGGGAAGCTATAGTGGCCGGCTCTTGCGCCGCCACGACATGCAGGTGGCCAAAACCCTGTTGGAGGAACAGAAGGGCTAAAGCGATAAAAATTCCTCGACGTCCACGCTCGAAGGCTGCGCTCATCGATCGCTCCCACTGTGGCCGGGTCATTGTTACTTCAGAGGCTCACAAGCCGCAACGATTTATGCTTATCCGTCAATAATGCGGTGCGATCTCGGGCTCAAAAAGCTGAACGAGTCTCACTTGAAGGGCTTATAGGCCTCGTCTCGTCTTGGACCGCGTCTACAATCTACTGCATCTGCATCCTCAGCGACACCGATTCCTTCGGTCGAGGTGGCGAGATCGGTCGCAGGCGAAGCCTATTTTAAGTACTTTAACTCAACTTGTTCAGAGATCTCGAAGTTGAACAGCGCCAGGTCGCGCACTGCACGCAACCTCTGAGGCCCAGATCTCCTTTGGCTTCAAGGGAAGCTTCTGACCGATATTCGGCCCGAGTTCCAGCAGCTAGAGTTAGATCTTCCTTCCCCCCCCCCACCGCAGCGCCCGAGCACCCAGCGGACGGATCGTACTTCGAGAAGCAACTTTGAGAGTGGCTCTGGGGACATTCGCTGCCACAATTCTAAAGTGCGGCAGTTGCGCCAAGAGGAACGAAGTTTGCGCTATCGCTGCGCGACTGTACCATTTCCGCAGTTGCACGATGCCTGTGGGCCTAGGTGCTACTGTTGCTACACCGCAGTCATCATTCATCAATTCATCAGAAGGATTTAGCCCGTCTACTCATGGTCGCGATCTGCGGAGCAATTCGCGCCAGACGGGTCCGCAGCGCGAGTGGGTTGAATGGTTGATGGGCGCTTTTGGCGCAAACCGGCAGACTGACCTTGGTTTTCGCATTTTGACCGAAGAAC
Source organism: Sinorhizobium sp. 22678 (assembly GCF_052044265.1). Classification (NCBI taxonomy): domain Bacteria; kingdom Pseudomonadati; phylum Pseudomonadota; class Alphaproteobacteria; order Hyphomicrobiales; family Rhizobiaceae; genus Sinorhizobium; species Sinorhizobium sp. 22678. The sequence goes on along the minus strand of NZ_JBQEMS010000007.1, from coordinate 49,339 downwards.
CTAGCGTGACGGCACGTTGAGACGCCGATGCTGCCAGATGTATACCGGGATTCCCAGCAGCAAAAGGATCAGTCCGAAGAGAACGGGTTCGGCGCCGCAGCCATAGAGCGTGAACATCGCGAATGCGAAGGCGACAAGCTCGACAATCGTCACGCGCGGTACCCTCGCGCCGTTGGTAACCCGAGCGGAAACGAGACTGCTCGCTAGCGCGCAGAAGGCGTAGGGGACGACGGCTGTCATGGTGCTAAGGCCTACGAACAGACGGTAAATAGACGCAAACCCTTCGGAACCTGCAGCCTGTACGAGGACGAGCGCGGTGGCGAAGAGAGCCGAGACGACGATGCCTGTGGCAGGTACATTTCGCGTCGAGAGCCTGCCAAAGAACTCAGGAAACAATCCGTCCCGCGCCGCTGCCATCGGTACCTGACCCATCAGCAGCGTCCACCCATTGAGAGCGCCGATCGAAGACAAGACGACAGCGAACGATATCGCGAGCTCGCCTGCCGGTCCCCACATGATCCTGGCAGCTTCTGAAAATGGAGCGACGGATTTGACCAGTTCTTGTTGCGGGACCAGACCCATAACGACAATCGTTCCGAGCACGTAAAGGGTCGCAGCAATCGCAATGCCCAGGACTGTCGAGCGTGGAATTGTACGTTCAGCGTCGCGAACGTCACCGGCAGGCACCGTTGCAGATTCGAGTCCCAGATAGGCGAACATTGTGAGCGGCGCCAGAGCGGCGCTCGCCTGAAGCAGCGGCTGTCCGCTTGGATTGAATTCGGCGAAATGGGACGTATCGATGAAAAACAGGCCCAGCAGGGCGACGGCTCCAAAAGGAATCATCTTTGCGTAGCTCGTGACTTCCGAGAACAAGCCAGCGGCATGAACGCCGCGGAGGTTGACGAGTACAACGGCCCAGATGGCGCCCAGCGTCAGCAAAACCGCGATCGTGCGGCCGCGCAGAAGGGGGAAGAGATCGACGAACACGCCCGCAAAGGCAAAGGCGATCACCGGCAAGGATGCCCAGATCGAAATCCAGTATCCCCAGGCTATGAGAAAACCCGGAAAATCCCCATAGGCCAACCGGGTGTAGGCGTAGGGCCCGCCCACCGCCGGCGCGAGGGCCGCGAGCCTAGCGAAAGTGAGGCCAAGACAGATCGCACCGGCCCCCATGACGATCCATATCACGATGGCCAGATTACCGTAAGGTGCGACGGCAGCCGGTGAGAGATAGAAGCCTGAGCCGACCATATTGCCCACGACGATAGCCGTGCATGCAGCCAATCCCAGGCTCTTGCCGTTTTGGGGTGTCGACATCAACCGATCCTTTCGACAGCACCGCTCATCGCGACGCCTCCCGGAAGGGTTGCCATAGTCGAAATGTCAGGCGGCCCCACCTGAGCGTCCGCGCCTTCACAATCTCGCGACTTGGTCATTTAGGCAAGAGGTTAGGCTTCGGCCCTACGCAGGCGGAAGAGGTCGCCTACTCCAGAAAGGGGACGCGCTAGATTGCGGGACTTGCGCATGCTCTTCAAAGTCCGGCTAAATGTGAATAATCGCGGCGAACGCCTGACCAGTGACAAACTCATGGGGAGCGTTATGTTTGACGAGCAAAGTTTCCTACGTGCTTCCATAGCCGCTACCGGCGTTGTCGCGGCCTTCGGCATCATCTTCGGTCTGCTGTCGGGCTCGTTCTCGATTGCCTTTGATGGTGTTTACTCGCTCGCTGACGCTGGAATGACGGTCCTAGCCCTCTGGGTTTCCAGCCTTATTGCAACATCAGCCGCAGGCGATCCACTTTCCGGGCGGATGCGTGATCGCTTCACCATGGGTTTCTGGCACCTTGAGCCAATCGTTCTCCTCTTGAATGGCACGCTGCTAATGGTTGTCGCGATTTACGCGCTGATCAACGCTGTGATCAGCATCCTGAAGGGGGGCCACGAACTACAGTTTGGCTTCGCAATCGTCTATGCTGCCTTCACGGTCCTCGCCTGCGTGATCATGGCGATCACCGGCGCTCGGGTTAACCGCAAGCTGCAATCGGATTTCATTGCGCTCGACGTGAAAGCCTGGATTATGTCGGGCGGTATCGCTTCCGCCCTCCTGCTCGCTTTTCTGGTCGGCTATGCTGCGCACGGAACTCCCTACGGCTGGATCTCCGCCTATGTGGATCCGGTCGTCCTGGCCTTGGTATGTATCGTGATCATACCCTTGCCTATTGGCACTGTATGGCAAGCCTTGTCCGATATTCTGCTCATCACGCCGAGAGACCTCAAGGCGCATGTCGATTGCGTCGCCTGCGACGTGGTGCAGCGGCATGGATTTGTGTCGCATCGCGCCTATGTCGCAAAGGTCGGACGGGCCACGCAGATCGAACTCTATTTCATCGTGCCGGCGAACTTGCCGCCGAGATCCATAGAGGCATGGGATCGGGTGCGGGACGAGATTGGCGCGGCAATCGGGGATGAAGGCCACAATCGTTGGCTGACGATTGTCTTCACGGCGGATGTCGAATGGGCGGAGTGAACTCCGTCCCTGTGCTCGGCCTGCCGAAATATTGCGATCGAGGACCCTTCCACCGCGCAGGGCTGCGCCGATGCTTGTCGATACACATAGAAAGCAAAGTCATTGATCCCCGAGTTCGCAAGCATTCGATTTTGATTGGAATCAACGACGTAACAGCGCGGCGCGTATATAGATTCAATCGAGCGTGAAGCCTCAGAGCTGGCGCCATCGTCCGCAGGGGAGCGTGGGGCATGGAGTTCTACAAGGCATTCCCGATAGCCGTCATCGATGAAGATTTCGAAGGCAAGAACGCCGCAGGACGCGGGATGCGCAGTTTGGCGGAGGCGATCGAACGTGAAGGTTTCCGCGTTGTTGCTGGCGTCACCTATGAAGACGCCCGGCGCCTTGTGAATGTCTTCAATACCGAATCCTGCTGGCTGATTTCAGTCGACGGTATCGAGGACAACCTGACGCGTTGGGAGGTCTTGGCAGAAGTGCTAGCCGCCAAGCGCTGCAAGAACAACCGGCTGCCCATTTTTCTATTTGGCGACGACACGACCGCGGAGATGGTGCCGGCGAACGTACTGCGCCACGCCAATGCATTCATGCGGCTTTTTGAAGATTCTCCCGAATTCATGGCCAGGGCGATCGTGCGTGCGGCGCAGAACTATCTCAATCGACTTCCGCCACCGATGTTCAAGGCGCTCATGGACTATACCCTTCATGGCGCCTATTCCTGGCATACCCCGGGACATGGTGGCGGGGTAGCCTTTCGCAAGAGCCCGGTCGGGCAGCTGTTCTATGCCTTTTTCGGTGAAAACACACTGAGGTCCGACATTTCGGTTTCCGTCGGCAGCGTCGGCTCGCTCCTCGATCATGTCGGCCCGATCGCCGAGGGCGAGCGAAACGCGGCTCGAATATTCGGCGCGGATGAGACGCTCTTCGTGGTCGGCGGAACGTCCACCGCCAACAAGATTATCTGGCATGGTGTGGTAAGCCGAGGCGACCTGGTCCTGTGCGATCGCAACTGCCACAAGTCGATACTGCATTCGCTGATCATGACCGGCGCGACGCCCATTTATTTGACGCCTTCACGGAATGGCCTCGGCATCATCGGACCGATTTCCAAGGATCAGTTCACACCCGAAGCCATTGCTCAGAAGATTGCTGCGAGCCCGTTCGCCGGGGAAACGAACGGCAAGGTGCGCTTGATGGTGGTGACCAACTCCACTTATGACGGGCTCTGTTATAATGTCGACGGGATCAAGACCGCCCTGGACGATGCCGTAGAAATCCTCCATTTTGACGAAGCCTGGTATGCCTATGCGAACTTCCACGAGTTCTACGATGGCTATCACGCGATCTCCTCGCAGCAGCCGGCGCGGTCTCAAAATGCGATAACCTTCGCCACCCACTCGACGCACAAGCTGCTGGCGGCCTTCTCCCAGGCTTCGATGATCCACGTGCAAAACGCGGAAGCGCAGCGGCTCGATATCACGCGCTTCAACGAAGCCTTCATGATGCACACGTCGACGTCGCCGCAATACGGTATCATCGCCTCCTGCGACGTGGCCGCGGCGATGATGGAGCAGCCCGCTGGCCGGGCGCTGGTGCAGGAGACGCTCGACGAGGCGCTCAGTTTTCGCAGGGCGATGAACAACGCCAGAAAACAGATGGCGGGGTCCTGGTGGTTCGAGGTGTGGGAGCCTGCCATCGCGGAGGAGACACCAAGCGATTCCAGGGCGGATTGGCTCCTGAAGCCGGGGGACGCTTGGCACGGTTTCGAAACGCTTGCCGAGAACCACGTGATGGTCGATCCGATCAAGGTCACGATTCTCTCGCCTGGGCTTTCGGCTGCCGGGACGATGGACGAGCACGGCGTCCCCGCTGCAGTCGTGACGAAATTTCTCTCCTCTCGCCGGATCGAGATCGAGAAGACCGGGCTTTACTCTTTCCTGGTGCTTTTCTCCATGGGCATCACACGAGGTAAATGGAGCACGCTTGTCACCGAGCTCATGAACTTCAAGGATCTTTATGATGCCAATGCGCCATTGACGCGCGCTCTGCCCTCACTTGCTTTGGCGCACCCGGAAGCATACGGGTCTATTGGACTTCGGGACCTTTGTTTGCAGATCCATGAAGTCTACCGCCAGGACGACGTGCCAAAGGCTCAACGAGACATGTACACGGTACTGCCCGAAATGGCACTTCGGCCCGCGGACGCCTATGACCGCCTTGTCAAGGGCCGTGTCGAGAGCGTCGACATCGACGAGCTGATGGGCAGGACGCTCGCGGTAATGATCGTGCCCTACCCGCCGGGCATCCCGCTCATCATGCCGGGCGAACGTATCACCGCGGCCACGAAATCGATTCAGGACTATCTCGTCTACGCCCGCGATTTTGACCGCAAGTTCCCGGGATTTGAGACCGACATCCATGGGCTCCGCTTCACCCAGGGCAGCGGCGGGCGGCGCTACCTCGTGGATTGCGTCGTCGAGGAGAAACCACAATGATCCCGCGTGACGTCAAGGCACCGACAGTGGCGATCCCATTCCACAGCTTGCTGAAGGTCGTAGCAATCGTCGACGCAGCCAACGCCCAGACGAGGGAACTGCTCGAACAGATTGCGGCTATGAATTTCGAGGTCGAGATACGCGACACTTTCACAGACGATGTCTCGGAGGACGCCTCGGTCGGCGCCTATATCGGTTCGGTGGAGGGCGGTCGGCTCGATGCCGCCCGAAAGTTCGTTCGGTCTGTGAGGGGGATTGGCTTTCGCACGCCGTTGTGGGCGTTGGCCGACGCGCGCGGAATAGCTGACATCGCTGCGGCGGAACTGGCGGGCGAAGTCGATGGTTTCGTTTACCTTGGCCAGCAAACCCCGGTCTTCTATGCGAAGCAGATCATTTCGAGTCTGGTCAACTACGGCAAGACGCTCTTGCCGCCCTTTTTCGGCGGACTGATGGCCTATGACGGGGAGGCGAACATAGCCTTTGACTGCCCCGGTCACCAGGGCGGTCAGTTTTACCGGAAATCACCGGCGGGCCAGCTGTTTTTCAAGTATTTCGGCGAAAACATCTTTCGCAACGATCTCTGCAATGCCGATGTCGATCTTGGCGATCTCCTCATCCACGAGGGACCTGCAGTCGAAGCGCAAAAGAATGCGGCGCGCATCTTTGGGGCGGACCGCACCTACTTCATTCTGAACGGCACGAGCACGTCGAACAAGGTGGTCACGAACGCGGTGCTGCGTGCCGGCGACCTCGTCCTCTTCGATCGCAACAACCATAAGTCCCTGCATCAAGGTGCGCTCGTACAGGCGGGCGCAGTTCCCATCTATCTGCCTACCGCACGCAATGCCTTCGGTATGATCGGAGCGGTCGATTGGGCGGCATGGGACGAGTCAGATCTGCGCAAGCGGATCGCGGATCATCCCCTCGTGACGGACAAGGCACGAGCGAATGCAGAGCGGCCCTTCCGTCTCGCGTGCATCCAGCTCGCCACCTACGACGGTACGATCTACAACGTGCGCACGGTCATGGAAAAGATCGGGCACCTTTGCGACTACGTTCTCTGGGACGAGGCCTGGATCGGCTACAACGCCTTCCACCCGCTCTTCGAAAATCACAGTCCTATGCGGATCGAGACTTTAGGCCCGGAAATGCCAGGTTTGTTCTCGACGCAGTCCGTACACAAACAGGGCGCGGGGTTTTCGCAAGCCTCGCAGATCCACAAGCGCGACGAACACATTCGGGATCAGCACCGTTTCATCGAGCACAAGCGCTTCAATGAATCCTTCCTCATGAATGTCTCGACTTCTCCCTTCTATCCGCTGTTTGCCTCACTTGACGTCAACGCGAAAATTCACGAGGGCAAGGCGGGCGAGATGCTCTGGGACCGCTGCATCGAGCTGGGCATCGAAACCCGCAAGAAATTTAGAGAGTTCGTCCGTCATTATGAAACGACCGGTGCCGGACCTCACGAGCAGTGGTTCTTCGATCCCTTCGTTCCCGATCTGGTGACGATTTCGGGCTCACGGCACACGGAAGACGTCGCCGAGGCGCGTTGGGAGGAACTCCCGACCGAGCTCCTGAAGCGGGAGCAGCAGTGCTGGCGTTTCCGCCCCGAGGCGTCATGGCACGGATATTCGGGCTATGCGGACGGATACACGATGGTGGATCCAAATAAGCTCGCTTTGTTGACGCCCGGCATCGACCGGGAAAGCGGCGAGTACCTCGACTTCGGCGTTCCGGCGACGGTTGTTGCGAACTATCTGCGCGAGCAGCGCGTGGTTCCCGAGAAGTGCGATCTCAACAGCATCCTCTTCCTGCTGACTCCGGCTGAGGACGAGAGCAAGCTCAACACGCTCATCGCGAAGCTGGTCAAGTTCAAGAACCTCTGGGATCGAGATGCGCCTCTCGCGGAAGTTCTGCCGACGGTCTACGCGGCAAACCGGGACCGCTATGCGGGCTACACGCTCCGTCAAGTCTGCACCGAGATGCACAACTTCTATCGGGAAGCGGGGATCAAGGAACTGCAGCGACTGTGCTTCCGCGCGGAGAGCTTTCCCGAACCGGCAATGTCTCCGAAAGAGGCTTACCAAGCGCTGGTCGCCAACGACGTCGACTATGTGGCGCTGGATGGAGCGGTTGGCAGGATCTCCGCCACGCTGGCTCTCATCTACCCGCCCGGCATTGGCGTCATTGTTCCAGGAGAGCGCTGGGATGAAAGAGCAAAGCCGATGCGCGATTATTTTCAGGCGTTCGAGGAATCGTTCAATCGCTTCCCCGGCTTCAATTACGAGGTACAGGGGGTCTTTCAGGAAAGAGTCGACGGGCGCATCAAGTTCCACACTTATGTCGTACGCGAATGAACGGTTCGCACGAGGGAAGGACTGAGGCCATGTCCGAACATTCGATCAATGTTGCTGCAGGCGTCACTACGAAGAAAATGAACCTAATCCAACTGACGTTCATCGTTGCGGTGAACATGATGGGGTCGGGAATAATCATGCTGCCTGCAAATATGGCACAGGTCGGCGCCATTTCACTCCTGTCGTGGCTGGTCACTGCTGTCGGCTCTATGGCCATTGCCTATGGATTTGCACAAGCAGGGCTCTTCAATCAACGTCCCGGTGGCATGTCGGCCTATGCCGAGGACGCTTACGGCAAGCCGGGCTACTTCCTCGTCTTCTTCCTCTATTTTCTCTCGCTCGCGGTCGGCAACGTGGCGATCGGTATTTCTGCAGTCGGCTATCTGGCAGGATTCTTCCCGTGGCTGACGACAACTCCGGTCACGACCTGCATAAGCCTGATTGCTCTCTTGTGGCTGACAACCGTCGCCAACTTCGGTGGCCCGCGCGTAACCGGTCGCATCGGATCGATCACCGTCTGGGGCGTCATAATTCCCGTCGGGCTGATCTCGATCCTCGGCTGGGCCTGGTTCAGCTCGGAAACCTTCGCGGCCGCCTGGAACCCCACGGGACTCACGCTGGCCCAGGGCATGGGGTCGAGCATCTCACTGACGCTATGGGCCTTCCTCGGGATGGAATCGGCCGCGCAAAACTCCAACGCGGTTGAGAATCCCAAGCGAGATGTGCCGCTTGCCTGCATGTTTGGGACTCTCGGCGCGGCCATCATCTACATCCTTTCGACGACCGTGATCCAGGGTATCGTGCCGAACGCCGAACTCGCCGCCTCGACCGGACCATTCGCGCTCGCCTATGCAAAAATGTTCAATCCGGCCATTGGCTCGGTCATCATGGCACTTGCGGTTCTCGCCTGCCTCGGTTCACTGCTCGGCTGGCAGTTCACCATCGCGCAGACCGCCAGGAGCGCTGCGGACGAGCGCATGTTCCCAGCTCTCTTCTCGAGGGTGAATGAGATGGGCGCGCCGGTAACCGGCATGATCGTAATGGGTGTCGTTCAGTCTCTTCTGGCGCTGATGACGATCTCGCCGACGCTCAGCGAACAGTTTGCCGCGCTCGTCAATCTCGCAGTCGTGACGAACGTGCTTCCCTACATCATCTCCCTTTCCGCGCTCTTCGTCATGATGAAGGCGGCCGGAGTGCCGGAACGCAAGTTCCGCCTCAACGCGGCGGTCGTGATCGTCGGCATGCTCTACAGCGTCTTCGCGATCTATGCGTCGGGCAAAGATGCCGTTCTGGGCGGCATGCTCGTTACGGGTATTGGCTTCATCATTTATGGCCTCATCGCGCCGAGATTTATGTCCAGCGCGGTGCAAATGCGGACAGTGTGACTGTCGGACGGAAGGGTGGGAGGGATGTGCATCATGCTATTCGCACGAACCACGGGCTACCTGAAAAGGGCCTTCTGCATCGGCGCACTGTTCGCTACAACTGTTGCTGTTGGCTTGCCGAGTGCAGCGCAAGCCCAGACCCTGGAGCGCGTCCGCAGCCAAGCGGTCGTGAAGCTCGGCTACGATCCGGAGGCAAGACCCTTTTCGTTCAAGGCCGAGGGCGAAAGTGCGGAAGGCTATTCCGTCGCACTTTGCACAAAGGTGGCTGACGGGCTCAAGGGCGAACTCGGACGCACCGATCTGGGGATTGAATGGGTTCCTCTTGCCAAGGACGCGGCCTACCGGGCCGTTCAGGACGGTTCGATAGACTTGTTCTGTGGCGCGGAGCCGGTCACCTTGACGCGCCGGAAAGAGGTCTCCTTCTCGATCCCGATCTTTCCCAGCGGAACCGGAGCTGTCCTGAGCTCCAGCGCTCCCATGGCCCTGCGCGAGGTTCTGGTCCATGGCCGGCCTTCCGAACGGCCGATCTGGCGTGGTTCGCCGGCAAGAACGCTCCTAGAGCACAAGATTTTCTCGCCGATTGCCGGCACCACCAGTGAAGCCTGGCTCTCCGAGCGCATCAAGACGTTCCAGCTCTCGGCGACCGTCGTACCAGTGGCAACATACGATGAGGGGATCGAAGGTGTTCTGAACGGCAACTCCAACGTGCTCTTTGGCGACCTGCCCCTGCTGCTCGATGCCGCGGCGCGCAGCGAGGGTTCGGGCAACCTGATCGTGCTGGAGCGCCATTTCACCTACGAGCCATTGGGCCTGGTACTCGGGCGCAATGACGAGGATTTCCGGCTCGTCGTCGACAAGGCGCTGAGCGGAGCCTACCGGTCAGAGGATTTTCGCGCATTCTTCACGGAATGGTTCGGCCCACCGGATGAGGCGATTGTCACATTTTTCCGGCAGACGACATTGCCTGAATGACCGCTCGGAGTATGTATCGACCGACCGCTTATGGAAATTGCCGGCGCATTGATTGGACAGGAGAGAGGCGGGCGAGCACCTTTGCTACGGCGAATGCAACCGAACTGCGCTGAACGCAGCCATGATGCACATCGTGAGCGATAGAGGATCCCCGTCGGCGAGGAGCCTCAAAGGTACCATCGCTGCGCCAACATCCCGGGTGCAGCCGAGAGCAATGACCGTTCTCTTTTCATGCGAGAGCCCAGCGGAAAAGGCGTGCGATCAAGCGGCGAGCACGCAATGGTAGAGGATTTGCGCTGCGATCGACCACGTTCCGGTCGCGTCCCGCATTTTATCTCGAATTTAGCAGGAACGCGACGAGGCCGATCTCGATCATGCTGCATCATGAACAAGACAAGGGAAATCGACAGCAAATCCTCAAGCGCGTGAGTCATTGGTTTAGCTAAGAAGCTAAGAAACACCGCCCATACGGTCTTACCCCATGCGAGCATCCGCACGAGTACAACATTCGCCGCGGCAGCTCACGAGACTACGGTTTGACAGCATTGGACCGGTTTCCAAGCGCGCACCACAAACCTAGCTTCCCTACGGAGCTTGGGCGGGCAGTTACCCACCCAGGACTGATGCTATTGCAACCAGCGTCAATCCGACCGCAACCATTGAAGCCCCAAGACGAAATGGATGTCCGGATTGTCGCCCAAGGGAGTACCCGGTTAAAAACAACAGCCCGCAGGCAATCGAGTTGGAGACCCTGACCGCGATGGCGGTGTCGGCCATCATGATGAACGGCGTGACGGCGGGAAATGTGCACAAGAAGACCAAGAGAAAGACACCCAGCGCGGCAATAATGTCGCGTGCCCCAAGCCTTGCACGCACTTCATCTGCAGACAAACTGGCCAAGTGCATCCGAATCCGATCGAAATCATCGGCGGAAAGCGCCGGCAGGATAATCCGCGGTAGGGCCTCTGCAATGATGTAGCGAGCTGTCTTGGCATCGTCAGCCGTCCGCGCACGTTGCACAGTTCGCTCGCTGAGCTTTCGCTCAGCCAACGAACTCATCAGGAACATTACCGCGTCGATGATGCCCCAAGCCAAGTTGCAGCCAAGTGCGGCGATTAGCATCGACCGTACGTCTGCACGCCCTGCGTCCGTGGCATTTATCGAATTCGTGAATGTCATGACCATGATCAATCCGAAAAGAACTTCGGTCGAGCGATCGACTGGATTTAGGACGCCGCGAAACAAGCCCTCTTTTCCTCCTTCCTCGGGCGTCTTGTGGCTCATCGCGCGGTTCCGGGAGGCAGGAGAAGCAGCGTGAGCCCGGAGGCGGCATAAGCCGCCAGGGCCAACAGCCGGGTACGGGCTACCGGGAAGACCTGCTCCAGAAGCACGACGGCGGGCACGAAAACGAGGAGCCCGAGCAGCGGCGCTCGCCGAAGCTCGGTCAAACGCAGAGCGCCGCGGCACGGCCGGATGTCCTCCTCGAGAATGCCCATTGACGCTCCTCGGGGGTTCTCGGAGCCCCACAGTTGTTCCCGAAGGGTCATTGCATTTCCGGCCCTCAATCGTTCACCACCATCCAGGTGTCGTCTGGGTCGAAGCGATCGATAAACGGCACGATCGCCGCGGTGCTGGCGCCGAGGTCCCTCTCGTAGACGATGCCCTGCTGGTTGACGAGGAAGGTCTTAACGCCGGTCTCGGCATAGCTGACCGGCCAGGCGATCAGCGCGAAGCCGGCGATCATGTTGTCGTTGATGACATAGTCGTAGCGGCCGCCCGCGATATTGTCGCCCTGAGAGGTCAGGACACGATAGCGGTAGCCGAAATAGCCCTCGCCCGCCTTGGCTTTTTCCAGCGCCGCCTCATTGATCGCGTCGCCGACCGGGCTTGTCTCCCCGCCCTCGGCGGCGGGCCAGTAGAGCCCGTCGGTCTGACCCTCGCCGCTGATCAGCTTCTGCGCGTATTCGAGGACGCCGTCGGCATCTCGGTCCTTGCTGGCATAGTCTTTCTGCGCCTCGACATAGGCGCGCACCGTCTCGATCGCCTCGAGCTCGTTCTCGCCGACCCGGCGGTTGACAATCTCCTCAATACCGACATAGGTGTCGAACGCCCATCTGCCGTCCTCCCCCTTGACGATCGGGAAGGGCAGCGGCCACAGCCGATCGCCGATCTCAATGATCTTGCGGCCCTCGAGGTCACGCACCCGGACATTGCGGGCCACCCCCTCGCGAATCTCCGCGAAGGTCTCCATCGCGTCTTCGCCGGTCCTGACCTTTGCCGCGTCGAGGCCCAGGAGTTTTGCAAGTCCGTCGAAGTCGTTGGCGGCAAGTCGCTCCTTGAAGGCCTCCACCGCCTTGGCCGGATCGTCGAAGGCGGGCGGGTCCTCGGCCGCGGCATAGTCATCGAAATTTTCCGGCGGTTTCACCTGCGCGAGCGCCGGACCGATAGTGGCGAGTGTCAGTGTCATCGTCGATCCGAGAAGCAATCCGTTCAGAAACCTGATCATGGTCGTGCTCCCCCTCGCTCACCGTCTGCCGCCGCGCCCGCCGCCGCGGCCACCGCCGCCGCGCGCCATCGGTGGCCTGCCGCCGCCACGGCTCATCTGCGGCCGCCCGCCACCACGATGGCCGCCGCCCATGCTGTGGCCGCCACGCCGCGACGAGGCGACCTCGCGCCGGCCGTGATTGACATTGCCAAGACCCGAGGGCTTCTTCGGCCGCTTCTGCGCCTTCGAGGCCATCTTCTTCTTGCCGGCCGGCCGGTTGACCGAGGATTTCTTGCCCTTGGGGCGATTGACACTCGGCTTGCCTCCGTCGGCCCGCGCCTTTGCCACCGCCTGGCCGCCGCTCGGGCGTGGGGAGGCTCGTGCCGTGGCGTCCCGTCTCGGCTGCGCCTTCAACCCCTCGAGCGTGCTCTTGCGCACGTCCTTGAGCTGCCCGCCGCCGCCGCCCGGGCGCGCCTGCGGCCGGTCTCGGTTGATCTCGGCGGCGCGGCTGCGCAGATTGTTGTCGCCCCTGGCCTTGATGCTATTCTTGATGTTCGTCGGGTCGAACTTGTTGAGCTGGTCGCGGTCGAAGCTGAGCTTGCTGCGATCGACATTCTTCCAGTCGATGTCGTTGAAGTTGAGCTTGCCGTCGAAGTCGATGTTGTTGAAGCACTTGTTGCAGTCGACGTCGATGTCGCCGTCCCAGTCGCCGCCCCAGACACCCCAGTCGTCCCAGTCGACGATGGCGCCGAAGATCGCGCCGGTGACGGCACCGGCGAAGAAGGCCGCACCCGGATACCAGTAAGCGGGATAGGGCTCGTCGTAATAGTCGATCGGCACCGGCGCGTAGTCCGGCTCGTAGAGCATCTCTGGCGGATACTGCGGCACATAGATGACTTCCGGGCTCGCGGACTGGATGACGATGTTGTCGCCCTCCTCGACCACCTTGATCTTGTCATCGGTCTCGATAATGTCCTTGGCGACCGCCTCATCGCGTAATTGCTGTATGGCGATCAGCACGTCCTTTTGCTGGTTGGCGATCGCCTCACCGAAGCTCTGCGTCCATTCGAGATCCTCGCTCATCATCTCGACGATCTCGGGATAGTTCAGAAGCGAGATCACGCTCCCGTCCCAGCTTTCCTTCGGCTTCAGCTCGGATTTCTTCTTCCGGTTCTCGAGGAACCGTTCCGCCTCGACGATCTGCAGTGGAAAAAGCGAGGCGGCGGAGACCAGCGCCACCAGTTCGTCCGGATAAAGTGCGATCCGGGCGACGAGCACCTCGAGCTCGTCATCGGTGAGCGGCTCGGGCGCTGCCTGCTGCTCTGCGGGCGGAGCCGCTGTTGCGGGCATCTTCTGGGCGAACGCGCCGTTTACGAGCAGTGGGAGGCTGATTGCCAATGCGCTACCAAGTGCAATGACAGTGTTTCTGATCATCTGTTTATCCCCGATCGGGCACAAAAATCGCCGCCCCGAAAAAGCGTTCGACGTTAGCGGCGCCAGTTTTTCTCCAATCAACCATCCGCCCGCAAACGGAGAGGAGTCTTCGATCCAATGCCTATGCATGCTTACGGTTGGACCGTCGTCTTAGTCTTCTTCTGAGGCAGCGGCGTCTGCTTGGGTATAGTGCCTTTGGCCCCTGGGTCGGGGTTACGTGCGGCTCTACCCTTGAGGAGATACGTGTTGATGGGTTGGCGCACACCATCAACGGTTCGTTGGTTGATGTCGATGCCTTCATAATATTCGTCCGCAGGCACTGGGGTGGCGGCGCCTAGGATCACACAGAGGGCAACGATCCCCGTCCACTTTCCTGGATTCGTGTTCATTTTCGAATCCCCTTCTGCGACTTAAAGATTCTTATTCTTATTACGTGCTCCACACGAGTGTCGTTGATTGCAATCAAGAGAGCGCAAAAACTCTGGACTCCCCTCGTCCACCGTCGCGGTTTCTTCGGTCCGCGATATAAATGTCACCAGGTCGGGATTCATTCGAGCAATTGCCCACGAATATCGGTGCATCGCATTCGCTCGCGCGCACTGCTTATCATTCAAGCTCGCGGAAAACACAGTTGACTGGCAAAAAGTTCGGCATTCAATCTGAAGTTCAGGAGGGAATAATGCCAAGATGGACTGTCGGTGTACATTTGGAAGTCGGAAAGCTCAGAAGAGTCATGGTGTGCAGACCCTGGTTGGCACATCAGGGGCTTACACATGTTATGACCTTCTGTTTGACGATGTCATCTGAATCCACGGGCGCAGAAGGATCACTATGATTTAGACCTGACAAATGCAGGTCCGGTAGACCTCGTCAAAAAATGGGTTTACTCATTGCAGGAACACTGTGGATCATTTCGACCATCTGATTCTCACATTAAGTGGCAAAATCCAGCCACCTCTCCGATTAAGTGCCCGCTCTCAAATCAAATGCCACTCCAATCCATTGAAATCACTGGTGTAGAATTCTGATCATCAATTCCGAATGATAGATGGAGCTATCGCTGGCGATGCCGGAGAAGGGGCCATGCGGCCGTCGGGCAGTCTGGCGTTTACGGCGGAACGACATGGGCGTATCTCAGGGTGCGTTGCTGCGGATGAGCGCCATCGTATGGCGAGCAATCATCAATTCCTCGTCGGTCGGAACGACCAGGAGCTGGACACGGCTCGCAGGAGTCGAAATTAGAGCGGCGCCGGCGTCGTTCGACGCCGGATCGAGGTCGGCGCCGAGCCAGGCGAGGCCCTCGGCGATTCGTGCGCGAATCGGCGCCGAGTTCTCCCCGACCCCTGCCGTGAACACAAAGGCGTCGACACCACCGAGCGCTGCAGCGAGCGTGCCAGCGCTGAGGCTGCATCGGTGCGCAAAATGGTCGATTGCAAAGGCAGCGCGGGGATCGTTGCTGGCCAGCAGTTCGCGCATGTCGTTCGAGATGCCGGAGAGCCCTTTGAGACCAGCCTCGTGATAGAGCAGATCCGAAACGGCGTCAGCACCCATGCCCTTTTCCGAGATGAGAAAGAGTACGACGCCTGGATCGAGCTGGCCCGGCCGCGTGCCCATTGGCAGGCCGTCGAGCGCCGTAAAGCCCATGGTGCTCTCGATGCTGTGGCCATCGCGCAGCGCGCACATCGATGCGCCACTTCCAAGATGCGCGACGATGACCTTGCCGCGCGCTGCTTCGGGCGCGATCTCGCGCAGGCGCTCCGCAATGTATTCGTAGGATAGCCCGTGAAAGCCGTAGCGCCGGACGCCCTGATCATAAAACGCTCGTGGCAGTGCGTAGTGGTCGGCGTGCTCAGGGTGTCCTCGGTGGAAGGCGGTGTCGAAGCAGGCGACCTGCGGCACGTTCGGGTTGATCTCCATGGCAAGCCGGATCGGCGCTAGATTGTTCGGCTGGTGCAGCGGCGCGAGGTCCTGGTAGCTGGCGAGGCGGTCGAGGATGGTCGCATTGATCAGCACGGGTTGAGCGAAGTCGGGGCCGCCATGGACGACGCGATGACCGATAGCACGCAGCTCGATTCCTTTAATCGTCAGCAGCCATTCGCGTGCCGCGGCGATTGCTCCTGGCAGGTCGCGAACGGTTTCCCCGGCGTAGCTCTGATCGACAAGCACGCTTCCGTCTGCACCCTTCGCCTGCAGACGCGGTCGCGTACCGATGCCGCCGATCTGGCCACGCACCTGCCGGTTGAGCACTGCCCCTTCGATGCCGAAGACCTGGAACTTCAGGCTCGATGAACCGGCGTTGACAACGAGGATCGTGTCCATGGTGCTAGACCGCCGGCACTTGTTTTGCCCGCCGCCGGGCTGCGTAAAGTGCGGCCACAGCGCAAGAAGCAAGGCGGGTGCGTACCGAATCCGCCCGCGACGTCAGCACGATCGGCACGCGCGCGCCGAGCACAATGCCCGCTGCGTCGGCATGGGAAAGGAAGGTCAGGTTCTTGGCGAGCATGTTGCCGGCCTCCAGGTCCGGCACGACAATAATCTGCGCGTGGCCCGCCACTGGCGATCTGATGCCCTTGATCCGGGCTGCCTCCGGATCTATCGCGTTGTCGAAGGCGAGCGGTCCGTCGATGAGGCCGCCGGTAATCTGGCCGCGCTCGGCCATCTTGCAGAGCGCCGCCGCTTCGATGGTCGATGGGATCTTGGCGGTGACCGTCTCCACCGCTGAAACGATCGCGACCCGCGGCTCGCCGAGCCCGATCGTCGCCCAGAGATCGATCGCATTCTGCACGATGTCGCGCTTGGCATCGAGGTCTGGAAAGATATTGATGGCTGCATCCGTGATGAAGAGCGTCTCCGGATGACCCGGGACGTCCATAACGAAGACGTGGCTAATCCTGCGATCGGTCCTGAGGCCGGAGACGGAAGCGGCGACCTCATGCATCAGCTCGTCGGTGTGAAGGCTCCCTTTCATCAATAGTTCGCCCTTGCCTTCGCGAATGAGCGCAACCGCCTTGGCTGCGGCGGCATGACTATGCGGTACGTCCACGATCTCACAGCCGCCAAATTCAACTCCGTGCTCCGCGGCGACATAGCGGATCTTCGCTTCCGGTCCCACGAGTAGTGGTTTGATGAGGCCCATTTCAGCCGCTTCGAGCGCCCCGCGGAGCGAAGTCTCGTCGCAGGGGTGGGCCACGATCGTGACTGCGGGCGTCTCGGCTTGCGCCGCAGCGATCAGGCGGTCGTACTTGGACGGCACGGCCGTCAGTGCAGTCACCTCAGACACTTGCGAACTCCCTCATATCGAATCAGGACGTCTTGCGCTCCCGTGCAGTCTTGCGCGCCACGAAGGCGCGACCTCTTCCAAGCCGAACAGCCCTTCCGTGCGCTGCATTCGCTCGGCGGCCCGGTGATGGCTCCGGATGCTTTGAGCACGTCGCGCAGCACATCCAAGGCGGAGCAACGCCCGACGGGGTCTTTCGCCAGCAGTCTCGGAATTGCAGCAAGCGAGCATATTTGCGAGTTCTATCGAGCGTGCAATCGTCGGCGACGCGTTTGGCGTCATGGTCCAGCATTTGCGGAGCGGTCTGCGTGCTGTGTTCCCGGTAGTGGCCACGATGCTGGCGCATGCCGTCAGGAAACTGGATAGTACGCTGCCAAGCGTCGAACGAATGGGCGAATGCGGATGACGGGATATAGTCGGCTGAGGCATTCGGTCTAGTCCTCTGCTTCAACGAAGGCGGTCCCGGTTTCTAATCGCACATACAGCAACACTGTCTTTCGAGCATTGATCTCCGTCAATCTATCGGACCGGGCGCGCTTCCTCACAGCAGCAGCACCATACCGTGGCAGACGCTGGGCAACTTTTGTCGGGAGCATTTGGCAACCCGCCGGTTGACGCAATCAGCCCGGGACAAGCGCCTCGATTCGCTGACCCAAGCGTCGATATATTGACTGCGGTCAATGCCGATCGATCCCTTTTGTTTTATCCTCACGTCGAGGAAGTCGGTGTCGATAAGGTGCTTGAAACAGGTTTAACTTGCGTCGCAGCGATTCAAATTGGCACGGCAATCCTCGCGCGTCTGATAGGGCGCGGCCCTGTAGTCACGATGGGTCTACCGGAGTTCGATCGACATGCTTGTCAAGGATGTGATGACGACAAAGGTCGTCAAGCTGTCGCCTGACAACAGCGTTAGACAGGCAGCCAAGCTGATGTTCGACCATCACGTAAGCGGCGTCCCCGTCGTTGACGACATGGGGCGTTTGCTCGGAGTCATCAGCGAGGGGGACCTGATCCGGCGAACGGAACTCTGCAGTGGAGCATCCGTGTTGATAGCGGACGTGGCGATCGATCCCGACGCAAGGGCGAACGCCTTCGTCAAGCGATGCTCATGGCGCGTCGGCGACGTTATGACTTCCAGCCCCGTCACCATCGAGGAGGAAGCGCCCCTTTCCCGTGTTGCAGGGCTCATGCAGGACCGCGGTATCAAGCGCATCCCCGTAATGCGCAATGGAGAACTGGTCGGCATCGTCAGCCGGGCCGACCTGCTGCGGGCAATCTTTTCAACAAAGCCGGACGAGACGGCGGCGGGCGACGAAGCCATTCGGCGCAGCATCCTTGTTCGCCTCGGCGAGAACACCGGTCTGGAGGCATTGGACGTGACTGTCACGGTCACTGACGGGATCGTGCACTTTTGGGGTCAAGTCCAGACCGCCGCTTGTCGCAGGGCCGTGCGGATCGTGGCTGAGGGCGTCCACGGAGTCAGGGGCATCGTCGAGCATTTTCCCGATCCCTACACTCAATAGCCTGCCGGTTTGAAAAACCAACCCTTGGCCAGCCCAGAGAGTATCTCTGGAAAACTACGAGATGGAGGCGGCATAGCAATGGCACAGATGATGAAGGCGGCCGTCGTCCGGCAGTTCCGCGCTCCGCTGACCATCGAGGAGGTGGAGGTTCCAACTCCTGGAGCGGGACAGATCCTCGTCAAATATGAAGCGACCGGCGTGTGCCATACCGATCTACACGCAGCTAACGGTGATTGGCCCGTGAAGCCGACGCCGCCCTTCGTACCAGGGCATGAGGGTGTAGGCTTCGTTGCCGCCGTGGGCGCTGGTGTGAAAAGGGTGAAGGAAGGTGACAGGGTTGGCGTGCCGTGGCTCCACAGTGCGTGCGGCTATTGTCCCTATTGCCGGACAGGATGGGAAACGCTTTGCGCTTCGCAATCCAACACCGGATATACGGTGAACGGCACCTTCGCGGAATTCGGACTGGCGGATCCCGAGTTTGTCGGCAAGATTCCAGCTGGATTGGAATTCGGAGCCGCCGCACCCGTTCTATGCGCGGGCGTGACCGTCTACAAGGGGCTGAAGGAAACGGAAGTCCGTCCCGGTGAATGGGTGGCAGTCTCCGGTGTCGGCGGTCTCGGCCACATGGCAGTGCAATATGCCAAGGCAATGGGAATGCACGTGGTGGCCGCCGATATATTCGATGACAAGCTGGCGCTCGCCAAACAACTTGGCGCCGACATCGCGATAAATGGCCGTACCGAGGATGCCGTTGAAGAGGTAAGGAAAGCCACAAACGGGGGCGTTCACGGTGTGCTCGTAACCGCTGTCTCTCCCGCCGCGATGGAACAGGCTTTCGGGTTCATGCGGTCGAAAGGCACGATGGCCCTGGTCGGCCTTCCCCCTGGGATGATGTCCCTGCCGGTTTTCGAGACCGTCCTCAAGCGCATAACCGTGCGCGGATCGATCGTCGGCACCCGCCAGGACCTCGAGGAGTCGCTCATGTTCGCGGCGGAAGGCAAGGTAAAGCCGCACTTCTCCTGGGAGAACCTAGAGCGCATCAACGACATCTTTCAACGCATGGAAGCAGGCAAGATCGACGGCCGCATCGTCATGCGACTGCACTAGCTTGCCTCACAGCAGGCCGACAAGAATTAAGGAATGTCATTGTGATCGGGAGGTTCAGATGGCTTCGCTTGGAACGCCAGCGGCGAACGAGACATCATCAGGCAAATCACATGCAGCGACCTCACTGTCGTTAGAGGAACTTCATCTGATGGACGGCTACTGGCGGGCCTCGAACTATCTCTCGGTTGGCCAGATCTACCTGCTCGACAATCCCCTCCTCAAAGAGCCGTTGAAACGCGAGCACATAAAGCCGCGTCTACTCGGCCACTGGGGGACGTCGCCGGGCCTGAACATGCTCTACGTGCATCTCAACCGGATCATCACACGTGACGATCTCGACATGATCTACATCATCGGCCCAGGGCACGGCGGGCCGTCGTTGGTGGCTCATGCCTATCTGGAGGGGACGTACAGCGAATTCTATCCGAACATTGGCCAAGATACCGAGGGCCTGCGAAAGCTGTTCAAGCAGTTCAGCTTCCCCGGCGGCATTCCGAGCCATGTCGCCCCGGAGACGCCCGGCAGTATCCACGAGGGTGGCGAGCTTGGTTATGCGCTCAGCCATGCCTATGGCGCGGCTTTCGATAACCCCGATCTCATTGTGGCTTGCGTCGTTGGGGACGGCGAGGCGGAAACGGGACCCCTTGCGACCGGCTGGCAAGGCAACAAGTTCCTGAACCCGGCGCGCGACGGGTGCGTCCTGCCCATCCTGCACCTCAACGGATACAAGATCGCCAATCCCTGCTTTCTCGCACGCATTCCCAGAGAGGAGCTGCAGAAGTTCTTCGAGGGCATGGGCTACAAACCGTATTTCGTGGAAGGCGACGAGCCGGAGAGCGTTCATCGGCAATTGGCCGACGTGCTCGACACGGCTGTCGCCGAAATTCGCGAGATCTGGGACAGGGCCCGCACCAAAGGCGATCTCAGACGGCCAGCCTGGCCGATGATCGTCTTCCGCACGCCCAAGGGCTGGACCTGCCCGAAAGAGATCGACGGCAAGAAATGCGAAGACTACTGGCGATCGCACCAGGTGCCGATGGGTGAAATGGACAGGCCCGAGCACATCCACATCCTAGAGCAATGGATGAAAAGCTACCGTCCGGAGGAGCTTTTCAATGACGACGGCAGGCTCAAACCGGAACTGGCCGCACTGGCGCCGACCGGGCGTCGTCGGATGAGCGACAACCCGCATGCCAATGGCGGGCTGCTGTTGCGCGACCTCAAGATGCCGGCTTTCAGGGACTATGCGGTCGAGGTACCGCGCCCGGGAGGGACCACGGTGGAAGCCGCGCGCGTCATGGGCAAGTTCCTGAGGGACGTAATGAAGCTAAACATGGACAGCCGGAACTTCCGCCTGTTCAGTCCCGACGAAAACAACTCAAACCGCTGGCAGGACGTGCTCGAGGTCACCAACCGTTGCTACATGGCCGAAATCCGTCCGGAAGATGACCACCTCTCACCGGATGGCCGCATAATGGAGGTCCTGAGCGAACACCAGTGTCAAGGCTGGCTCGAGGGCTATCTGCTTACCGGTCGGCATGGGTTCTTCTCCTGCTACGAAGCATTCATCCACATCATCGACTCGATGTTCAACCAGCACGCCAAGTGGCTGAAAGTGTGCAACGAAATACCTTGGCGCAGGCCCATAGCTTCATTAAATTACTTCCTCAGTTCCCATGTCTGGCGGCAGGATCACAATGGGTTCAGCCATCAGGACCCCGGCTTCATCGATCACGTCGTCAACAAAAAGGCCGACGTCATCCGCGTCTATCTTCCGCCGGATGCAAACACGCTCCTTTCGGTCACTGATCATTGCCTGCGCAGCCGCAACTACATCAACGTCGTGGTGGCCGGCAAGCAGCCCGGACCGCAGTGGTTGACAATGGAGCAAGCCGTGCGGCATTGCAGCATGGGCCTCAGTATATGGGATTGGGCGAGCAATGATAAAGGCGGCGATCCCGATGTGGTCATGGCCTGCTGCGGCGACGTTCCGACGCTCGAAACACTGGCGGCGGTGCAGCTGCTGCGTGAGCACCTTCCTGAGGTGAAAGTCCGGGTCATCAATGTCGTTAATCTGATGAAACTGCAGCCGGCAGAGGAGCACCCCCATGGTCTCTCACACCGGGATTTCGATGGCTTCTTTACGAGGGACAAGCCTATTATTTTCGCCGTCCATGGCTATCCCTGGCTGATCCATCGTTTGACGTATCGAAGGACAAACCATGGGAACCTTCACGTGCGTGGCTACAAGGAAGAAGGTACGACTACGACTCCGTTCGACATGGTCGTGCTGAACGAACTCGATCGCTTCCATCTCGTCAGCGATGTTATTGATCGGCTGCCGCAGCTCGGTGCACGGGCTGCTTACTTCAAGCAGGCTATTCAGGCGAAGCTCATCGAACATCGGGAATACATCGAGAAACATGGCGACGACATGCCATCGATCAGCGGATGGACATGGGGCGTCAGGAGCACGGAACAAGTGAGTGCAGCGACTTCAACGGAAGGTGACAACGCCTAGCCTTCGAAGGAGCTGTGCGTGCATCGATTGAGGGATCAGTCTGATGGTCCAGTCGATTGACAAACTTAAAGACGGTGGTGCTGCGTATCCGATGGGCGCACCTCCCGACACCGCCTTGCTTTCGAACGGTCGATACAGCGTGCTTCTTACGGAGGCTGGTTCCGGCTACGCATCCTGGCGCGGCCTCGATGTGACGCGTTGGCGGGAAGACGGCACGCGCGATTGCTGGGGCCAGTTCTGCTATGTCCGGGATCTTGATGACGAAATGGTCTGGACGATCGGCCGGCAGCCGATATGTCGGGCGGACGCCGTTTATGAGCACGGCTTCCGCGGTGACCGTGCCGAGTTTCGCTGTTCTGCCGGGGACATCGATATCAGGTGGGAGGTTTGCGTCGCAACGGATTACGACGCCGAAGTGCGATTGCTGAGACTGTTCAACAGGGGAACGATGGCGAAAGAACTCGAGCTCACGAGCTATTCTGAAATCTGCCTCCATGATCGGCGCGCCGACAGCGCGCATCCGGCGTTTGCCAAGCTGTTCGTCGAAACATGGTTTGACGCTGGATCCACCGCATTGTTCGCCCGGCGTAGGCCACGCAGCGGCTCGGAGAAGCCAATCTGGTCCGTGCATGTTTCGGCATCAAGCGAGTACGACCACCGGCCAGTCGAATACGACACCGACCGCTACCGTTTCCTTGGCCGCGGACGGACGCCGATAAATCCGAGCTCGCTGGAGCTTGGAGCACGTCTATCAGCCACGACGGGTCCCGTGCTCGATCCTGTTTTCAGCCTACGCAGAAGAGTGCGTCTAAAGCCATCCGGAATGGCGCGGGTAGCATTCGTCACGGGAGCGGCTGACGATAAAGAGCAGGCAGAAGCCATCGCAAAGCGGTTTGTAGACATCGACGTGGCCGGAAGAGCGTTTTCAGATGCGATGAAATGCTATGTCAGGAAAACGTCTTCATCGAACCTGTCTGTGAAAAACGTCGCGGTCTACAACCGGCTCGCCGGAAGCTTGGCGTTTTCTGATCCCGGCTTTCGAGAGGGCGGTCTTATCTTCAAGGAACCGCTGAACACTGAGAGCCTGTGGTCGGTGGGGATATCCGGAGATCTCCCTATCCTGCTGCTGCGCATCGATGACACCGACGGAAATACTTTACTGGAGGATGTCATCGACGCGCACGCGTTCATCACCGGCCGCGGGCTCCCTTTCGACCTTGTTCTCCTCGACGCCAGCGGCACTAGCGAAGCAATGCGCTCGAGTATTGAGGCGAAGGTCCGGGTCGAGAAGATACTCGGAAAGACGGGAGGCGTTCATTTCCTTTCCGGGGGCACCATGGCGGATAGCCAAGCAGACGCGATTGCCGCTGCGGCGCGCGTCATCCTTCATTGCAGCCGAGGATCACTTGCTGACCAGGCTCAGGGGAGGTCGACGGCTCCTCGAGTGTTGAAAGAAACGAAGAAACCCTTTCACGGGGCTTGCGACAGACAACGCGGGACGACAGCGCGGACTGACCTGCTTTTCTGGAATGGTCGGGGAGGATTCGCTGACGGCGGGCGCGAGTATGTGATCGCAACGGACGGCGGGTCAGCGACGCCAATGCCTTGGTGCAATGTCATAGCCAATCGCGCGTTTGGCTGCCTGACCAGCGAAAGCGGCCTTGGCTACACTTGGGCGGGCAACAGCCAATTGAACAGGCTCACACCTTGGTCGAACGATCCGGTTTCGGATTCTCCCAGTGAGGTCATCTACCTGCGCGATGAAGAAACCGGAGAGCTCTGGACGCCGACACCCTTGCCTCTTGGCCAATCTTCCGCAATCGCCGTCAGGCATGGGCAGGGTTACAGTCGCTACGATGGCACTCAGGGCCGTCTGCACCATCAAATGATGGTTCACGTCCCGCCCTCCGACCCGATCAAGATCGTTCGCATTGCGATCCGTAACGATGGAACGGAAGCACGTATTCTTACGGCCACCTATTTCATCGAATGGGTTCTCGGCACTTTGCGCGAGAACGCTTCCGCACGCGTCGCATGTGAATTTGACAGCGACGCCGGTGCGGTCATTGCGCGCAACATCTGGGAAAATGCCTTCTCCCAAAAATCGACGTTTGTTGCCTCGAGCGTGCCACCGCGGTCGTTCACTTGCGACCGCCCCGCGTTTCTCGGCCGGAATGGCTCAGTTTTTCAGCCGGTGGGACTGGACGGCTCGGCTCTCGGCGGGGCGGTCGGCACTCTGAACGATCCCTGCACCGCGCTCACGGCCGAAATCTCAATTCCTCCCGCCCGAACTGTCGAACTGGTGTTCGTGCTTGGCCAAGCAGACAGTCGCGACGAGGTCCGCCGGCTCGTGCGCGAATATGCCGAGCCAGGTGATGCCCGACACTCTGTGGAGATCGTCTCTCGGCAATGGGACGAGATGCTGAGCGCGGTCACGGTTCGAACGCCCGACACCGCCTTTGATCTCATGATGAACCGCTGGTTGCTTTATCAGGTCTTGTCCTGCCGCATCTGGGCGCGAACCGGCTTCTACCAGTCCGGCGGCGCATACGGATTTCGTGACCAGCTGCAGGACGTGGCCGCCCTGGTGCATTGCGCGCCCGACGAGGCGCGCGCCCACATCCTTCGTGCCGCCGAGCGTCAGTTCACCGAGGGAGACGTGCAGCACTGGTGGCATCCGCCATCAGGCGTCGGGGTGCGGACCCGCATGACCGATGACCTCTATTTCCTGCCCTATGTCGTCCAGCACTACGTCTCGATCACCGGAGACTATGCGCTTTTAAACGAGCGCGTGCCTTTTATCACCTCGCCGCTCCTGGACAAAGACCAGGAGGAAAGCTTCGGCTGTCCACAGGTCAGCGAGGAAAGCGGGACCCTCTATGACCACTGCTGCCGCGCATTGGATTGGGGACTTCATCTTGGGTGCCACGGACTGCCGCTCATGGGAACGGGTGACTGGAACGACGGCATGAACCGGGTAGGAGCGGAGGGCAAAGGCGAAAGCGTCTGGAACGGTTGGTTCTTTCTCACGGTGCTCCGGGCGTTTGCCACAATCGCATCATCGATGGGAGACGAAGAACGGGCCGTGTGGTGCAGCGAGCGCTCGGAAGCGTTGCGCATTTCATTGGAAGCCCACGCTTGGGACGGTTCCTGGTATCGCCGGGCCTATTTCGACGATGGCACTCCTCTCGGCTCCTGCAAGAATGACGAGTGCCAGATCGACGCCATTCCGCAGGCATGGGCGGTCATCTCCGGGGCTGCCGATGCCGACCGCGCTGCCACTGCAATGCGGGCGGTTTGGGATCGCCTCGTTCGTCCCGGGAACAAGCTGATCCAGCTTTTCAACCCGCCCTTCGACAAAGGGGCTCTGCAACCGGGTTATATCAAGGGGTATGTGCCGGGAATCCGCGAGAATGGCGGCCAGTATACGCACGCGGCCGCCTGGGTCGTTTGGGCCACTGCATTGTTGGGGGAGGGCGATCGTGCGTTCGAGCTCTGGAGCATGCTGAATCCCATCAATCATGCCCTGACGCTCGCAGATATGGAGCGGTACATGGTCGAACCCTACGTTATAAGCGCAGACGTTTATGGGACGTCTCCACATACCGGCCGTGGAGGCTGGACCTGGTATACTGGATCGGCGGGCTGGCTGTACCGCGTTGGTCTCGAGGCCATTCTGGGCATTCGCCGACAAGGGGGAAATCTTTTTGTCGAGCCGTGTATGCCGAAAGAATGGCCTGGGTATGCGGTCGACTTCCGCTACGGAACGGCCACCTATCGGATAAAGGTGAGCAGGGATGGCGAACCTAGGGGCACGCGGCGCTCGCTGTCCGTGGACGGCCAGCACCAAACGGCGCGGAGCGTTCCACTCGTGGATGACGGACGAAACCACAATGTCCACCTGGTGGTTGGCTAGCCATGTCGGAATTGCTGTCGACCGATCCCGAACTGAATCGAATGCCGACCGACCAGGACCTTGCTCGACTTCAGTTCACCACGCTGCTGTACTATCTGCATTGCACCAACCCGGACAACGGCCTCGTTCGCGACAAAACCCAGACCGACGCTCCGGCAAGCATTGCTGCAATCGGCATGGCGCTCGCGACGATTCCCGTGCTCGTGGAGCGGGGCATCATCATTCGCAGGTTCGCCGCGAAGATAGCGCGGAGACGGCTGAAGTTTCTCCTGGAGTCCCCGCAGGGGCCTGATCCCGACGCGACCGGTTATAAGGGCTTCTTCTACCATTTCCTTGACATCGAAACCGGCAGACGCGTGTGGGATTGCGAATTGTCGACGATCGACTCGGCGTTCCTTTTCGCAGGAGCGCTGACGGTGGCCGCTTATTTTGATGACGATGCGGAGGAGGAGGCCGAAATTCGCCGCCTTGCAAACGCCCTTTACGAACGGGCGGACTGGAACTGGGCCTGCGATCATGGCCTGACGCTTACCCACGGTTGGCGGCCGGACAACGGCTTCATTCCCTATCGATGGCGCGGCTACGACGAAGGGTTGCTCCTATATATCCTCGGTCTCGGTTCGCCGACCTATCCGTTGCCGCCAGAATCCTATACCGCCTATACCGAGAGCTATGAGTGGCGAAACCTCTATGGTCGAGAACTGCTCTATTCGGGACCGCTGTTCACGCACCAGCTTTCGCACATGTGGATCGACTTTCGCGGCATCCGTGACGAATTCATGCGCGAGCACGACAGCGACTATTTTCAAAACAGCCGCCACGCGACATTTGTCCAGCAGGAATACGCAATCCGCAATCCCTTGAACTTTGTCGGGTATGGCGAATACTGCTGGGGCTTCACGGCCAGCGACGGCCCCGGTTGCGCCAGGCGACACATAGACGGTGTCGAAAGGGAGTTCTTCGACTATATCGCCCGCGGCGCGCCCTACGGACCGGATGACGGAACCGTCTCCCCGTGGGTGGTCGTCGCTTCATTGCCATTTGCGCCAGAAATCGTGATCCCGACGGTTCGCAATTTTGCGCGCATGAATCTCGGCATGACGCGGCTCTATGGGTTCAAACCATCTTTCAACCGGACCTATGCCGTGGATAACACCGAGGCCGGGTGGTGGGTCAGTCCCCACCATTTTGGGATCGACCAAGGTCCCGTCGTTCTGATGATCGAGAATTACAGAAGCGGATTGCTGTGGAACATCATGCGCAGGTGCGAGCCGCTGGTGGTGGGTCTGAGACGAGCCGGCTTCTCGGGCGGATGGCTATGAAGCAATCGAACGCCCACAGGCCAACGAAATTGATTTGCGCGAAACCTTCAGAGAAAGGAATTGGCGATGAGCAAGCGCTTGTTCTCTCATCAGCGTGGCGGGCTTACCAGAAGAGATCTGCTCGTGATGGTGGGAGGTGCCGCCACCCTCGCAAGCTACGGCCGTGTTGCTAAGAGCGCTTCTGACGAAAGCACCGTTGTCATCGACGACGTGAAACATGGCGAGGACGTCTTTGCCTATATCGGTCGGATAAAAGGTGGTTTCGATCAAGCGGCTTACCAACAAGTGATCGGCGCTGCGAATGAGTTCAAGGAGGGAGATCATACA
Source organism: Sinorhizobium sp. 22678 (assembly GCF_052044265.1). NCBI lineage: Bacteria > Pseudomonadati > Pseudomonadota > Alphaproteobacteria > Hyphomicrobiales > Rhizobiaceae > Sinorhizobium > Sinorhizobium sp. 22678. The sequence goes on along the minus strand of NZ_JBQEMS010000007.1, from coordinate 21,692 downwards.
ATCGGAGTGGGAGCCGAAAATGAGGCGAGCCGGAGAAATGCTCGCGCTCTCCTGGCAAACACGAGAATCCGGGATCTACACCAGCGTCCGCTGTTTGAGGACGATCTGCAGAAGTTAATCTGGCAGACAACGGATCAGGCCAAGTTTGAGAAGCTCAAAGACTGGACGATGGGTCAACTGAAGGAATTTCTGCTGACCGAGACCGAGGAAAAGATCAAAGGTCTCATGAATGGCCTGACCAGCGATACCATAGGCATAGTCCCGAAGCTGATGAGCAACGAGGAATTGGTCTCAGTCAGTCAAAAGATATTCAATGTGATGCCCGGCACGAAGATGGGTTCGAAGGGTTACATGGGCGCCCGAATCCAGCCGAATTCTCCCACGGACCATCCCGCTGACATCATGTGGCAGGTCTTCGATGCCTTCTCTTATGCAACCGGCGACATTGTCATTGGCACCAACCCAGTGGACAGCACCGTCAGCAGCGTCGTAGCGGTTGAACGTGCGCTCAAGGACATCGTCGATACGTTCGGACTGTCGGATGTGATCCCGTGGTGTGTCCTGGCCCACATCGATGTCCAAGCCGAAACGGGCGACAGATTCCCGGGAACAGTTTCCACTATGTTCCAAAGTCTTGCTGGAACAGATGACTGCAACAAGATCTTCGACATCACGAACGAGAAAATTCTGAGCTACGCACGTTCGAAGGAGGGGGAGAGATATGGTCTTTACTTCGAAACCGGGCAGGGTTCGGAATTCACCAACGGCGCAGCGAATGGCGTTGACATGATGGTGCTTGAGTCGCGAAAGTACGGCTTCAGCAGGGCCGTAGGCATCGAGCTCGCGAAGGTTCAGCCCGAGGGTGCATGGCTTCATGTCAACGATGTTGCCGGATTCATTGGACCGGAGGTCTTCAAGAGCCGCGAACAATTGGTCAGGTGCTGTCTCGAAGATATGGTCATGGGTAAGCTCCATGGCCTGACTATCGGCCTCGATATATGCACCACGCTGCACATGACCGTCAGCCTTGAAGACCTGGATTGGTGCCAGGACCAGATTATGCCGGCAAATCCTGCTTATTTGATTGCTCTGCCCACCAAGAACGACCCGATGTTGAGCTATCTCTCCACGTCATTCCAGGATCATGTGCGGCTGCGGGACAAGTTTGGCTTTAAGGTCAATGATGCGATGTGGGATTTTTACAAGCGCATCGGAATCGTTGGCGAAGACAACAGCTACACCGCAAACTACGGAAATCCCCTTTGGGTTTACTACCAGTACCGCCTCGCCAAGGGGGATGAACGTTCCAAGGACGCGATCTACGTCGAAGGCGGCCAGAAGATGCGAGAAGTTGAAGAAAGAGGCGTCGACATTGCGACAGGGCACGGAGAAAAAATCTACGATCTCAATCCGACGCTCGCAGCCAAGGTGAAGAATCTGTACGACGACGCGAAACAATCTCTCTGGGCTGAGCTCACGCCGGCCTTTATCGGCGCGGTCCCGGATGTCGTGCCTGTCCGGACCTTGTCGAAGGACCGCAACGATTACATAGCCCACCCGAGCACAGGTGAATTGCTTAGTCCGGAAGCAGTCCGGGAGATTGAAAAGATAAGAGCTGGCTGGGGAGACGATATGCCCAAAGGGCAGATCGTCATCTCGGATGGTCTGAATGCCAAGGCTATCATGGATGACGGTCATCTTGCGCCCTACCTCGAGGAGATGCGCAGGCTGCTTGTCGAGGCTGGGGTGACGGTGAGCGACAAGAACATCGTGGTCACCAGCGGAAGAGTACGGGCCGGCTACCGCATTGGCGAAGTCCTGTTCGAAAAGGCAGATCCAAACAGCTTGAGGGGAATCCTCCATATTATCGGCGAACGACCCGGGACGATGCACCACGCTTACTCCGTCTACATCACCGTTGCCAAAGGAAGGCGTTGGTCGGAGAAGGGTATCGACCACGACATTACGAAGCTTGTCAGCAATGTTGCCGACACGGCTCTGCCGCCCAAGGAAGCGGCCAGAGAAACCTTGACCATCCTCAGGGAAATCGTCGGCAAAGAGGTGAACGGTAGCCGCCGTTACGGCTAGATGTTTAGTCCCGGCATCTGGTGGAGCGGATTAAGGGTGAAGCGTTCGTGCTGCGACGCCCATGCCTTGCAGATGAATTCGTATGGGGTGAGGCCCTTGAGTGTCTTGAGCCTGCGTCCGAAGTTGTAGGCGGCAACGAAGTCGGGGAGATGCTGGCGGAGCTGGTCGTGGTTCTGGTAGTGGGAGCGCCTGACGGTGTCGTCCTTGATGGTTCGGTTCATCCTCTCGACCTGGCCGTTTTCACGCGCACGCAGCGACGCGTCGAACTCACTCCTGCGGGCCAGGTATTTCTGGCGGAGACGCGGCGCACGCTGCAGCAGGTGGACGAGAGCGTACGGATGGCTCGTCGCGCCGCGTCGGAGGATCTGGCCGAAATCACGCTGACATTCACGAGCGCCGCCCTCTACCTGCGGCTCTGCGCGCCCACCGCGAACGCTTCCCGACGGTTGAAGTCTGCCTGGACGAGCGGTCGACGGACGCGCAGCTCGAAGGATTGCTGGACGCCTCAGTCGATGTCGGGTTCGTCACGCCGCCCTGAAGGGTGTCGGGGCTCAAGGTCGAATTGATCGATCGCGACCGCTTCTGCCTTGCGGTTCCACTTTCAAGTCCCTTGGCCACGCGGAGCCCTGTGGACCCGCACGAACTCTCAAAAGAGTCCTTCGTGCTCTTTCCGCATATGCAGGGGCCAACGCTCCACGGCCGGCTGATGAGTGCCTATCGGCAGGCCGGTTTCGTGCCGCGCGTCAGCCAGGAGGCTCGCCAGATGCACACTATCTTGAGCCTGCTCGCGGCGGGTATGGGCGTGGCATTTGTTCCTAAGGGGCCCGTTCGATGCCGGTGGAGGGTGTGGCGATGGTGCCGCTGGCGGGAATGCCGGATGATCTCACCTGGGATCTTGCAATGGTGTGGAAGCAGCGCGGCGCCCGCCGTGCTTTGATCGCCTTCCTGGAGACGGTGAGAGCGCTGCGGCGGACCTAGAATTCCGCATGTCCGCTGGGGGAAGTTGCGGACCCCGCCGGCGAGCGGCGACAATGCGCACTTGAGCGCGGCGGATGCGATCGCCGGCAGGCGCGGCGCCATCCAGGCGATCAGCAGCGGCGCGGCTCAGCCTCTAATTCAGTGTTTATCGCACCCGTAGCGCCCGGATGCGGCCGTTCTACAGCGACTCTGCGCTTGAGGAGAAACTTGTTGATCGGCTCGAGCTGCCCGTTGATGACGCGCTGGTTGATGTCGATGCCTTCGTAATAGTCGAATTCCGCCGAAGCTGGTACCGGGGCGCCCAGCACCGCAAAGAGTGCAACCACCGCCGTGCGAATTCTCGAGAGTTTGCACATCGCTCGAATCCCTCCTGCGTGTTGGCAGTTCTCCCTTTTATTAGTGACCGCAGCTGAAGTCGTTAATCGCAGACAAGAGGCGGCAGAATTCCTCACACATTTGTGGCGCATGTGGCTTTCGTGGATGCGATAGCAAACGACCAGTATTTCCCAAATGTCGCCGGCCGTGATCTCCGTGGACCTCTGCGCGCCCCAACCATCAGCCGACGGCTTCGTCGACGCGTCACCGAGCGGGAGCTCCCGGGAGAACCTGAGAGCGAATCCGCATTTGTCTCAAATCAATGACATTCACTCTGCTCGTTCCTAAAGTTGCCGCTGTCAAACGGGCACGTCTCGCGCAAAGACGGCCGTCGCAAGGTTAGGCCCGACGAGCTGAAAACGCCTGAATGCAAACAACTGCATGCGATTTGGAGGGGACATGGCGATCGCCCATGAGGGCACCTTCAAAACCGAGGTGCATTCCGACAAACTCACTCTCCTCCCGCTCACAGCTCTTGTCGTGGGCTCGATGATCGGGGGCGGTGTTTTCAACTTGCTGTCGGATATGTCGCGCGCCGCGCCCCCCGGAGCCTTTGCCCTCAAGCTGGCATTGAGCGGAGAGACGTATCAGGGCGTGCCCGGCCGAAGCCGGGACATCGCCATAGGAGCACTGGCCACACTCTACGGCGTCTGGTTGGTTTATGCCGCCGGTCTCAGTTACCTCCTGATGTGCTCGGTCCTGTTCGCCCCCGGTCTCCTCGTCTACGCGAGGGCCAGAAGAGAACAAGGAGAACAGGTGTTTGCCGGATTTGAAATGTGGCTTGCCGCACCGCTCGTCGTGCTCGCGGTCATCGCCGCTTATCTGCTGTGGATCGGAAAATTAAGTCCGCTCTGAGCCTGATCGGTCAAGGCAAGAGAGATTCCGGTCGAAGGAGGAAACGCGCATGCGCAAGTTTGGTGTCCATTCGGAAGTGGGCAAGCTCAGAACCGTCATGGTGTGCAGGCCGTCACTCGCGCATCAGAGGTTGACGCCGGCCAACTGCCACGACCTGCTGTTCGATGATGTCATCTGGGTTCACGAAGCGCAGAAGGATCATTTCGATTTCGTTCTGAAGATGCAGGAAAGAGGAGTTGAGGTTCTCGAACTCCATGATCTCCTGGGCGAGACGCTCGCGGATGCGGATGCGCGCAAGTTCGTCCTCGATCGTCGAATCACGCCCAACGTCATGGGCTCCCAAATCGCCGAAGCGATGCGCCCGTGGCTCGACGAAATGGATTCGAAACAATTGGCTGCGTACCTCATCGGCGGCATCGCTATTGCCGATCTTCCCGAAGGTAGCGGCAAGAAGCTGATGGTGGGCGCCTTCGGAGCACTCGAATTCGTCGTTCCGCCGATTCCCAATACGCTTTTCCAGCGCGATCCCTCCTGCTGGATCTATAACGGCGTGACCTGCAATCCGATGTTCTGGCCGGCGCGGCGCGCCGAAACGCTGATACAGCGGGCGATCTATAAGTTCCATCCGACTTTCAGGGGCGGCGATTTCAGCATCTGGTGGGGGGACTCGGATGATCAGTTTGCAAACGCCACGATGGAGGGCGGTGATGTCATGCCAATCGGCAACGGAACTGTGCTCGTCGGCATGGGCGAGCGGACCACCTATCAGGCGGTGGGCCAGGTGGCTCAGGCTCTCTTCAAGAACAGTGCGGCGAGCCGCGTCATCGGTTGCCTGATGCCGAAGAGCCGGGCGGCCATGCATCTCGATACGGTGTTCAGCTTCTGCGACCGTGATGTCGTGACACTTTTTGCCGACGTCGTCGAACAGATCCGCTGCTACAGCCTTCACCCGGTCGATGACGACGGCAATTTCGAGGTGCGGGTGGAAGAGCGTCCTATGCTCGAAGTCGTCAGCGAGGCGCTGGGCCTTCAGAAGCTTCGAACAGTCGCCACCGGCGGCAACGCTTACGAGGCGGAACGCGAGCAATGGGACGACGGCAACAATGTTGTCGCGCTCGAGCCCGGCGTCGTCGTCGCCTACGACCGCAACACGCACACGAACACGCTTCTGAGAAAGGCGGGCATCGAGGTCATCACGATCCGGGGTGCGGAGCTGGGGCGCGGGCGAGGTGGAGGCCATTGCATGACATGTCCAATCTGGCGAGAGCCGGCCTATTGAAGAATTCCCCATCCTGAGTTTGGCAAATGGAGCAGCATCATGAGTTTCAATCTCCGCAATCGCTCGCTTCTGACGGTGCAGGACTACACACCGCGCGAGTTTCGTTACCTTCTTGATCTCGCGCGAGATCTGAAGCGGGCTAAATATGCGCGTACGGAGCAGAAACACCTGGAAGGGAAAGAAATCTGCCTCATCTTCGAAAAGACGTCGACCCGTACCCGGTGCGCCTTTGAAGTAGCCTGCTCCGATCAGGGTGCCAACGTCACGTACCTCGATCCCGCCGGTTCGCAGATCGGTCACAAGGAATCGTTCAAGGATACGGCCCGCGTCCTCGGTCGCATGTATGACGCCATTGAATATCGCGGCTCTTCCCAACACGGTGTGGAGACGCTCGCCCGATATGCGGGTGTACCGGTCTATAACGGCCTCACCGACGAATATCATCCTACGCAGATGATCGCCGACGTGATGACCATGCGTGAACACGCGGACAAGCCCATCGCCGACATCAAATATGCCTATGTGGGCGACACACGGTCGAACATGGGGCATTCCTTGCTAATCGTGGGCTGTCTCTTGGGAATGGACGTGCGGATATGTGGCCCTCGGTCACTTTGGCCTTCGGAAGAATATCGGAGCATCGCCGAGAAACTCAAAGAGCAATCGGGAGCGCGCCTGACAGTCACCGACGAACCGGAGGCGGCTGTCCAGGGCGTCGACTTCATTCATACCGACGTTTGGGTTTCGATGGGCGAACCGAAGGAGGTGTGGAAAGAGCGAATCCAGTTGCTGACGCCGTACCAGGTCAATGCAGATTTGATGAAGGCGAGCGGAAACGCGCAAGTGAAGTTCATGCATTGCCTGCCGGCTTTTCACGATACCGAGACAACGCTCGGAAAGCAGATCGCCAGCGACTACGGAATGGACAATGGTCTCGAAGTTACAGACGACGTCTTCGAATCCGAGGCGAACATCGCCTTCGAGCAGGCGGAGAACCGTTTGCACACGATCAAGGCCCTGCTTGTCGCAACGCTGGGGGATTGAGCATGCGTGTCGTCATCGCATTAGGTGGCAACGCCCTCCTCAAACGCGGCGAGCCGATGACCGCGGATGTGCAGCGCCGCAACATCAGGATCGCAGCCGAGGCAATCGCTCCGATTGCTGCCGAGCACGAGATCGTGATCACGCATGGCAATGGGCCGCAAGTGGGGTTGCTTGCCCTTCAGGGAGCAGCGTATAGGGCTGACGAGGCCTATCCGCTCGATGTGCTCGGTGCAGAGACCGAGGGTATGATCGGCTACATGCTGGAGCAGGAGCTTGGCAATCTACTTCCGTTTGAGCAGCCCCTTGCGACATTGCTGACGATGGTAGAGGTCGAGGGCAGCGACCCGGCGTTTCAGAATCCAACGAAGTTCGTCGGGCCTGTGTACGAGGCGGAGGAGGCAGGAAACCTCCACCAGGAAAAAGGTTGGGTCTTCAAGCAGGACGGCAAGAAATGGCGCCGGGTGGTTCCGTCTCCTATTCCCAGGCGAATATTCGAGATTCGCCCGATACGATGGCTGCTGGACCATGGAACCATCGTGATCTGCGCCGGCGGCGGCGGTATTCCAACCATGTATGAAAGAGACAAGGAGCGGGTGCTCCGCGGCGTCGAGGCGGTCATCGACAAGGACCTTTGCTCAGCGCTGCTTGCACGCGAGCTTTCTGCGGATCTGCTCATCATGGCGACGGACGCGCAAGCCGTGTTCACCGACTGGGGAACGGCCGAGCAGAAGGCGATTTTCAAGACCAATCCGGAGAAGCTTGGAGCCTATTCCTTTCCGGCGGGGTCGATGGGTCCGAAGGTCGAGGCCGCTTGCCACTTCGCCAGGCAAACCGGCCAGACCGCCGCGATTGGCGCACTGCAGGACATTGGAGCAATCCTAAACGGCGAGCGGGGCACCATCATCAACTCGAGTTTCCCCGACATGACCTGGCATAAGCGGAACATGGCGTCCATGGGGAGCTAACATGAACGAAAACGTCCACGAGGCCACCGTGGGCCCGCAAGGCGGCCCAGTTGCGCCGTCACTGTTCGACGCACTCTTACCCTGTATCGCGCTTGTAATCCTTCTATCGCTTTCCTTCGTTCTGTTCGGCAACGATGCATCATCCGGCCCCAATCAGATCGCCTTGCTGTTCTGCGGCATCGTTGCCGCGTGGGTAGCCTACAAGAACGGGTTGCCGTGGGCAGGCGTTCGTCAGGCTGTGGTCGAGGGCATCGCAGCCGGACTGCCGGCGATACTCATCCTTCTCGCCGTCGGGGCGCTCATCGGTACCTGGGCGATGAGCGGTACCATCGTCTCGATGATCTACTATGGGCTCATGCTGCTTAATCCGACCTACTTCTACGCGACGGCCGCGCTCGTCTGCGCCGTGGTTGCGTTCAGCATTGGCAGTTCCTGGACGGTTGCCGGAACGATCGGCATCGGCCTGATGGGCGTGGCGACCAGCATGGGGCTGTCCCCCGCGATCACAGCAGGGGCGGTCATTTCAGGAGCGTATTTCGGCGACAAGGCTTCGCCGCTTTCGGACACGGTGAATCTTGCGACCGCAACGGCTGGGTCCGATATCTACAGTCACATTCGCGAGTCACTCTGGACCTCGGTACCTTCGCTCTTAATCTCGTTGCTCGTCTTCGCCCTCCTCGGGCGGCCTGCCGATTTCGACGCAACACGCGCGCTCGCCAAGATGGATAGCACTGTGAGTGTGTCGCTATTGTCCTTTCTCCCTCTCTTGCTGGTGTTTCTGTTCTCCATATTGCGGTTACCACCATTCGTCGCCATCTTTGCCGGCGCGCTCGCGGGTGCCCTCGTCGCTGTTTTGAATGACCCCGAGAGCGTCGCGGCCTTTGCCGCCGCGCCTGACCTGCCTTTGGGGCTTGCACTGTTGAAGGGCGCCTGGTCGGCACTCGCCAATGGCTACATTTCCTCGACCGGGGAGAAGTCCATTGATCTCATTCTGACACGTGGAGGCATGTCCAGCATGATGAACACGGTCTGGCTCATCATCACGGCCTTGGCGTTTGGCGCTGTCGTGGAGCACGCCGGCTTGCTGAAGCGACTGGTCGAGCCTTTGGTCGCACGAACCGAGACTGCTGCCGGGCTCATCTCGACCGTCGTGGGCACTTCGATACTTTCGAATGTCATAACATCCGATCAGTATATTTCAGTCGCACTTCCAGGAAGGCTGTTTGGTCCATCATTCGCCTCGCGCGGGATGGCGCCGGTCGTCCTGTCGCGGGTGGTCGGAGACTCGGCGACCGTGACGTCGCCACTTGTGCCGTGGAACAGTTGCGGTGCGTATATGGCCGCGACTCTTGGTGTTCCGACTGCTGCTTATGCCAGCTTTTGTTTCTTCAATGTTGTGAGCCCTTTACTCGCGGTTGCGTTCGGAATTTTTGGCTGGCGCGTGGTGAGAACGAAAGTGCCTGAAGCAAGGCAGGCAAATCCGGCGACCGTTTGAATGAACGTTCTAGCACAGCCGGCCAAGTCGAACACCGCGTGTCGATGCAAAGCATACAGCCATCTTTCTGATGGATAGAGACTTCCGTCCCCCTGAACAGAAGTGGAGTAAAAAGCGATGCCGGAACAGAATAAGGTTAACACAAGTGGAACGCCTCTGAGTGCTGAGGATCTCCGCAAGCAGGTCCTCCAGCGCGAAATGGAGGAAATGGACAGGGATAGAAAGCTCAAGACGATCGAGGAGCAAAAGCATGCCGACTTCGCTGCCGATTTTTTGAAGAAGCACGTCACGGAAGAAGAGATCGCCATGGTGCGCCGTCTCGTCATGAACGCCGTGAAGGCGGGCAAGTTCGAGGCGATGGTCTACAGCTTTCCTTCCGAGCTTTGTTCGGATAATGGCCGGGCGATCAACAGCGGCGACCGCGATTGGCCGGAGACCTTGCAGGGAAAGGCGAAAGAATTCTTCGAGCGCTATCAGACCTACGGGAAGCCGCAGGGTTACAAGCTGAAGGCAATGATCATCAACTTTCCTGGAGGGATCCCGGGTGACGTCGGCTTCTTTCTGAACTGGGCGCCAGACAAGGTCTGAGGCGGTTTTCCGGAAGTGCCTCGTTTCAACGGGTTAGCGCCCTCCTTTCAGAAGTGCGGCTCTGGCACTTCAAGTGCCGAAGCCGCACCTTCGCTGCCAAGCGGGTCACTTGACGAGGCCGCGGCAATTCGCACTTCAACATGTTTTCTTCAGGAAGAGCGGCTTCCATTCAAAAGACGTCCGGTACTGTCCGGCGGATCCTGGTGTCCGAGACGAAGTCGCCAGGCCGCTTCTGGCGCTTGCCGAGATCCGGTTCCTCGAACTTCACCCTTTCGTAGGGGATCGACGAGAGAATATGTGAGAGGCAGTTGATGCGCGCTCGCTTCTTGTCATTCGATGGGACGATCCACCAAGGAGCATAGTCGGTGTCGGTCATCCGAATCATCTCGTCGTAGGCCCGCGTATAGTCCCACCAGCGGCGATAGGATTCAATGTCCATCGGGCTGAGTTTCCACTGGCGCAGCGGATCGTCGATGCGCTGGCGGAAACGCCGTTCCTGCTCATCTTCGCTAACATCCAGAAAGTATTTGAGCAGGACGATGCCGCTCTCGATCATCGCCGCCTCAAACCGCGGTGCGAGTTCAAGAAACCGCTTGGCCTTCTCCTCGCTACAGAAGCCCATGACGCGCTCGACGCCGGGTCTATTGTACCAGGACCGATCGAAGATCACGACTTCGCCGGCTGCCGGAAGCTGCTGAATATAGCGCTGCATATAGATCTGCGTCTTCTCCCTGTCGGTCGGCGCCGGCAAAGCGACGACGCGGAAGACGCGCGGGCTGACTCGCTCCGTAAAGCGCTTGATAACACCACCTTTTCCCGCCGCGTCGCGCCCCTCGAAGACAATGACGATGCGGGCACCGGTCTTTTTCACCCACGCCTGGAGATGGGCGATCTCCTCCTGCAATCGCCCGAGCTCCTTGGCGTAGTCGCCATTCGACCGTCTCTCGACCTCCTGCCTCTCGCTAAGCTCGTTGTTCGCCGGGCTCCAGTGGTTGTTCTTCTTCTTGTTGTCCTTGCGCTTGCCCATCCTTCCCTCCGTTGCTCTCGGTTGCTTTCGAAACAATTTTCTGAAGCCGGACGCCGCTAAGCGGCAGCACCAAGGTTTCCTGTCTCAAAGGCGAGGAGCGCGTCCTCCATTCCCTCGAAAATCATTGCACGTCCGATCTTGTCGATAACGCCGGCGCGATCGAGCATGGCTCGGGCATCGGTGTGCAGTTCCGCTAATCCCAGCGCTATGCCGCGCTCCTTTAGCTCTCCGTGCACTTCCTCGAGCATGGCCGTTGCGGTGCTGTCGATCTGCGGTATCGCGCTTGCATCTATCACTAGCCAGCGGGTATTCGCTGGCAGACCATCGGCAATGGCGGTCAGGCGCGTCTGGATATAGTCGGTGTTGTAGAACAGGAGGCTACCCTGGATCATGCACGCGCCGAAGCCCTGCACGGGTCGTGCCTCGGGCTCGCGATGCAATTTATAGAAGCCGTCGCGGCCGGGAACGCGCCCGAGGAGTGCGTCACGCGGATACATGCTTTGCCGAAGAAGGTAGACCAGCGTCGCTGCGATCGCGATCACGACACCGTTGAGAACCCCGAGCCCGATCGGTCCCCACATGGCGATCAGCGCAAAGACGAACTCCATGCGGCTAACGCGCCAGATCTGCTTCAACGCGCCCAGATCAATCAGGCTGAGCGCCGTCGCAGCCAGAATCGCGCCGAGCGCGGGGATCGGCAGGATACGCAGGATGTCTCCGAGAAACAGCAACACCGCCATTAGGGCCGCCGCCGCTATCACGCTTGCGACCTGGGAGCGGCCACCCACGGCGAAATTCACGGCCGTTCGTGAGTCGGAGGCCGTAACCGGAAACGCTCCAAAAAATCCGGCCGCGATGTTCGCAGCGCCAAACCCGGTGAGTTCGCGGTTCGGATCGACGCGATATCCCCCAAGCGCACCGAAGCTGCGCGCTGCGATAACGCCCGAGCCGAAGCTGACAAGAAAAATCGCGGCTGCGCCGACCAGCAACTCATCCAAAGGGAGGTCTCCCATTTCAGGCAATGTCATTGACGGGAGACCTTCTGGGATGCTGCCGACAACGGCGATACCTCGTCCCTCGAAATCGAAGAGAAATGAAAGCGCAACCGAGAGAACTACAACCATCACGGGGCCAGGGATCGGGGAGCGCAGCGCAGGGGCGACCTGCAGCATTGCAAAGCACCCCACGCCAAGCGCCAAGGAGGGCAAATGGATCGAACCAGCCTTCCTCGCCAGCTCAAGCACGGGCGTGACGAGGCCCTCCGACTCGATAGCAACCCCCGTGAACCTTTTGATCTGTCCGATCAGGATGGACAGGGAAATGCCGGCGAAGAAGCCCGTCAAAATCGGGCGGGACAGAAAGGTCGCAAGCACCCCGAGGCGAACGGCACGGGCGATGAGGCACAAAACCCCGACGGCGAGCGCGAGCAAAGCCGCCGCGGTTACGCGGTCCGTTGTTATGCCCGGGGTGGCGAACACCGCGGCAAGGGCCGCGGCGAGTATGGTCATCGTGGCTGCATCCGGTCCGACGATGAGTTGCCGTGAAGGGCCGAAAAGCGCGTAGGCTACCAGCGGCGTGATGCTAGCATAAAGGCCGGTCTCGGGAGGAAGGGTGGCTATTGCCGGATAGGCGATGGCGCTTGGCAGGCCGACGGCGGCAATGGCAAGCCCGGCAGAAATGTCACTGCGCAACCAGCCCACCTGGTAGCTACCGAGATTTTCAAAAAGGGCAGGGCGGGGGAGGGACAGACGCATCCAGCCGGCCTCCGCATCAATGCCCTGTTAGGACCAGCGTCTGGACGGGCAAGAGCAGGGCTTGCAGCCGGAGGATAGCCGCGTGTACGAGCCCGACCGCGTCGATGACATGCAGGTACAGCCAGCGCGTTGTGCTGATTCCTGGAGTATGCAGCTCTTCGTGATTGCTCGTGTACGCATTGGCAATGCAGCTACTGCCGGGTGGGATACCGGAAAGCTGGCCTTCATAGAGCGGCTCGAGGTAGGTCGTCAGGGTACCGGGGCGGGCCAACTGCTGCGCGTCGACGAGCTGATCCGTCGGGCGGAATTGACCGGCGGCGATCACTTCCTGGACTTCGGTGACCACCATCGGGATGATTGTGAAGGGTTTGCCGATGCAGGTTGCCTCGGCGATCATTCCGGCCTTCATCACCTGGGCCTCGATCTGGCCGAAACCGGCAATTAGGCCAATACGCCGACCGTCAGGCACGAGGATGCCGGCGGAGCGAATCATCGGATTGACGATGTCGCCGGAACGAAGGGTAAATTGCTGAACGGTGCCGGCCACGCCGGCGCGTACGGTCGTCTTGTCCAGTTCCACCTGAGCCTGGGCAAGCGCCGCTTCGGCGCTCGCCTTTTGCGCCGGCAGGAGGGAGGCGATCTTCGTCTCCAGCGTCTGCTTGTTCGAGACGGCCGCGGCAAGCGCGCCCTTGCGGCCGTCCGCGGCGACCTGCAGCCGCTCTATTTCCCGCCTCGCCACAATGTTGGGATTACGCTCGTTCAATTCGACCTGCGTCGTAAGCTCGTTCAGCGCCTGAAGGTAGGCCCCTTCAGCCTGGGCGATCAGGCCGTCCGCGGAGGCCAGCTCGCTCCTCGCCACGGTCGTCTCGGCTTCAATTTCCGAGACGCGCCGCCGTGCTGTTTCGACAGCCGCCTGTTGCTCGCTGTTATCGAGACGGAAGAGCGGGGCGCCGGCCGCTACCTTCTCGTTGGTGGCGACATAGACCTCTGCCACCCGGCCGTTCGACTCCGGCAGGATGGTGATGGTCCGGAAGATTGCGGTAACGTTGCTGGTCGAGGGATGAAAGTAGAAGATCATCGTGATCAGCGAGACGGTGAGGATCACGCAGGCGGTGATGCCGTAACGAAGCTCGAACCACATCGAATAGAGATTAATTTCGCGGCCGATGCGCTTGCCCTGCATATAGCGGCGAAAAAGATAGTCAGGGAAGATGGTGAGCAGCGAGCAAATCAGGAACTCCAGCATGGCTCAACCCCTCCGCCCGATCTTGTCGTCGTGGGGCGCCGGCGCGATTTCGAGCGGCACCCATTGTGGCTCGCTTGTCGTCGGCGACTCCGAAGGGGAAGCTTTCGGCGAAGGCTCGGAGGCAGCCGCTCTCTCCTTCGGCTCACGCGAGTCTATATCTTCGCGTCGTGCTATTTTGGCGAGCGAGCGGGCGATCGACCTGACAGGGGAGGCAAAGTCCGGAAACTCGACCATGGCAAGCAGCAGTGCGGCGATCCAGAATAGGTGGTTGTGGGTGAAGAGTGCGATCAGACCCAAGGCGCCGATAATTTGCAACTGCGTCTTGCTTGCGCCATGTGCCATGTGTTCGGGAAGCGCGTGCAGCCGCAGATACAGAATGCCGACCAGGAAGACCATGAGCAGCACGAAGACGATCATCACATTGAACAGGACGTCCGTTTCCCCCGGCGCGGTGATGAAAGGCGGCAAATGAGTGGTTGCAGCCGGGTGCAAGGAATCTTCCATCTCTGCGCTCCCCTTCTTCCGGGCCGGCAAGAACTCAATTGCTGCGGCGAACGCTTAAAGCCATAGCAGGCAGAAAGAGGCGGGAACCCATCGCCTTGATTGTTCAGGTTTTATGCTACGCAAAAAATGTGCGACCGGCATTGATCGCAATCAATCGTCAAGTGCGACGCCTGTCGGCTCCCCACCACAGGTCTTATCGTCTCCGTCTATTTCTAAACAGCGGCATCCAGTTGCAAAACATGGCGTGACGTATGCTACGGTATGTTACTGCAACTCGGCCACACGAGGCGTAGCATCGTTGGAGCCGAACGGGCGACGGCGGTTGAAGTTCTTGCTAAGAATTTCGTTAAAGTTGCTTTGCAGCAAGTCGAAAATGCGGGCAGCTCGCGGGCGCATCGGCAGCTTACCGGGTCGCTCTTTCTGCTCTTCGAATGAGGGCGCAAGAATGGACAAGGACCCATCACCAACGAGTCCGGTCCGGGACGATCCAGCCGGTCGATCATCGATCGAGGCGAAGATCACGGAGATCGCGCGGATCGGCATTGTGGGACTGTTCGCCTATTGGTCCCTGACTTTGATCGCCCCGTTTGCGATAATTCTTATCTGGTCCGCGATACTGGCTGTCGCTCTTTATCCGGCCTATTTTGCTCTTTCAGTCATGCTTGGGCAGCGGCCTCGATTGGCAGCGACCCTGATCACGCTGGTCTGTCTGGTCATCATCGTCGGCCCGCTCGCGGCGATTGCCATAAGCTTTGCAGAAGGAGTTCAGGCGCTGCTTGCAAGGCTGGACGAGGGTTCGCTGCTGGTGCCTGTACCGCCGGAAAGTATCCGGAACTGGCCGCTGGTCGGCGAACGCATTCATGCTGGCTGGAGCATGGCATCAGACAACCTTGAAGCCGCTCTGAGGCAAATCGAGCCGTCGCTGCTGCAGGCGGGGAGCAAGGTTTTGGGCAAGCTCGCAAGTATAGGTATCGACTTGCTAGGCTTCGTGGTTTCCGTCCTTGTTGCTGGATTTCTCTTCAGATCCGGGGAGCGTCTCGCGGAGACTGCGGAAGGCCTCGCCGACAGGGTGGGTGGAGACAGAGGCGTTGGTTTCGTCCGGTTGGCGGCGGCAACGATCCGCAACGTAGCCCGCGGCGTAATCGGCGTCGCGCTGCTGCAGGCGTTTCTCTGCGCGTTAGTCCTGCATCTGTTCAAGGTTCCCGCACCCGGTGCGATCGCCTTCATGGTCCTCATTCTCTGCATCGTCCAGATCGGGCCTGCGCTGGTGTTAGTGCCAGTGATGATCTGGGCTTGGGTGCAGATGGACTTCGGTCCGGCCGTCCTGCTCACGCTTTTGCTCATGCCGCTCTTTATCATTGACAATGTGATGAAGCCGATCCTCGTGGCGCGCGGCCTTTCAACCCCGACGCTTGTCATCTTGCTAGGGGTGCTCGGAGGTACGCTTTCGTATGGCTTGATCGGCCTGTTCCTGGGACCGATTATCCTGAGTGTGTTCCACGACTTGCTGATGATCTGGATGCGTCCGGATACGGCGGCGGAAAGGGCTATGCCCGCGTCTTCACGATTGCCGCGTGCAACATGAGCGTGGTTGGTCGAATTGGATTGTCCTTCCGGCAACGACCATTGTTCACATTTCCGGTATTGATACACCCGCCTCACGCAACCCCTCGATGAAGCGTTTTTGGTCTTCGGGACGGCGAATCCGTAAGGCGACCTCCTTTCGGATGTTATTGAGGAAGCCTGGCACGTTCGCCTCAAGCCATTTCTGCTCCTCATGCGCCTGGTCCGTCTTGCCGAGCTTTCCAAGTATGGCGAGCAATATAACTCGATAGATTGGGTTCGCGCGAAGGTCGGCCAAGCGCGCCCACCGCTCAGCGGCCACGTAATCGCCGTTGATATAGGAACAGACCGCCAAGGCTGACTCGAAATATCCCACCGGACCGGGGTTCCGCGCCACAGTCTCGGACACGAGCTCGCAGCCGCGACGCCATTGACCGGAAAGCGCGAGCCGGAAACCATATTCGCCGGCGAGTTCAGTGTCGTTCGGATTGATGGCAAACGCGCGCGCGCCAACAGCCAGGGCTGCATCGACTTCGCCACGGAAGAACAAAGTGAGCATTTGCGCCTGCAGAGCGCGAACGTCCTGCGGATCCAGTTCTACGGCCCGCGCTGCCGCCTCGATCGCCTGCTCCAACGATACTGATGACGAAGGTTCGAGGCGGTACCGGAATCGAAGCTCGTCGATAAAAGTCATCGACAAAAGCGCCCAAGCCGTGGAGTAGTTTGGGAATTGTCGAGTCGCATGCTGAAGGCACTCTTGAACGGACCCGTGCGTTTGCGGGTTCAAATCACTGCGATAGCCGTAATAGGCCAAAGTGCAGGCATATGCTTCCCAATCGTCCGGAATCGACTGTGTGAACTGTGTCGCGTTTGCCTGGAAGACGACGCCATAGGGTTGTGCCACAGCGGTCGCCACCGCGGCGGCGGCATTCTCCTGAAGATCGATTATCTTGTGCGTTTCCAAACTTTCATCGTAGTTGCTCACCCACACCACCGATCCATCGGACCGGTGGACAAGCCGTATTCCAAGCCGAAGCCTTCCGCCGTCGATGCGAACCCGCCCCTCCAGCGCATAGGCGGGGTCGTCGGCCGTCTCCGGTGAGTCCCTTGTTTTGTGATGGGTGACGACGATGATCTCCTTGAACCTGGCGATCTTTCCAACGACCTCGTCGGCAAGCCCTCGTGTGATCATGGCTGACTGCGGTGTTCCGGAGAGATCCTCGAATGGTGTGACAATCAGTTTCGGGATGTTTGGCCGAACACGATTGCTGTTCACGGTATTTTCTGCAGTCGTTGTTGGGGGAAGCATGGTGTTTGCGGCGAGACCACCGAGTGCGAAAGCGAGCGCTGCCATCCCGCCCCAAATCCATATCTGCCGAGAGCGCTCAACGGAGGAAATCGGACCCGCGTCCGCGAAGGGGTCGAGAGCGGCCTCGGCCTGTGCGTTGCCGTGCCTTTCGAATGTCGGCACGTAGGCGCCTTTCGGTATTCGTATAACGATAGGGTCCATCCGCCCCGCGACCAGGTAGTAGCGTTCGAGCGCCCGTCGAATACGGCCCGCTTCAATCCGTACGGCCGGATCCGTCTGTGCATCGAAAGAAGAGTCGCGGCCGAAGACCTCGGTTGCGATCGAATAGGCCTTTATGCGGTCCGAGCGGCCTGCGAGCGTCTCCTCAATGACATAGGCCAGAAATTTGCGGGCGCGTTCCGGCGCTTCGAACTCGGTGCTGAACCGAATTCGATCGAGTTGTGCAAGAATTTCCGCGTCCGTGGGTAGAGCAGTTGTGGGGTCGACCCGGACGCCCTGCTGGTCTGCGTGTAGCATGTCCGTCCCCCATGGCCACAATGCAAGATTGTGTCCAGCGGAATTGTAAACTCCCGTATCTTACGTCCGCACCCGACCAAAGGGAATATATATTACAGCGATATATTAAAGTTGTATTTCATTTCGAATCCGGAGGGGAGGAGCGAAATGAACGCTCGATTGGGAGGGAGCGACGGAGAACACGGCCTGGCAGCAGCCTTGCGTCGATTCCCGGCGCGCTCATTGCAGATTAGGGAGTTGTCGATCCGCGATGAGAGTTTCAGGGGGATGTGCGAGGACTTCGCTGCCGCAGAAAATGCGCTTGCTCACGCCGATCAGCTCCCTTTCCATGTTCGCGACGAGCGTCGCGCGGAGTTCAGGAGCCTGGTAGAGAGCCTCGCGGCGGAAATTGAGCAGGCCCTCGGGGCGCCAAGTGGTCCCATCTAATTCGAGCTTTTTCTGTTCACCTGGGCGTCAGAGCCGTGGTGAGAGCGGAGTTCGCGCTCAACGCGCGAACACAATGAAGATCTGCCGTATCGGGTCGTAGGCGGGCGACGGGCATAGTTTGGGAGTCGAATTGATGCACACTTCATTGTTGCCTTCCTCGCGAAGGCTTACGGGCGCCATCCACGTGGGACGGCGCACGCATGGTGGCCTCGAGTCGAGGCGGATCAGCAGCTTTGTCGACGGACAAAGCATCTACTCGTCCGGAGAGAAGGCTGGTCAAGCCTACCACGTAGAATACGGGGCCGTCCGCGTGTACCGCGTGCTTGCAAACGGGAGACGACAGATCCTAGCATTCCATTTTGGGGGAAACTGGTTCGGCTTGCAGAACGAGGACCTGCACCGGTCCACCGCCGAAGCGATAGGCGTCACTGGCTTAAAGAGCGTCAGTCTCCACGAAGGCCCGCACATATGGCAGGGCTTATTTCCTGCGGTGTTGGAGAATTTCGTGTCTGCTCAGGAACACCAACTGGTCATTGGCCGCCAAAGTGCCGTTGAAAGGGTCGCTGCCTTCCTGCTCGAAATGTCGGATCGCTCAGGTCATTCGCATCGGTTCGACTTGTTCATGCCCCGCACTGATGTTGCCGACTACCTCGGGCTGACGATCGAAACCGTCTCGCGTTCGCTTACAAAGCTGAAGAACAAGGGCATCATCAAGTTGCACGGCGCTCGAGGCATTGAAATCGTGGAGTACCGCGTGCTTCAGAACTTATGTCTCTAGTGTTTGCTCGATTGGAATTTTGTCACGGCAGAGGCGAAGCACTGGGCGTCCCAACGTGCAGGAAAGACTTCCCTGCTGCCTTGTGGCAATTGTTGCATTCGGCCGTCATCTTGGCAAAGGACTCTTCAAATAGCTCGTCGTCTTTTGCCCTTATGGAGCTCTCAATCAAATCCACAACATTATTAGTGCCGGCAAGTGCTGAAGCCGGTAGGAGATGAAATCGCGTGGCGGCGCCAAATTCAGCTTTGACTTTTCCAAGTTGGTAGCGGGCCAACATCCAGTTCCTCAGCTTTACGGAATACCAGAGTTTGGAGCGACTGAGCTCAATCTTCGTCATGATCTCGCGGAGAGTTGGAATGTATTCGGTTGAGTCCTGCATAGCTTCCTCTCCTGCAGCGGCGTTGGAGTGCTCTGCCCCGATTGCCAGTAGGGCAACCAAAATGCCCAGCAATGGTCGCATCTGTGATCTCCATAGTCTCTCTTAGAAAGACCAGGGGGCAGCGTCTGGTCCACAGTGAAACTGCCCAAAAACCTGGTTTTCTCGAAAGAGCGCCTCAAAAGCACGCATTGCAGCTACCTTAAGCTCGCGAACCATTGTCGTCGTTGATTGTAATCAAGAGCGGTCGACAATTCCCAGTAAACCGTCGAATGGCCTCAGTTATACCGGGCAGCGCTAAAGTCAGTTAGAATACAGGAAAGCATCGAAGCTTCAGGCACGCGCGCCAGGATCGTGTCCCCATAGGTGTTGTAGCTCGTTCGTAGCGAAGCCGCTCGCAAGCGTTCCATCAGCAGTTTGGAACGCTTCGCGCAATCTTGCGAGCTGCTCATCAGTTTCCATAGGCTACCCTGTGGGCATCATTCATTGCCTTTTTAAGATCGTTGATTGCCGAAGCAGAAGGCATCGTCTCTCCTTCGAGTTCGGGCGGGAGTTTCCAGCCGGGCTCGACGCCCTCCATGTTCGGCAGCTCGTGGGCGATGCCCTTGTGGCAGTCGATGCAGGTCGCCCTGCCCGGCAGCAGATAGCGGGTATGGATTTCTGCGGCGCGCTGCGTCTGCTTCGACAGGTCCATCGCCGGTGACGAGTGACAGTTGCGGCATTCCAGGCTGTCATTAGCCTTGAGCCGCGCCCATTCGTGCTTGGCGAGTTCCAGGCGGTGGTCTAGGAACTTCTCGCGGGTGTTGATGGTCCCGAAAATCTTGCCCCAGACTTCCTTGGAGGCCTGCATCTTGCGGGCGATCTTGTCCGTCCATTCATGCGGCACGTGGCAGTCGGGACAGGATGCCCTGACCCCCGAGCGGTTGGAGAAATGGATGGTGCGCGTCAGCTCCTCATAGACGTTGGTCCGCATCTCGTGACAGGAGACGCAAAACTCCTCCGTGTTGGTAAGCTCCAAGGCGGTGTTGAAGGCGCCCCAGAAGACCACACCGCCGACGAAGCCGCCGAGTGTCAAAAAGGCGAGGCTGAGCGTTGCGGCCGGCGTGGTCAGAATCTTCCACACCCAGAGCAGGAGGCGCTTGATGCGGGCCATGGCCTACTCGCTCCCCGCCTGTTTGACGCCCATCTCGCTCATGTCCCGGAAGGTGTTGCCGACGAGCGGTCGCACGTCGGCCTGCGGCACGTGGCAGGCTGTGCAGAAATAGCGCCGCGGCGAAACGTCCGCGAGCATCTGGCCTTCGCGCGTCATGTAATGGGTGACGCTGATCATTGGCGCGCCGGACTCCTGCGTGAGTTCGCGCTTGTGGCAGGAAAGACATCGGTTGGTGTTGACCGAAAGTTGGTAGCCCTCGATCGAATGCGGGATGACCGGCGGCTGGTCGGGATAGGCGCGCTCCTTGCGGACGTCGTCGACGACCCATTTCGGGATCGGGTGCGCCTCTACTTCGCCCATTTCCTGCGGCGGGCCGGAAAGCTCCGGCACCCGTTTGTCGGCCATTTGCGCGATTGCTCCCGTTGCGACGAACAGGATCGCCAACAGCGCCCCCAGCGTCGGTCCAGGGGTTCTCATCATGCGACAGAGACGATTTTGACCGCGCATTTTTTGAAATCCGTCTGTTTGGAGATGGGATCGGTTGCGTCGAGCGTCACCTTGTTGATCAGCCTACTGGCGTCGAACCAGGGTACGAAGATGACGCCGGGCGGCATGCGGTTGCGGCCGCGCGTTTCAACGCGCGCTCGAATCTCCCCGCGGCGGGAAACAATCCTGACCTCGGCGCCCTGGTTGATACCGCGATCGCGGGCGTCACCGGCATTCATGAAGCAGACGGCACCGGGGAACGCCTTGTAGAGTTCCGGCACCCGCATCGTCATCGAGCCGGAGTGCCAGTGCTCGAGGACGCGACCCGTCACCAGCCAGACATTGTATTCGTCGTCGGGAGATTCCGCCGGCGGCTCGTAGGGAACGGCGAGGATCACCGCCTTGCCGTCCGGGCGACCATAGAACTTCACGCCCTCCCCAGGCTTCACGTAGGGATCGTACCCTTCCCGGTAGCGCCAGAGCGTCTCCTTGCCGTCGACGACCGGCCAGCGCAGGCCCCGTTCCTCATGGTAGCGGTCATAGGGCGCCAAGTCATGCCCGTGTCCGCGCCCGAAGGAGGCATATTCCTCGAAAAGGCCTTTCTGGATGTAGAAGCCGAAGGCCTCCGCTTCCCGGTTGGCATATTCCATATTGATTTCGCTTGCGGGGAAACGGTCGACATTGCCGTTCTTGAAGAGCACATCGTAGAGGGTCTTGCCCCGATAGCCCGGATTGGCGTCGAGGGTCTCGGCCGGCCACACTTCGTCGGTGGTAAAGCGCTTGGAGAACTCCACCATTTGCCAGAGATCGGAACGTGCTTCGCCGGGGGCATTCACCAGTTGGTGCCAGACATGGGTTCGGCGCTCCGCATTGCCGTAGGCGCCTTC